>CBDUCE010000001.1:0-46692 GCA_965365575.1 uncultured Gammaproteobacteria bacterium
TCGAAACCAGTCTCGCCCTGGCACGCAAGAACCTGGACGATCTGAACGTTCGCGCCCCGGTCGCCGGCAAACTCTCCGGTTTCGACGTCGAAATAGGAGAGTCGATCGTGCGCGGCGGGCGGCTGGGACAGATCGACGATCCCGACACCTACAAGCTCAACGCCCGGATCGACGAGTTCTACCTCGGCCGCGTCGATATCGGGCAGACCGCAACCGCCGACCACAATGGTCGTGAACTGGACCTGCAGGTCGCCAAGATCTACCCGCAGGTCAACGACGGTCAGTTCGAGGTCGACATGGTCTTCAACGAGGAGCCGGAGGGTTTGCGCCGCGGCCAAACGCTGCAGCTGCGCCTGACGCTGGGAGACAACTCGGACGCAACCCTGATACCGAACGGCTCCTTCTACCAGGAGACGGGCGGCAACTGGGTATTCGTCGTAGCACCGGACGGCTCCGAAGCCATCAGGCGCACGGTTCGCCTCGGCCGCCGCAACACCGATTTCATCGAAGTGCTCGACGGCCTGGACCCGGGCGAGAAAGTCATCACCTCACCGTACACGAGTTTCACCGGCATGGACCGGCTGGTGCTCGACGCCGACTAACCGATTCGAATCAACCTTCCTGACAAGGGGAACAACATGCTCAAGCTGCACAATCTGTACAAGGTCTACCAGACAGACGAAATAGAAACCGTCGCATTGAACGGCGTGAACCTGGAGATCGGGCAGGAGGAATTCGTTGCGATCATGGGGCCGTCCGGATGCGGCAAGTCAACGCTGCTGAATATCGTCGGCATGCTCGACAATCCATCCGAGGGCGATTACTTCTTTTTCGACGAGAACGTCGCGCCCTATTCCGAGGCGAAGCGCAGCGAGATCCGCAAGATGAACATCGGCTTCATCTTCCAGAGCTTCAATCTCATCGACGAGCTGACCGTCGCCGAAAATATCGAGCTCGCGCTTCTCTACCACAACATGCCGGCATCGAAGCGCAGGAAACGCGTCGACGAAGTCATGGACCGTATGGGCATTGCACACCGTGCGAAACACATGCCCGGGCAGCTGTCCGGCGGCCAGCAACAGCGTGTTGCCGTTGCTCGCGCCGTCGTCGGGGACCAGCCGCTGATCCTCGCCGACGAACCCACCGGCAACCTCGATTCGGTGCACGGCCAGGAAGTCATGGAGCTGCTCCGCTCGCTGAACAAGGAAGGCACCACCATCGTCATGGTGACGCATTCCCCGGCGCACGCCGACTACGCGCACCGCACCGTCAACCTGTTCGACGGCCACATCATCACCGACAACACACGCGCCGCCTGACCGGCGAGTACTGCGAGGCATCCAATGTTCTGGAATAACGTGAACATCGCACTGCGAAACCTGCGCAAGAACAAGGGATTCGCTGCAATCAACATCACCGGGCTTGCGATCGGTCTGACGATTTACGTCTTCGGCGGCCTCATCGTTGACTACGAGCGTACGCACGACCTGTTCTACGAGAACGCCGAACGTATCTACACGATCGGCGCGACCGCTGCGCCAGGACTGAATGTGGGGATCGAAAAATTCAACGCGGTCCAATCCGCAGTCGGGCCCGCTATCGAAGCAAATATCCCGGACGTCGAGGCTGTCGCACGGACGATTGTGTCGGAATATCTCGTCGCTATCGGTTCCGACTCATTCTACGAGAGCATTCGCTTTGCGGACCCGGCCTTACTGGAAATATTTGATTTCGATTACCTGCACGGCGACCGGAACCTGCTCGAGAAACCGGACTCGTTGCTGATAACGGAATCGGCAGCAATAAAATACTTCGGCAAGGCGGATGCCGTGGGAGAAGTTGTCACGCTGGACAATGAGTTCGATTTCTACGTGTCTGCCGTCATCGCCGACCTGCCCCTGAACACCCATTTTATCTCGAGCCCGATCGTCGATGCGCCATTTCAGTTTGTCGCTTCCATCCAGGCGCTTGCGCGCATGAAAGACTTCGACGTTGCCGGCGACTGGAACAACCTGTCAATCGGCAACATGACCTACGTCATGCTGCCGCCGGAACTCGACGGGGAGTGGCTGCAGTCGCAAATGGACAGCCTGTATGAACGTATTGTCGACGACAATCGGAAAGAGGTTATCGCATCGTTCGATATTTCCCCGCTGAGCAGTGCCAATACCGCGGTCTGGGACCTCATCGGATTACCGGTGATCTCCGTTATTTCCCTGCTGAGCTTCCTCGTGCTCGTAGTTGCATGCGTGAACTACACGAATCTCGCTACCGCACAATCGCTCGGGCGAAGCCGTGAAGTGGGCATGCGCAAGACGATGGGTGCGAGTCAGCGACAACTATTGACGCAATTCCTCGTCGAGAGCCTGGTGATTACTGCCATTGCAATGGTCATCGCACTCGCTGCACTCGAGATTGTCATTCCTTTGCTCAACAACGTGGCGAACAAAGCGCTCGCGATCAACTACCTGCGGACGTTGCCGTGGCTTCTTGCGACAACCGTTGTCGTCGGGCTGCTCGCAGGCCTGTACCCGGCGTGGCTCATTACCCGCGCAAGCCCGATCGACGCCCTGCGCGACTCTGCACGAAAAGGCAAGAAGGGCTCGAGGGTGCGATCGGTCATGATCGGCGCACAGTTCGCCATCTCGGCATTCATGCTCGCGCTGGTGGCGATCGTCTTCATGCAAAACGAAAAGGTGAAAGAGTCGAGCTACGAATTTCCGCGTTCCGAGATCTATACGCTCACCCGCCTGAACGTGGACAGCATTCGCGACCGCCTCGAGACCCTGCGGCATGAACTCGACGCGCTGCCCAATGTCGACAGCGTCGCCTACGCCAGCCAGGTTCCCTACGAACAGAACAACTCGTCGAGATCGGTATCCGTCGAGCCAGGCGACGACGCCGGCAAATTCAATCTGCAATACATGAGTATGTCGCCCGAGTTTTTCGATGCGTACGATATACGAATGCTCGCCGGCCGTGAGCTGAGCCGTGAGATTTCGAACGATACCGAGCGTGAGGACTCGGAGACGGTCAACGTGATCGTCAACGAAATGGCGCTTGAGAAGCTGGGGATTTCTTCACCGGCTGCAGCGATCAACCAGCGTTTCTACAACTTCAGCGAAGAGGATGGCGCGGTGCCGGAATTCGTCATTGTCGGTGTTGCGCCCACGCAAAACATCACCGGGCTGTTCAATGCCGAAAAGCCCTGGATGTATCTCTACAACCCGGAGTTCGTGCGCATCGGCTCCATCCGCATTACCGGCGGCAACATGATGGATGTCGTCGAACAGATCGAGGACGTCTGGGACCGTGTCATACCCGAATACCCGATGCAGGGCCGCTTTCTCGACGAAACGTTCAATGACATCTACAACATTCTCAAATACATGAACGCGGCGCTGGCAGGATTTGCTTTCATAGCGTTCGCGCTCGCCCTGATCGGGCTGTTCGGACTCGCTGCCTTCATGGCAACGCAACGCACCAAGGAAATCGGCGTGCGCAAGGTCCTCGGCGCGAACTCTTTTCAGATCGCGCGGCTGCTCGTCTGGCAGTTCTCCACGCCCGTGCTCTGGGCCCTGGCGATCGCCCTGCCCGGCGCCTACTTCGCGTCCAGCGTTTACCTGAATTTCTTCGCCGACCGCATCCACAGCACGATTCCCATTCTGCTCGCGGCAGGAATCGTCGCCACGTTGCTGGCCTGGGGCACCGTCGCCGGCCACGCCATCCGCATCGCGCGCGCAAACCCGGTCCTGGCCCTGCGGTACGAGTAGCAGAGCGCGCAACCACGCACATGTCCACTGTTCGGCGCTATCATAAGGTGCCGGACAGTGGACATGCGCCGTGGACGATACCGAAATCAAATGGCTGATCGCGTTGCTGGTCGTCGCCGCGGCGGCGGTCGCGGCCTGGTTTTTCTGGGACGGAAAGGAGATGCCGGAGGTGGCGCCGGCGCCCGTGGAGCAGCAGGCGCCCGCCGCAGAACCGGAACCGGCGGAACCGCTGCACCCGGTTGAACCGCTTGAGGTCACGCCCGGCGATGGTGAGCTGGTCGAGTTGCCGCCGCTCGAGGAGAGCGACAGTTACTTTGCCCTTGCGCTGATCGACGTCTTCGGGCCCGGACTCGAAACGCTGCTCACCGACGAAGCGCTGATCGACAAGACCGTCGCGACGGTGGACAACCTGACTCGCAGCCGCATCGCCGAGAAGATCAGGCCCCTCGGCAGGCTGTCCGGCAACTTCGTCGTTTCCGCTGCCGGCGAAAACGGACCGTTCTACCTGAGTCCCGATAATTACGATCGCTACAAACCCCTCGTCAACATCCTGGCAGACGCCGATCTTGACGAAATAGTGGCAACCTATCGACGCTTCTATCCGCTGTTCCAGGAGGCATTCGCCCAACTCGGCTACCCGGACGGCTATTTCAACGACCGTGTCGTTGCGGTTATCGACCATCTCCTCGCGACGCCGCAGCCGCAACAACCCATCCGCCTGGTGCAGCCGCACGTCCTGTATGAATTCGCAGACCCGGAGCTCGAGGCACTGTCGAGCGGGCAGAAGCTGCTGCTGAGAATGGGCCCCGATCATGCGGCGCGAATCAAGGGGCTTCTGACGGACGTCAGAACGCGCATCGGGCAGTCCGCACGCTAGCCGCCTTCCCCCGCGACTTCAATTCGGGATTCCGACTATTGATCTTTTTTATATTCGTAAATTAGAATATACGAATTAACCTGCAGGTCGGGTCAGGCCTGTCCAACCACTGGGCGCAACACCAATGAAATCACGCTATTGCTACCTCGCATTTGCCTCTGCGCTGATACTCGCTGGCGCAGCCGGCGCGGAAAACCTCACTGCGGCCTGGTCGGACGCCGTCGCCACGCACTACCAGCTTGCGGCCGCCGCCGCACGCCGCGAGGCGGCAGACCTTAACCTCGAGAGCGCGCAGGCGGAACGTTGGCCGCGGCTGGACGTTTCCAGTTCTTTTACCCAGCTCGACGAAGCACCCCGCTTCGATTTCGGCGGCGGCACGACGTCGCAACAGATCTTCGACAACGACAACTTCGTGAATGCGGGCGTCCAGGTCAGCTTGCCGCTGTATGCCGGCGGAGCGATATCGGCGGGCGTCGACGCCGCCGAATACGCGGCGGAGGCGTCCAGCGAACAGTACGAAGCCGTACTGCAGGACATCAAGCTCGGCACCGGTCAACACTTTATCAACGTCCTCAGGGCAGAAAGTGGACTCGAGGTTGCCGAGTCGAATGTAAGAACCCTGAGAGCGCAGACGGAGCGCGCGCGGCAACAGTACGAATTCGGGTCAGTGCCGAAGAACGACTTCCTCGCAGCCAGTGTCGCGCTGGCCGATGCGGAGCAGCGGAAGCTGCAGGCTGAGAACGCGCTGGATTTCGCGCGCGCAGCCTATAATCGTTTCCTGAACCGGCCGCTCGATCAGCCGGTTTCACTGGACCCGGATCTCGACATCGACGGCCTCGTACCCGCCAGCGAGACCCTGGAGTCGCTGATCCTGGCGGCAACGCAGCAACGCGACGAACTTGCCGTACTCGCCGCCGAGGCGAACTCGCTGCGCGAGAACTCCACGGCCATACGTGCCCGGTCACGCCCGCAGTTCGCTCTGACGGGCGGCTACATGTACATGGAAAACGCTTTTCTCGACGCGGAGGAGTTCTGGATGGCCGGCGTCTCCTTCCAGTGGAACCTGTTCAACGCCGGGCGTAACCGTGACCGCGCCGCCGCCCTCGAACGCCAGGCCCTCGCGGTAAACCACACGCGCAGCGACCTCCTGTCAACCATCTCGCTGCAGGTGCGGCGCGCATGGAACGACCGCCAGGAGGCCGAGGCCCGGACCCGTGTCGCCGAGTCTGCCGTCGATCAGGCCATCGAAAACCTGCGCGTCGTCCAGAATCGGTACGAAGCCGGCTCCAGCGCCAATATCGAAGTCCTCGATGCCGAGACGCTGCGCCAGCAGGCTCTCAATAACCGCGATAACGCCCGTTACGAACTGGCCCTGGCGAAACTGCGGCTGGCGCGCGCCGTGGGAGTCCTGTGATGAAAATCAGCCCCGATGCCATGAAAAAGCAGGCCGGCAAGGCCCATCAGCTGCTTGCCGCAATGGCCAACGAGACGCGGCTCCTGATTCTCTGCCAGCTCATCGAGGGCGAGCGCTCGGTCGGCGATATTGCCGAATCGCTTGGCGCACGGCAGTCGACGATCTCGCAGCACCTCGCGTTGCTCAGAAAGGACGGCTTCGTGCAGGCACGCCGCGAAGGCCAGACCCAGTTTTACTCATTGAAAGGCGACGATGCGCGTTCCGTCATCGAGACCCTGCACGCGCTTTATTGCGTGCCCGCTTCCAGGAAGAACTGACATGATGAATCGTCCTCGTATTTCTGCGTGGCCTGTGACGTCGTTCGCGGCCGTGCTGTTGTTGACAGTAACGAACGTACCGGCCGAAGAACTGCCGTTCGAGACCACCGCCGCCGAACTGGCCCGCGCGCCGCTCGAGCGCGTCTACGACGGCACCGTCGAGGCCGTCAACAAGGCCACGATGTCCGCGCAAACGGCGGGCCGTATCGCCGAGGTCTTCTACGACGTCGACGACTACGTCGAACCGGGCGACCCGATCGTCCGCTTTACCGACGTCGAACAACAGTCGGCACTGCGGCAGGCCAAAGCGAACCTCGAGGCGGCGCTCGCGCGGCAGACGCAGGCGGTTGCCGAATTCCGCCGCGCCGAGGGCCTGTTCCAGTCGGGCTCGAGTTCCAAGCGGGAATACGACCAGGCACTGGCCGCAAGAGACGCGGCCGTGGCGCGCGCAGCCGCCGCCCGTTCCGCCGTCGAGACGGCCGAGCAACAACTCGAGTACACGCTCGTCAGGGCGCCGTATGCGGGCATCGTTACCGAGCGGCACGTCGAGGTCGGCGAAGCAGTCTCGGTTGGACAGCCGCTGATGAGCGGTCTTTCGCTCGAGTCACTGCGGGTGGTCGTAACCCTTCCACAGCAAGTAGCCGCCAACGTCCGTGAACACAAGAAGGCCTGGATCGTCACCGATGAAGGCCGCGTCGAAGCCGACAATGTTACGATCTTCCCGTTTGCCGACAGCGCGAGCAATACGTTCACTGCCCGCATCGAGCTGCCGCAAGGACAGTTTGGGCTGTACCCGGGCATGTTCGTGAAGGTCGCCTTCGTCATCGGCGACGCCGAGCGCCTGCTCATTCCGACACGCGCCCTGCTCCGGCGCAGCGAAGTCACCGGCTTGTATGTCGTATCAACGGACGGCCACGTTCGTCTGCGGCAGGTTCGTGCGGGCAACACCTTCGATGACCGCACGGAAATACTGGCCGGCCTCGGCGAGGGAGAGCGCGTAGCGCTCGACCCGGTACGTGCCGGCATCTACGTCAAATCGCAGGCGGTGGCAAACGATGAAGAATAAGCTGGGCATCTCGGGCAGCCTCGCCGCCAGGTTCCAGGACAATGCACTGACGCCGCTGCTCGCGCTCGCGGCAATGCTGCTCGGCCTGTTCGCGGTTATCGTGACCCCGCGCGAGGAAGAGCCGCAGATCGATGTAACCTTCGCCAACGTGTTCGTCGCTTTCCCGGGCGCAAGCACGACCGAGGTGGAAAACCTCGTCGCCTTGCCGATGGAGCAGGTGCTTGCGGAGATCGACGGAGTCAAGCACGTCTACTCCGTGTCCCGGCCCGGCATGGGCGTCCTCACCGTGCAGTTCAAAGTCGGCGAGCCGCGCACCGAGGCGCTCGTAAGACTCTACAACGCCATATTCTCGAACCAGGACTGGCGCCCGCAGAACCTCGGCATCCTGCCACCCATTGTCAAACCCAAGGGCATCGACGACGTGCCAATCGTCTCGGCGACCCTGTGGACCGAGGATACGGCGCGCGCCACGCAGGACCTGCTGAAGGTCGCGCACGCGCTGGAAGCGGAGATCAAGCGCGTACCGGGGACCCGCGATGTTTACACGATCGGCGGTTCGCGCGAGATCGTCCATGTCGAACTGGACCCGCAACGCGTCTCCGGCTTCGGCATGACGCTCGACGATTTGCGGCAGGCGCTGACGGCGAGCAACACCGTCTCGCATTCGGGCTCACTCGTCTACGACAACACACAAGTGCCCGTGCAGGCCGGCACCTTTCTCAGCAACCGGGAAGACGTCGCCCGCCTCGTGGTGGGAATGTTCGAGGGACGGCCCGTGTACCTGGACGACATTGCGACGGTAAGAGCCCGCGCCGATCAGCCCGAGAACTACACGTGGTTCGCAACCGGGCCGGCGGCGCAGCAGATCGGCCTCGGCCCCGTCCCGTATGCGCCGTCGGTAACGATCGCGATCGCCAAGAAGCCGGGCACCAATGCAACCAATATTGCCGACGCCGTGGTCGAGCGCCTGGCGCAACTCGAGGCAACACTCATTCCGGAGGGCGTGAACGTCACGATAACCCGTAACTACGGCAAGACCGCTGACGACAAGGCCTCCAAGCTCATCCAGAAACTCTCGTTCGCGACGATGTCGGTTATCCTGCTGACGTGGTTCGCGCTGGGCTGGCGCGAAGCGATCGTCGTCGGCGCCGCGGTCATAGTCACGCTCGCAGCAACGCTGTTTGCTTCATGGGCCTGGGGATTCACGATCAACCGGGTATCGCTGTTCGCGCTGATCTTCGCAATCGGCATACTCGTGGACGACGCGATCGTCGTCGTCGAGAACATACACCGGCATCGCGGCCTGGGTTCCGGCTCGATCGGCGAGATCATTCCGCCGGCCGTCGACGAGGTCGGCGGCCCTACTATTCTCGCCACGTTCACCGTCATCGCCGCGTTGCTGCCCATGGCGTTCGTGACCGGCCTGATGGGGCCGTACATGAGCCCGATCCCGATCAACGCCAGCACCGGCATGCTCATTTCCCTCGCGGTCGCACTGATACTGACGCCCTGGCTCAGTCATCGACTGTTGCAGCATGCGCCGATCCACAAGGAATCGGCCGAAGAAGAGTCCAGGCTGCATCGCACCTTCGACCGGCTCATGCGCCCGTTCCTCGATCGCGAATCCGGCAGGCGCGCACGCGCCTGGCTCTATGGCGGGACCGTCGCCATTATCGGCGTTGCGATGCTGCTCGTCGTCTTCCAGTTCGTCGTGCTCAAGATGCTGCCCTTCGACAACAAGTCGGAGTTCCAGGTCGTTGTCGACATGCCGGAGGGAAGCAGCGTCGAACAGACGGCCCGCGCACTTGACGCCATGGCCGAGTCGATCGAACGCGTGCCCGAAGTCACCGATTACCAGGTCTATGCGGGCACGGCGTCACCGATCAACTTCAACGGCCTGGTACGGCAGTATTACCTGCGCGGTGACGCCAACGCCGGTGACATCCAGGTCAACCTGGTCGACAAGCACCACCGCAAGCGATCCAGCCACGAGATCGCCCGCAGCGTTCGCGACGAGCTTGCCGCGATTGGCCGGGAGTTCGGCGCATCCGTCAAGATCGCCGAGGTGCCGCCGGGTCCGCCGGTGATGGCGCCTATCGTTGCGGAAATCTACGGTCCCGACTACGAGGAACAGAAACTGCTCGGGCGGCGCCTGGAGGCAATATTCCGCGGCACGCCCGACATCGTCGATATCGACACGTCCGTCGAAGCCGATGCGACGCGCTTCATCATCGAAGTCGACCGCCAGCGCGCCGCCCTGCTCGGCGTGCCGCAACAACGCGTTGCCGGGATAATGCAGATGGCGTTGAACGGCGAAGACGTCACCTACGTTCACCAGGCCCGCGAACGGTATCCGATCCCGGTGCGTCTCGACCTGCCGGTATCTTCCAAGGCGGATCTCGACGCCCTGCTGGCGCTAGAGGTACGCAGCCAGAGCGGGCAGCGCGTGCCGATCGCAGAAATCGCCAACGTGCATGAAGTGGCTTGGGACGACGCCGTTTACCACAAGGACCTTCTGCCGGTCGTGTTCGTCACGGCCGACATGGCCGGTCGCCTGGACAGCCCCCTCTACGGCATGTTCAAGCTCGGCGAGAAGATCGACGAGCTGGCGAATGCCGGCACGCCTGTCGAGCAGCGGTACATCAGCCAGCCGCAGAACCCCTACTACTTCTCCATGAAGTGGGACGGCGAGTGGCAGATTACCTACGAGACGTTCCGGGACATGGGGCTCGCCTATTCCGTCGGTCTGATACTCATCTACTTGCTGGTCGTCGCGCAGTTTCGTTCGTACCTGCTGCCGCTGATCATCATGGCGCCGATTCCGCTGACGATCATCGGCGTAATGCCGGGACACGCGATTTTCGGTGCGAACTTCACGGCGACGTCCATGATCGGCATGATCGCCCTGGCCGGCATCATCGTCCGTAACTCGATACTGCTCGTCGACTTCATACTCGACCAGCAGCGCGAGGGACACGACCTCGACGATGCGGTGGTCCGGGCATCGGCGGTGCGCGCAAAACCGATCATGCTGACGGCGCTGGCCGCGATGATGGGCGCGTTCTTTATCCTCGACGATCCGATCTTCAACGGCCTCGCGATCTCGTTGATATTCGGCATCCTCGTCTCGACCGTGCTGACGCTGATCGTAATACCGATCCTGTTCTACAGCTTCCGCCGGCAGATCGGGGTGACGTAGCAGGAGCAGTTCTCAAACCGCGAATCATCCCTCGTCCGGCGCCAGGTACTTCCGCAGCCAGGCGTGCACTTCCTCCCAGTAGCGCTTCGCCTCCGCTCCTTTCATGATCCAGTGGTCGGCATCGTGAAACACGAGCAGGCGCCCGGGGACCTGCTTGCGCTGCAGGTAGGTCCAGGCCGCAATCGTCTGGTTCACTGGCACGCGGTAGTCCTTTTCGCCGATCGTCAGCATCATCGGCGTCGAGAAATTCGCCGCATAGCTGGACGGGCTCTGCTCGTCCCAGATCGGGCTGTCGCTCCACGGCGGGCCTTCCGCGTTGATCTCACGATGGAAGACAGCGTCGCTGGTCGACCACTGGCCCTCGAGGTCCACGAGGCCGGCATGACCGACCAGCGTCCTGAATCGCGTTGTGGTGCCCTGCAGCCAGTTGATCAGGTGGCCGCCGTAGCTGGCACCAGCCGCCGCCTGCCTGTCCTCGTCGATGAACGGATACAGCTTTATTGCCTCGTCCAGCGCCTCGTTCAGTTCATCGCCGGGCGTTTTCAGCGGATCGCCCTGGATCGCGCGGGAGAATTCGACGCCATAGCCGACCGAGCCCGTGTAGTCGGTCATGACCACGACGTAGCCGGCCGACGCGATCAGGTGCGGACTCCAGCGGACGTGGTCTGCATCCAGCGACGAGGAATGCGGGCCGCCGTGGATGAGCGTGATGACCGGGTACTTCTTGTTCTCATCGAACCCGGGCGGTAACGCGACGAAACTGTGGACACGGCGGCCGAGGGAACTCTCGAACCAGAACTCGCGGAACGGCGGGCGATCGAGCACGGCGGCCCTATCCCTGTTGAACCCGGTCAGAAACGCGTGGCGGCCGCTGCGGGTATCGATCCGTACCAGCTCCGCCGGGTTCGTCGCATCCTCCCAGCGCGCCACGAGCGACCGGCCCGCCGGCTGTGGACCTGCGTAGACGCCACCGCTGTCACGATTCAGCGCCGACACCGTGCCGCGACCGCGGGCGGGGACGCTGAACAACCTCATCCGGCCCTCGTCCGCTGCCGTGAAATAAATCGTTTTGCCGTCCGCGCTCAAGGTCATATCTGACACCGACCGATCGAAACCGTCCGTCAGGAGTGTCGGCTCCGCTTCGAAGTCGGAGGCAGCACCGCTTTTCGGCCACTCGAACCTCGCGATCTCCGTGAGGTTGTAGGCAAACTCCGTGACCGGTTCATACTCGCAGTAAAGCGCATCACCTTGCGGCCCGAACTTTGCCGCGTGGCAGCTCCATTCATCGCCACCGGTCAGCACCTCTGGCTCGCCGCCCGTCGCGGCCAGGCGATACAGGTGATAGACCGTCGTGCTGTGCGCCGCATCGTCCAGGTTCTGCGTGGCTGATATGACCAGAGCCCGGCCGTCCGGCGTCCACTCCGGTTCAAGGCTCTCGCTTGCGAGCGACGGGACGCCCGCAAACCCGGGTTGAGTAACGAACTCCGTGCCTGCCAACAGGTCTTTTGCTTGCGCACCGGGAACGGCGTCCTGGACGAACACGTGTGTCTGCAGGTCGTCAAGCCAGCGGTTCCACTGGCGAATGGGGAAGATGTCGTACGCGGTCACATTGTAGTCGCGTTCCTCGCGCGCCTTCTTCTCGGCCGCGTTCTCCTCGTCCGTCAGCTTGCCCGGGTAGATGCGACTCTCGAACGCGATGCGTTTGCTGTCGGGGCTCCATTTCGGCCCGGTCGCCCCGGTTGCAAGCGAGGTGATCTTCTGTGCCTCGCCGGGCATCGTCATGTCCATGATGTAGATCTGGCTGACGTCCTCGCCGCGCTTGGCGCTGAACGCGATTCGCGTGCCGTCCGGGCTCCACTGCACGCCGTCTTCGGAATCCTTCGTTGCCGTCAGGCGCCGCGGTTCCGTGTCCCCGTCCACGGCGACAAGCCACAGGTCGCTGACGGTCTCTTCTTCCTTGTAGGCAGGCTCCGTCACGGCGACGACCGCCCATTGGCCGTCCGGGCTCGTTACCGGCGCGGCGAGCCGGCGCATGGTCCAGAGATCTTCGTGGGTAACGGGCCGCAGGCCTTCGTCGGCATGACTGTCGGCAACGGTGAACGAACTCAGGAATAAAGCGGCAAGGATTGCGGCATTTCGCACGGTATTGCTCCCGGTGGCCAGATTGCAGAAACCCGAATGATACCTGCGGGAGCGACGCTGTTTCAGGAACTCTTGAAAACCTCCCGGGCGCCCCTATTTTAACGAGCGAAAGGCAATAGTGCCTTTTCTTTCAGGACCTTATGAATTGGAGGCAGCGAAATGTCATTGGTGAATTATGAACCCTGGGTGGGTGTTCGTCAGTTGCAGGATGATATCAATCGCCTGTTTTCGGGCTGGTCGGCCAGCGACAGCAGCGGCGTAACCGCTGACTGGGTCCCGAACGTCGATATCAACGAATTCGAGGACAAGTTCCAGCTGTACGTCGACGTGCCCGGCGTCGATCCCAAGGACGTCGACATCACACTGGAAAACGGCGTACTGACCATTACGGGCGAGCGTTTCGTGCAGGCCGAGCAGGCCGAAGAAAAAATCATCCGCCGTCGCTCGGAGCGTGGCACCGGCCGGTTCTACCGGCGCTTTATCCTGCCGGAATCGGTGGATGCCGAGAAGGTGAAAGCAACGGATCGTCACGGAGTGCTCGAGATCCTGATCCCGAAACAGGCCAAGGCGCTTCCGCGCCGAATCGAGGTTGCCGCCTGAGCAACGACGATATTGGCCAGGTAAGAGAGCGAACCGGCGCATCTGCGCCGGTTCGCGCTTCGAGAATCGCTCCTGCATCCGCCTGAGGTAGACTTCGGGGGATGACCCTCGACCTCGACCGCCACATCCGACGCGAAAGCTTCAAACGCTACGCGCTGCAATGCGGGCTCGCGGGATTCGTCGTCCTGATCCTGTTGCTGTTACTCGACGCAGTAACCCAGACCGTATTGATCGCGGCGCTCGGCGCCAGCGCGTTCATCGCGTTCGCCGTGCCGCGGTCACTGCACTCCGGTCCCCGCAGTATGATCGGTGGCTATGCCATAGGCATGGTCGCCGGCTGCCTGATGGCGACGCTCGAGTCAGCCATGAACATACAGGGCGCCGCGGCTGCTCACGCGGTAATGGTCATATTCGGCGCGACGGCAATTTCGCTCGCTATGTTCACGATGGTTGTCACGCGCACGGAACACCCGCCAGCGGCCGCGCTCGCGCTCGGCCTGGTTCTGAACGAGTGGGACCTGCTGACGCTGGCCGTCGTCATGGCCGGGATCGTGGGTCTGAGCCTCGTCAAGCGGCTGGTTCTGCCGATGCTGCTGGACCTGATATGACCATGGGCAAGTGGCTGATGATCATCGGCGTTATCGTGCTGCTGGCGGGCGCCGCGCTGCAGTTCGCACCCTGGCTTGTGAACTGGTTCGGAAAACTGCCCGGTGACCTGCGACTCGGTTCGGGCAACACGCGCGTTTTTATACCTATAACGTCGATGATACTGCTGAGCATTATCCTGACGATCGTCGTCAACCTGTTCAGGCATTAGTATTGCGCACCCATCCTGGATTGGGCATCCGATGGGCGGCACGAATGCGCTTCACTTCCCAGCCGCATTTTCGCAGAAATCTGGCGGACGCGATGGAGAAACTCTTGCGGGCCTTGTCGCGATGCGGAATGAACGTCGCCTGGCTCAGATCCGATTCCGTCACCGTGTAAGGTGTTAGCCCGTAAATCGGCTGACCGTGGTCCCAGAACTTCTTGATGAATACGTCGACCGGTTCATAGATGGTCCTTGTCTGTTCGACGAGCCGGCTTGCGGCTTCGGGCGTGACGCTGTTACACATGCAGGAATGCGGCACCTTCGTGTAGCGCCACAGCGTATAGTCCCCCCGCGTCGCTATGCGCTGCTTGCGCGCACGGGTCTCCGACTGCAGACGAATGAAGCCGCACTCCGAAATGTTCTCCGCCACCTGCTCCACGGCTCCGGCGAAGCCGGGCAACAGCTTGAAATCGTCCTCCATGATCATGAGGGGCTCGCCGAGTTCAACGCACTTTTGCCACATGGATCTGTGGCTCGCGAAACATCCAACCTCATTCGGCGTCATCTCGCGTCCCGTGTTCAGCAGCCACTCATCCTCGTCGCAGCGCTCGAAATAGCCTTCAGCGATTGCCTCGTTGCCGCGCCTCGCATCGAAAAACTCGAAGGACAACCCGGCGTCGGTTAACTGGCGACTCGCATTTTCGCGGCGCTTCGTGGCGTCGGGCAAGCTGATGACGTAGATCTTCAAAACACCTGGCAACCCTGGCTGTCGACCCTCAGGAGACTCACAAGAAGAGCCTGCAACGCATTTTAACGTAGAATGGCGCGCTGTTTCGGACTTGGCGACCCAGACAATGCGAAAAGAAGGACTGAGCCAGAAGGCCTACGTGCCGATCGCGCAAGGCGACTCCTACGACCCTTTCGTGCCTGCCGGCGAATCGCAGGCAGAATTTACGCTCAAGGCCGTCGGGCTCGGAATTCTGTTCGGCATCATCTTCGGCGCCGCGAACGCTTACCTCGGCTTGCGCGCCGGACTCACGATCAGCACATCGATCCCCGTCGCCGTCATGACCGTGGCGGTGTTTCGCGCGCTCGCCCACGTCGGCGTCCGCGGCAGCATTCTCGAAACCAACATCTCCCAGACGACCGGCTCCGCCTCCAGTTCGCTCGCAAGCGGCGTCATCTTCACGTTACCCGCGCTGTTCATGTGGGGTATGCCGCCCGAGCTGCTGCAGATGACCCTGCTTGCGATGTGCGGCGGCCTGCTCGGGATCCTGTTCATGATCCCGTTGCGGCGTTTCCTGATCGAACGCGAGCACGGCAAGTTGCCGTACCCGGAAGGAACCGCCTGCGCGGAGGTGCTGGTTGCGAACGAGATCGGCGGCGGCCGCGCGCGCTTCGTATTTTACGGGCTTGCCGGCGGCGCGTTTTTCAAGTTCCTGACCTCCTGGATCCGCGTGATCCCCGGCGACCTGCACGTGAACATTCCCTTGCTGAAGAAAGGCCAGCTCGGCATGGACCTGTCGGCAGCGCTGTTCGGCGTTGGCTACATCCTCGGCCCCCGCATTGCCGCGGTGATGGTCGGCGGTGGCCTGCTCTCCTGGCTGGTGATCATCCCGGCGATCGCCTGGTGGGGCGATGCCCGCACGGCGCCGCTGTTCCCGGAGACGGTCAACCTGATTCGCGACATGCAGCCCGGCCAGATCTGGACGCGCTACGTGCGCTACATCGGCGCAGGCGCTGTCGCGACCGCCGGCATCATCACGCTGATCCGCAGCATCCCCGTGATGATCAGTAGTTTTCGCATCGGCGCATCGCAGCTCGGCGAGCGCGTGGGTTCGGGTACGGCCGCGGTAAGCAGAACCAGCAACGACCTGCCGCTGCGCGTCGTCGGTTTCGGCGCGCTGGCGATCGCACTCGTGCTCATCCTGGTACCGCAGGTATTCGGCGCCGTCGGCGGTGTCGGTATTCGCGCCGTGGCCGCCGTGTGCGTCGTCGTGTTTGCCTTTTTCTTCGTCACGGTCGCCTCGCGCATCGTCGGGCTCGTAGGCGTCACGAGCAACCCGACGAGCGGCATGACCATCGCGGCGCTGCTCGGTACCGCATCGCTGTTCCTGCTGTTCGGCTGGACCGACGCAATGGGCAAGGCCGCGGCATTGACGGTGGGCTGCGTCGTCGCCATCGCCGCCTCCATTTCCGGCGACACTTCGCAGGACCTGAAAACCGGATTCCTGCTCGGTGCCACGCCGCGCGCGCAACAGACGTCGGAACTCATCGGCGTCCTCACGTCTGCCACGTTCGTTTGCCTGACCGTGCTGGCGCTCGGCAAGGGATTCGGCTTCGGCAGCGAAGAACTGCCCGCGCCGCAGGCGACGCTGATGAAGCTTGTGATCGACGGCGTGCTGGACCAGGACCTGCCCTGGGCGCTCGTCGCGATCGGCGTGGGAATCGCGTTCGCCTGCGAGATCCTGCGTATCCCGTCGCTGCCGTTTGCGGTTGGCGTTTACCTGCCCGTGTCCACGATGACGCCGATCTTCGTGGGCGGACTGATCCGCCTGTGGATGGAACGCACGGCCAAAAATGACACCGTGGCCGCCGACCGGCGCGAGCGCGGCGTGTTGCTCGGCAGCGGTTTCGTGGGCGGTGAGGGTCTGCTGGGCGTCGGCATCGCGCTGGTCGCCGTTGCGAAAAGCCGGCGGCCTGACGGCATCGGCACCGAATGGCTGGGAAGCGAGGCCACCGCGATGCTGGTCGGGGCCGCGGCATTTGCCGTGTTCATCGCCTGGTTCTTCCGCTCGGTACGCGGCAATAATGACTAGACCGGGAACTCGCAAAACACTGTGGACTCCGTAACCCAGGCCGTGCTCGGCGCCGCGATCGGCGGCGCCATTGCACCCTCCGGCCAGCGGCGCAAAGCGCTGCTCGTCGGCGCGGCGCTCGGCACGCTGCCGGATCTCGATGTCGCTATCGACTATGGCGATGCGGTCGCCAACTTCACCTATCACCGCGGATTCAGCCATTCGCTGTTCGTTTTGCCGCCGTTTGCATTGTTGCTGTGGCTGGCGTTGCGGCGCTGGTGGGCGCCGGTCCGAGACGCACCGCTGCAATGGCTGGCGATCATCGGCCTGGCCCTGATCACCCATCCCCTGCTCGACGCCCACACGGCCTACGGGACGCAACTGCTCTGGCCGCTCGACTCGCCGCCCGTTATGTGGGCGACGCTCTTTATCATCGACCCGCTTTTTACGCTGCCGATGCTGGTGGCTGTCGTAATCATGGCCGCCTGGCCCGCAAGACGCTCGAGCGGACGCGTGATTCGCGCGGGCCTGTTATTGAGCACGCTCTACCTGGGATGGTCGTGGACGGCCCAGTCGATCGTGGCGCGCCATGCCGAGGACGCGCTGGCCGCGAGAGGGCTTTGGGGAGCTCCCGTATTCATAACGCCGACGCCTTTCAATACCCTGCTCTGGCGCGTCGTCGTGCTCACGGAGCACGGTTACCTGGAGGGTTTCGATTCGTTGCTCGTGGATAAAGGACCGATCGATTTCTCCGCTTACGGCTCCGACAGGCAGTTGCTGCTGGAGGCGGATACTGTCTGGGCCGTATCCCGGCTGCGCTGGTTCGCACGGGACTTCGTAAAAGCCAGCATCGTCGAGGACCGCCTGCTGATTACCGACCTGCGCATGGGCCAGGAACCCATCTACGTTTTCACCCACGTGGTCGCCGCACGTGGCAATCCGCACTGGGAACCGATTACGACCGAGCTGATTTCGCCGGCCATCGACGAGCGCGTGCTGCTGGACGCCTGGCAGCGAATGTGGACACACTGATCGCCCGCGGGCGCTAATCCCCTTCCGTCTCGAATTGCTGCAGGCCTTCCGCCAGGTAATCGGCGAGCAGCGCAGTGCCGACCAGGTACTCTGCGGTGTGGTCCGTCCACGTCTCTTCTGCGAACTGCAGCGCCTCGTCCCATTCCTCCAGCGCGTAGTCGCCGCGACCGACCCACATCAGCGCAACCAGCGTCATCTGCTGATCCGGTTCGAGGTCGTCGATCGTTGTCGTCAGTTCCTGGTAGTAAGGATCGCCGGCAAAGTCCGTGGCGAACTGCTCTGCCAAGTCCTCGTTGACGGCCTCGATTTCGTCCTCGTCAGGGAACGTCACGTCCTCGCGCGAGTGAAACTCGTGCACCTTGTCGATAACGAACTGAACGATTTCCGGGTTGAGGTCTAATGAGGGCATCTGCTGTTACCCCTGCTCCCTGGTTGCGCCGACGACATCGGCGTTTACTTCCACCGATGCCCGGTTCTCTAGGGTTGTGCGTCCCGCGGCGCGCGGCAATGCGTAGTTCTACCTAAGCCGGGCGAGTGTCTGACCGCCGGCCTGGCCGATCGTGCTCGCAGCAAATACGTATGGCCACGCGGCACCCGCCGCGGGAAAATTCAGCCGCTGGAGATGGCCATGCACGTGAAGCGACGATTCAGGCATCCACTGCACCTCGTCCCGGGGCGCTTCACGAGCCCGGGAACTGCGCCGGGCGATCTTAGCGGGCCGCCGGAGTCCGAGTGCATTCCGGCCACGCTGCACCTGCTCGATTACGACGCCGAGGGATACACGGAAAAGTCCGATTGCACGCCGGACGAGGCTCGCGAATATGTTTCGAGTCCCAATGCGACCTGGTTGCACGTGAACGGGACTCCGTCCGAGGCGCTGTTGCGCGCCATCGGCAATGCGTTCCAACTGCATCCGCTCGCGCTCGAAGACGTATCGCACACGGGGCAACGCGCAAAGCTCGAAGCCTATGACGGGCAGCTCTTCACGATAGTCAGCCTGCCCGAAATCTCCGAGCACGGAATCGCGACAGCACAGCTCAGCCTGTTCCTCGGTGATACCTGGCTCGTTAGCTTCTATTCGGGCCGTCAAGACCCGTTCCGTGCGATTCGGCAACGCAGTTATCGGAGCTCATCACGGATTCGGCGCAACGGCGTCGACTATCTTTACTACTCGCTGCTCGATACCGCGATCGATCTCGTGTTCCCGATCATGGAAACGCTCGGGGACCGCATCGAGGCCCTCGAGCTGACTGTTTTCGATGATCCGAGCCGTGCGGCGCTGGACGAGATTCACAGGCTCAAGCGTGAACTCGTCCTGCTGCGCCGGGTTACCTGGCCTCAGCGGGACATGATTAACAGCCTGCTTCGCGACGAACACGGCCAGATCTCCGAAAACACGAAACTGTATATCCGGGACTGCTACGACCACGCGGTTCATGCACTGGACCTGGTGGAGAGCTACAGGGAGATGGCGTCGAGTCTCCTCGAGGTCTACCTGTCCAGTCTCTCCAACCATATGAACGACGTTATGAAGTTGCTCACGATCATTGCGACCGTCTTCATTCCACTCTCGTTCATCGTCGGCGTCTACGGCATGAACTTCGACCGTTCGGTCAGCGCCTGGAACATGCCCGAACTCGGGTGGCGTTTCGGCTACCCGATCCTGTGGCTTGTGATGGTATCGCTCGTTGTCGGGATGCTGATCTATTTCCGGCGCAAGAACTGGATATGAACCAGCGTTAGTCGTCGAGGACGAACGTCACCTTCATGTGCACGCGGTATTCGGTGACAGCGTCGCCCGTCACGACGACCTCCTGATCCTGTATCCAGGCACCGCGCACGTTATGCAGGGTCTTGACGGCCCGGGAGATCCCGGTCTTGATCGCATCATCGAAGCTCTTCGCCGATGATGCAGTAAGTTCTGTGACTCTTGCTACTGACATTGTCTATCTCCTCCACTCGTGTTTCTCCATATGGAATCGTATCAACCGGAAAGCGGCAGTGACGATAAGAGCTAGTGCCTAAGCGATTGTTCGTATAGACAATTTCGAAAGATGGGAGCATCGTGAGAGCGCCGTTGGCGCGACCGTTCAGACATAAAGAGATCGGCAGGGCACCGTGATAGTCTCTTTTCGGGTTCATGAACGCAGCTGCCGACGAGCTGCTGCGTCTCGCCACAGCCGCCGTGAGCATTGCGCCAACAGGCCCTGACCGGAGAAAACCGATGATTGCCAGCCGAAGCCGTTCGATTGCCCTGACGTTCGCGGCATTGACCTGCCTTTGCCTGTTGCCGGGCGCGCGAGCGGATACGCAAAAACCCGTGCTGCACGGCAAACACTGGGTGGCCATCACCGGGAAACCGCTGGCGGCCACCGCAGGTGCGCGTATGTTCATAAACGGCGGGAACGCCGTCGATTCAGCGTGTGCCATGCTTGCCGCCACGTCCACGATGTGGGACGTGCTCGGCTGGGGCGGTGAAACCCAGGCCCTCATCTACAACCCCCGTACCAGGGAAGTGCTGGGTATCAACGCGCTGGGCGTTGCGCCTTCAGGAGCCACGCCGGAATTTTTCCGCGACAAGGGCCTCGACTATCCGCCGGAGTATGGCCCGCTCGCGGCCGTGACACCCGGAACACCCGGCGGACTCATGGTCATGCTCGCCGAGTATGGCTCCCTGAGTCTCGCCGAGGTGCTGGCCCCGGCTATCGAGATGGCGGAGGGCTACCCCATCGAGGAAAGCGCCGTCCGGGCGATCGAGCGTCACCGGGACGAGATTCTGAAGTGGCCCTATTCGACCGCGGTATTCCTCCCGCATGACGATGGCGAACCGCGGGGACCGGCCATCGGCGAAATCTTCCGGCAGCCCGACCTGAAGGCGACGCTGGAGAAGCTCGTCGAGGCCGAGCGCGCGGCGCTTGCCGACGGGCTCGATCGCAAAGCCGCTATCTACGCGGCCTACGACCGCTTCTACCGGGGTGACATCGCCGCAGAAATCGTGCGTTCCATGCAGGAACACGACGGCCTGTTCACGATGGCGGACCTCGACGAGTGGCAGGTTCGTATCGAGGAGCCCGTGTCGACCCGTTATCGCGGCATCGACGTCTACAAGCTGACGACCTGGACGCAGGGACCGGTACTGCTGCAGACGCTGAACATCCTCGAGAACTTCGACGTGGCCGCCATGGGCTACAACTCGACGCGCTACATACACACGCTCTACCAGGCCATGAATCTCGCCTACGCGGACCGCGACTTCTATTACGGCGACCCGTACTTTCCGCCCGAGGAGCCGGTCGAAGGCCTGCTGTCGAAAGACTACGCAAAAGAACGGGCCGCGGAAATCGACCCGGACCGCAACGACCCGGATGCCGGACCCGGCAACCCGTACGAATTCCAGCGCGGCAAGAATCCGTTTATGCAGCACCTCGATGACCTGCAATCGCGCAAGTTGACTCCGGACCCTGCGGACCCGAACGACGCAGGTTTCTTCCAGGGAACGACGACCATACAGGCGGCCGACAAGGAGGGGTGGGTCGTTTCGATCACGCCGAGCGGCGCCTGGATCCCGGCCTTTATCGCGGGTGAAACCGGCATCGGCCTGAGCCAGCGCATGCAGAGCTTCGTCCTCGATGCGGCCGAAAATCCGTACAACGTCGTGGCGCCCGGCAAGCGGCCGAGAGTAACGCTGACCCCCTCCATTGCGCTCAGGGACGGCGAGCCCTGGCTCTCATTTGCCGTGCAGGGCGGCGACGCACAGGACCAGAACCTGCTGCAGTTCTTCCTGAACGTCGTTGAATTCGGCATGAACGTGCAGGAAGCAGCCGAGGCCGACAATTTCCTCAGCTACCAGCTGCACGATTCATTTGGTGATCACAAGAAGGAACCGGGCCGACTCGCGGTCAACGAATCGGTCACGGAGTTTACGCGCGACCGGCTGACGGAGATGGGCTACGCGGTCGAGGTCGGTGTCTGGGGCCGCCGCGACAGGACCTCGGGCCCGATCAACGCGATCTGGTTCGACCGCGAAAATGGCACGTTCCAGGGCGGCTCCAGCAACCACGGTGACGACTACGGCATCGCCTGGTGACACTGGCAGGAAACTGACCGTCGCCGAATTGCGACAGTATTCCGCACGGAATGTGCATGGATTTTCGATATACTCCGGACGTTTTCAGCTCCGAAAGCGTTTGGGCCAATGACTTTCCGATCTATTCGTATGCGGGCAGTGTCAGCCGCATGCCTGTTTGTACTGTGCGCAGCGTGCAGCAGCAATCCGCAACCCGAACCCGTGCTATCGGCTGACCCGGCGACGGCGGGGGGCTTCTTCATCGGCGAACGCCCGGTTTATGCGCACCTCGTCAACGAGCGCGGCGGGAGCTGGGTCTTCACGACGATAACCGCGTCTGATGCCTTCATTGACTCGGGATACCTCGTACGGCTGAACGACCTCACACCGGCGTTCGACACGCGCGCCGCCGAGTGTGCGCCGCAGGTATATCCTGCTTCGCACCGCTGCAGTCCCCTGCACCCGTTTCGGGACAAGGATACGGGCATGCTCGACAAGATCATCAATGGCGGTATCGCTGTCGGCACGGCTGGAAAGCTCACCGACATTTCCCAGACCTATGAAACCACCTTCGATGAAAGCGCGTTCAACCGGGCTGTCGATGAAGCATTGCTCAACTCCGGCCTTAACACCGAGCGACGCCGGCTGATCTCGTTACTCGATGTATACGAGCAGGAAGCCGCGAGTGCAAATGCCGAGCTGTCGAATATGACGCAACAACTGTCCGCAACGCGCAACAGCTCCAACAGTATCGAACTCGCTGTGCAACCCAGCATCAACGGACTGACCGGCTACTACGAGGACGACATCGATTTCGCCGAGTTGATCGAGTTGACGCTCGTGACCGAAGGCGAAGAGCTATCGGTAAAGCTGGAAAGGCGGGATACATTGCCGTGCGATGCGCGCCACTGCGTGGCGGCGGCGGAAAGCGCGTTGTCCGCATTGCGCCAGGATATCCAGTCACACAAGCAACGCCTGTCGTCGGAGATGTCACCGGGCGCGAGGATCTACGACGTGCGTTGCGAGACATCCGTTTACGATCACTACCTGCTCTCGGTTTCGTGCCCGGAGCAGATCATCGTCTCGGGACACGGGACCGTCGAAGTGCCGGTTAACGTCACTATCCTGTCGCGAGACTTCGACAATCTGTTTCCGGACATCGATCTCGCCGATGACCGCCTGCGCGTCTCGGTCGAACATGAGTCCGTGACGTTTATGAATACGACGGACGAATACATTACGCTGACTGCGCAGACGATCTACTACAACTCCAGCGTCAACACCACATCACTTCCGATCGAGATACCGCCCGGCATCTCGGTAACACGGGACATCGACGAGTTTGTCTCGCAGTCCATCGAAATCGAATCGAGTTACCGGCAGATGACGCCCGATAAAGCGGCCGGTGCATCATTCCAGTTCGGTATCGCCGTCCGATACCGCATCGCATCCGACCCGGACGAGAAAACGCTGCACGACGTCCAGGCCTTCACGGTCGGGTGTGTAATCGAGAATCAGCTCGATCCCGGATCGTGCGTACCGTCAGCCACTGCGGAAGACAGTCGGCAGCGGACGGCAAGACGTTAGGACCGGGCACGCATCCCGGCACTGCCGCTACATGCGCTCGCTCAACCTGGCTCCTGACAACGGCGGCACCAGGAACAGCGCCCTGAATCGCTGCTGCAAGTGCTCGTACGAATGGAATGACGAACCCTTCGGGCATGCGAAGTACCATGGCTGTCCGAAATGCGGCTCGGTTTACTGGCTGTGGCTCGACTACGAGCAGGGCGGCGGAAGATAATATTGGCGCATCCCGCCGCACGCGGCACGCAGTAACGCATCAAGTGGCAGGGAAGACGAAGAAGCTCCAACGTTACCGGCGCGGACCGGAGAGCGGCCGTGTCGAAGATGGCGACACGTTCGATATGCCGTACGAGAGCCTGTGATCGATTGAGCCCTATTCGCAGCACTTTTCCTGCAGCCGGAACCGGTAAGGCCTGCCGGCGTCTTCCGCCGCATAGTCGATTCCCACCCGGGGCCCCACGCTGACCCGAACGTCGTCTGCGCAGAAGCCGTGGTCCTCGATCCGGATGGGACCGTCGAGGAGACTGCTACCCGTCAGGGCCGTCGTAATACCGAGTGCCCGGGCAAGCGAACCGGGACCGGCGAGCAATGTGCGGTCCGGGTCCGGCTTGCCGCGCCGCTCGAGCATCACGGGCAGCCCGGAGTGCGCCTGCCCCGCGCGCACGAGGACTGCGTGCGGCACGCCCTTCACATTGGTGACCACGTTGAAGAGATGGTGAATGCCGTAACACAGGTAGACATAGGCGACGCCGCCGGGGCCGTACATGGGTTCGGTCCTGCGCGTCCTGCGGTCGCCGTAGGCATGGCTCGCCTTGTCGGTAATGCCCGCATAGGCCTCTGTCTCGGTGATAACCACGGACGTGCGCTCCCCGCCGATTTCCGTGTACAGGACCTTGCCGAGCAGATCCCGGCTTATGGCAGTCACGTCCTCGCGAAGGTAGAACGACTGCGGAAGCACTTTCCGGCGAGTCACGGATTCCTTGAGAATTGGCGGCCGAAGGCGAAGAAACTGTTCACCTTTTTCGTTACACTCTTCATGTAGTTTACTCAAATATGGTTTTACCGGTATCTGGCTTGGGGGTAAGTATGAAATTGCATTCGCTTTTGATCGTCGGATTGGCCCTGTTCGTCACTGGGTGTGCCGAAAAGAAGGAGCCGGCACCGGTAGCCGAGCCTGCACCCGCGCCGCAGGCAGCGGCACCGGCCGAGCCCGCAGCTGAAATGCCTGCGTCGGACGAAGAAATTGCCCGTGACGAAGCGTTCATCGACCACATGCACGCTCATGCCGAGCAGCTCGACAACCTCAATTTCGCCCTGGCCGACGGCGACCTGGCAGGCGCGATGTCGGCAGCTTACTGGCTGTCAGGCCACCAGGAGGTCACCGGCATCAAGGAAGAATGGCGGCCTTACCTGGAAGGAATGCGCGACGCGGCCCAGGCGATCGAGGAAGCCCGCGACATCGACGGCGCACGCGCCGCGGCGGAACGCATCAACGACAATTGCCAGGGCTGCCACAAGGCCGCCGGCGTCGATAGCTGATCCGAACCGGGCAGGCCCGCTGCCTGGACCCCGGAATAATCCTATGCGGGACAGTCTGTTCCGTCCGTGATTGAACCTCGGGAGGTGCCTTGATCTAGGTCAAGGCACCTCCCCGCCTCCCTATGCATCATGATCGTGCCATCGGCGTATTACCGTCGCACAGGGCCCGGCCATGAGCATCGTCTATTTCACGCTTGTTGCAATTGTCCTGTACGTATTTGCCGACTGGCTGCTGGTGCGGGTCGAAATCGCAGCAGGCAGGAGACTAAAGCACAGGTCGCTGGTTTTTTTTGTGATCCTCCTGACACTCGCGGTGTCGAGTTTTTCCCTCATACAGCATTACGCAGGCGGCGCCTGACGAAGCCGCCCGATTCGGGGGAACAAGGCCGGTTCAGGCTCTACGACCGGTCCTTATCGAGGGGAGAAGTAACCATGGCTGACCAGAACAACCCGGCCAGTGCGCCGTCGACTGATAACGAACCAATACCGCTGATGCAGCGCGTGCTGGATAACCCGTTCTTGCTGCTGTTCCTCGGCGTCGCCATACCGGCTGTCTTCTACATCATCTGGGGAATCATCGAGATTACCCAGATTCCGATCGCGGACTGATTGGGGGACAGAATCATGGCAATCACACCGCCCCCACAACGAATCTGGTGGAAAGAGCCGATCGCGAAGGTCGAGCTTTCCTGGATCATCATCGCCTTTACCTGGGGCCTCATCATGTTCTTCATGATGATCTACTGGCACGGGGCCGGCGAACAGAATCTCTCCAACGAGGCCTACAAGATTTCGCCGGAAAAATTCGCCGAGCGATCGCAGGCAATGATCGATGAATACACGGTTCGCGAGGAAAACTACTTTCCGGTCGTGCGCCCACCGGCCGGCAGCGACGTCTACCTGATCGCACGTCTTTGGCAGTGGTGGCCGATCCTCGAACTCGAGAAGGATGAGACCTATCGCTTGCACCTGTCGTCGCTCGACTGGATGCACGGATTCTCGTTGCAGCCGGTCAACATCAATGTCCAGGTCCACCCGGGCTACGAGATGGTCGTCACGATCAAGCCGGACAAGGCGGGCGAATACGGGATCGTCTGTAACGAATATTGCGGCATCGGCCACCACATGATGGTCGGCAAGATCTACGTGGTCGAATAAGGGGGCAGAGCAATGTCAAAGACAACAGAATTTCGGATCTGCCCGACAACCGGGCTCAAGGTCGACCTGACTGCCGAAAAACTCATCAAAGCCAACGCCGTCGTCGCGGTAGTGTTCCTTGCAATCGGCGGCCTGTTCGGCCTGCTCGTCGCGCTGACTCGCTGGCCGGCCGTCCACTTCCTGCCGGCCGACTGGTTCTACCTGGCCCTGACGGCCCACGGCTTCGACGTGCTGCTCGTCTGGATCATCTTCTTCGAAATTGCCGTGCTGTATTTCGCTTCGTCGGTACTACTGGGCTGCCGCCTTGCCGCACCCCGGTGGGCCTGGGCCGGGTTCGCACTCATGCTGATCGGGGCAGTAGTGACCAATATCGTCGTGCTGCAGGGTCAGTCGAGCGTGATGTTTACGTCCTACGTGCCGATGAAAGCCGAGCCCGGTTTCTATCTCGGCATCATCCTGTTCGCGGTCGGGGCATTGATCGGCTGTTTCGTGTTCTTCGGCACCCTCGTCGTCGCCCGCCAGGAGCAAACCTACCAGGGCTCGGTGCCCCTCGTGACGTTTGGCGCAATCACGGCCGCGATCATCGCGGTATTCACGATCGCGTCCGGCGCAATCATCCTGGTCCCAACACTGCTCTGGTCGGTCGGCCTCGTGAGCCACATCGATCCCCTGGTTTACAAGACGATCTGGTGGGCCATGGGTCACTCGTCGCAACAGATAAACGTCTCGGCTCATGTCGCCGTCTGGTACGCGATCGCGGCAATGGTGCTTGGCGCCAGGCCCATCTCCGAGAAAGTCAGCCGCATGGCGTTCCTGATGTACATCCTGTTCCTGCAGCTCGCGAGTGCCCATCATATGCTCGTGGAGCCGGGCTTCAGCTCTGAATGGAAGATCTTCAACACCAGCTATGCCATGTATCTGGCCGTGCTCGGCAGCATGATCCACGGCATGACGGTGCCGGGCTCGATCGAGGCGGCTCAGCGCGCGCGCGGCCTGACGAAGGGTCTCTTCGAATGGCTGCGCAAGGCGCCGTGGGGCAACCCGGCGTTTGCCGGCATGTTCATGTCGCTGGTCTTCTTCGGCTTTATCGGCGGCATCTCCGGCGTCGTCATGGGCACCGAGCAGATCAACCTGATCATGCACAACACGCTATACGTGCCTGGCCACTTCCACGGCACCGTGGTCGCTGGAACCACGCTGGCGTTCATGGCCATCACCTACCTGCTCGTGCCGCTGATTTTCCGCCGCGAACTCATGTTCCAGAAGCTCGCGCGGTGGCAACCCTATGTATTCGGCATTGGTGTCGCGGGTATTTCCGTGTTCATGATGGGCGCGGGCACGCTGGGCGTCTCACGACGCCACTGGGATATGACCTTTGCCGATGCGCAGCTGCCGTTCGATTACCCGTCCGCTGCATTCCTGATGATGGGCCTGAACGGCATCTTCGCAATCCTGGCGGCGCTTGGAGGAATTCTGTTCATCGTCGTGGTCGTGGGCTCCGTATTCTTCGGCCGTAAACTCGGTATCGACGAAAAACCGTCCTACCCGGAGATACCTCCGGCCGCAGCGGCAGTCGCCGAGCACGGTAACGCCGGCACGCTCAAGATTCCCGGCACGGTCATGCTCGTGGGCATCTTCTTCGTTGCATTCGTTCTCTACTACTTCGTCAACTGGAAGTACCTGTCAGAAGTCTGGCCATTGAGCTAGGCAACGGGCGTTGTTACACGATGAGCGTTGCGACTCTCAAACTGATCTACCACACCGCGAAAGTGCGGCTCGGGTTCCTGATCACGGTGTGCGCGGTAACCGGCATCGTCGTGATCCCGGGGCACGAGCTCGCGTCCTGGCAGGTGTTCCTCCTCGGGCTGGCGACGCTGGTGGCATCGTCGGCCGCAGGCGCATTCAACCAGTTGTACGAACGCGATATCGATGCGCGGATGCGAAGAACACGAGCCAGGCCGTTCGCGACTGGCCGGTTCGACGCGGACCTGCGCTGGTACGGCGGTATTGCCCTGGCGCTGCTGCTCGCGCTCCTGGCGGCCGCGGTGGCGACGAACTGGCTGGCAGCGTTCTTCGTCTTCCTCGGCGCATTCACCTACGGTGTGGTCTATACCGTCTGGCTCAAACGCCGCTCATGGACGAACATTGTTATCGGGGGGCTGTCCGGGAGCTTCGCCGTGCTGGCCGGATCGGCGGCGGCAGGTGCGACGCTCTCACCCGTCGCATTGATCCTCGCAACGGTACTGTTCCTCTGGACGCCTCCGCATTTCTGGTCACTCGCATTCGCATGCAAAGACGACTACCGCGCAGCAGGCATACCCATGCTGCCTGTCGTTGTCGGTGACGCGACGTCAACGCGCACGATACTGGCTCACGCCATTGCGCTGTCGCTGCTCTCGATTCTCCCCTTGTGGTATGGCATGGGCTGGCTGTACGGGATTGGCGCCATCTCTGGCGGCGCATTTTTTGTGCACGCCTGCATCAGGCTCGTCAGCAAGCCCGGGCGCAGCAATGCCTGGCGCGCATTCGCCGCCTCGATCGTTCAGCTCGGCATACTCATGCTCGGCGCCATCCTGGACCGGCTGCTTCTGGCCTGACGGATGGCACGCGCGCTGCTGACAGCCTGCCTGGTGCTAGTGGCGCTCACCGGCCTTGCGCAGGAATACGACAAGGACTCGGCACTGGCGATCAGCCAGGCGGCCATCGGCACCCGGCTGGACGACTATCGGCTCCGCGATATCCGCGGCCAGGCTTTCGAATTGGGCGCGCTTCGTGGCCGGCCGCTCGTGGTCAGCATGGTCTATACCAGTTGCCACCATATTTGTCCGATGATTACGCGCAACCTCGCCGATGCAGTCGACGTTGCCCGTGACGCGCTGGGTGAGAATGCATTCTCTGTTGTGACGATCGGTTTCGACTGGAAGGTCGACTCACCGGAGCGTATGAGACAGTTTGCGACACAACAGGGCGCTGATGCGGTAAGCAACTGGCATTTTCTCGCGGCCGACGCAGCGACGATCGATGCCCTGAGCAAGAACCTCGGCTTCCTTTTCTTCCCGAGCGCAAAAGGCTTCGATCACCTCGCGCAGACATCGATCGTCGACAGGAACGGAACAATTTACAGGCAACTTTACGGCGTTGACGTGGGTACCCGGACGCTGGTGGAACCGCTCAAGGAACTGGTCTTCGATACGCCGCGCAGTGCCGGCCTGATCGAACACTGGGTCAGCACGTTTAAGCTCTTTTGCACCGTTTACGATCCGAACAGCGACCGATACCGCTTCGATTATTCGATCTTCATGACGATCGCCGTCGGCCTCCTTTGCCTCGGCGCGATTGCGATATTCATCGTCCACGAATGGCGCAGCGCGAGGTGACGACGCCGTGGCATTCGTAAAGCGCGCGTTCTACAGGCTCTTTGGCAAAGCCGAGCGTATCTTCGAGTACGCGTTCGGCCAGCGCTACAACCCGTTCACCTGGCTCGGCGCATTCGGCTGGTACTTCTACTGGATAACTGCGGCAACCGGCATTTACCTGTATGTGTTCTTCGATACCGGCATCGTTGACGCTTACGAATCCGTCGAGTACATAACCCACGAGCAATGGTACGCAGCGGGCATCATGCGCAGCCTGCATCGCTATGCCTCCGATGCACTCGTCATCGTGGTGGTGCTGCACGTCCTTCGCGAGTTCGCCATGGACAGGCTGCGCGGCAAGCATTTCTTTGCTTGGCTAACCGGCGTGCCGCTGCTGGGTTTCATCTATATCTGCGGCATCAGTGGCTACTGGCTTGTGTGGGACAAGCTCGCGCAGTACATCGCGGTCGCCACCAGCGAGTGGCTCGACGCACTGCCGTTTTTCGCCGAACCGATCGCGAACAACTTCCTCGACAGCGCAAGCCTGGGCGGTCGCTTTTTCACGCTCATGGTCCTTATCCATATCTTCGCCCCGCTGCTCATGTTGCTGCTCATGTGGATTCACGTCCAGCGTCACTCCAGCGCCCGTGTCAATCCGCCGCGCTCACTCGCGATCGGAACGATGTCGGCAATGCTGGTGCTATCCCTCCTCTACCCGGCTGTCAGCCAGGGGCCCGCTGACCTCGACGTGGTTCCGGCCACCGTCAATCTCGACTGGTTCTACCTCGCCGCTTATCCGTTGCTGGAGGTCGTGCCCGGGGGCCAGCTTTGGCTGTATATCGTCGGCGGTTTTGCGTTGCTCGCCGCCCTTCCGTGGCTCCCGCCCGAGGCCAGGACGCCGGAAGCGAAAGTCAGTCTGGCTAACTGCAATGGCTGCTCACGCTGTTTCGACGACTGTCCGTTCAGCGCGCTGACCATGGTGCCGCGCACGGACGGCAGGCCTTACGAGCTCGAACCGGTAGTCAGTCCCGATAACTGCACGAGTTGCGGCATCTGCGCCGGCTCGTGCCCGACCTCGACGCCCTTCCGCCGTGCAAGGCCGATCGAACCGGGCATCGAGCTGCCGCACAGGACCATTAGTGACTTGCGTGAACGCGTGATGGCGCCAATTAACGCGGTCACCGACGATCCCCGAGTCATCATTTTTGCCTGCGACCAGGGCAGCGCTGAAACGCTCGACGACGAGGCCGGCGGCGTCCGGGTCATCAAGCTGCCGTGTGTCGGAATGCTGCCACCCTCGTTCGTGGACTTCGCGCTGTCGCGGCAATTCGCCGATGGCGTCATGCTTGCCGGCTGCGCGGAGAACGACTGTTTCCATCGTCTCGGCAACGAGTGGACGATGCAGCGCATGGCCAGGGAGCGGGACCCGTATCTGCGCCAGCGCGTGCCGGACGAGCGCGTTGAGACGACGTGGCTGCCGCCGGGTGCGCAACGCCGTCGGGCGAGTGCGCTGCGGGAGTTCCGCGCTGACCTGCGGAGTTTGCGGCATGAATAAATGGGCCCGGTTCTCGCTGCGAGCCTTCGCCTTTGTCGCATTCGCGATCATCGTGGGCTACTTGTCGGCCTCCCCGGCTTACAACTATGCCGACGCAGGCCGCGCAGCGGTCAAATTGTCGCTGAGCCACGCATCCGACCGGGTAGAGCCTTGCGTGCGCCTCACGGCGGAAGAGATCGCCAGGCTGGCCCCCAACATGCGCCATGCCGAGCAGTGCGGGCGCGAGCGCCTGCCGCTGACCGTCGAACTCGAGATCGATGGCGAGACCGTCGCGACTATCCAGGCACCGCCCTCCGGACTGTGGAATGATGGACCCGCATCGGTCTATGAGCGCTTCGAAGTCGAACCCGGCATGCACACGATGACGGCCAGGCTCCGCGACTCCCATCGCTCCGGGGGCTGGGACTACACGCACACGGAAGACGTAACCCTCGTTGCAGGCCGCTATCTCACGGTGACGTTCCGGGCTGAATCAGGGGGCTTCAGTTTCCGATGAGCCTGATCGAATGGAAACCCGAATTCAGCGTCGGCAATGCGGCGGTTGACCACGAGCACCGCGAGCTGATCGACCTCATCAACCAGGTGCACGCCGGTATCAGCGAGGGGGCAGACCGGGACCGGCTCGCGGCCGGGCTGGGTGAGATCTATGCGCAGATCGCAGCGCATTTCGCGCTGGAGGAGAAGATCATGCGCGATGCCCGATACGCAGACTTCGAGGCCCACAAACGGGACCACGAGTCTCTCCTCGACCAGCTCTCCGACATCATTCATCGCATCGAGATCGACCATGCGCTGGACCAACGCGACCTGTCATCGCGGCTAAATCTCTGGTTTACAGAACATTTTGGAACTCACGACGCAAAACTCCACCGGCAGCTCTGAGCGCCTGCCGGTACCTGCTGCACAGCCTGCCCTTTTCGGTGCTAAACTGGGCCCACAGGGCTGAGGCCGTACCCGAGAACGACAAGAGGCGGCGAGCCCGATAACCATCGGTCTCCTTCCCCTACTGTGCCGAAACCGGCTTTCGGTCGAGCACCCGACAGCGCATCCAACTTTGCAGACTTTTCGATGACCACACTGGAACTCGGCCAAGAAGAACAGCCAATTCAATCCGACCGACGCCTGGTCGCCGGCCGCTATCGCCTGCGCGCACGCATCGGACATGGCCGACTCGGCGATATCTACAAGGCTGACGACGAAGGCTACCGGGAACTCGGCGTCGGCGGCCCGGTTGCGATCCAGTTGTTGCCGGACAGGATCGCCCTGGATAGCGGCCTCTTCAGCAAGCTGAAGCTGGGCTACACGGTGCTGCGCGCGGGCGCGCACCCGAACATCGTCTCCTACCTGGATTGCGACCACGACGGGAAGTTCGGCTACCTGGTCATGGAGTTCCTCGGGGGCGCCTCGCTGCGCTTCGTGCTCGACGACGTGGCAACACTGCCGCTGGACGAAGCCCTGCCGGTCATCCGGGCGATTGGTGACGCGCTGCAATTCCTGCACGCCAAGTCGATGATTCATGGCCAGCTAAGCGCCGAAAACGTCTTCATCACCGAAAATCTCGAGGTTCGCCTGCTCGACGTGTTGCCGCTGGATTCCGCATCGTCGATACTGCGCGGCGTTGCGTCGCGGGAGCCGTTAGAGCGCTCCGACGCCAGCGACGATATTTATGCGCTCGCCTGCCTGACCTACGAGATTCTCGCGGGCAGGCATCCTTTCAACTTCCACTCGCCGGCCGAGGCCAGCCTCGCCGGGTTCGAGCCGGCCCGTATCCGGTCGTTACCCGAGAAACAGTGGCACGCAATCAGTCGCGCCCTGTCTTTTGATCGCGACGAACGGCCCGCGACGGTCAGGGACTTTCTCGCCGATTTGGGCATTACCGGGACCGAGAGACTGCGGCCCGAGGAGAGCACGCCGGCCGATCGTGCGGCCGTGCAGAAACCCGCGCAAAACTACGCACCGCCGACACGCCAGCCGAGCGCGCCCGCAAGCGGCAGTGCAGTTTCCGCTCCGGCAGAGCCGCCCGTCGTAAGAACGGCGGTGCCGCGCGACGAGAAACAGCGCAAGATGGCCCGGGCACGACGTAAACGTGCGAGCCGCACACGGTCGTTCTTCCTGGCCATCATCCTGGCTGGCCTGGTCGCATGGAACTTCTACGGCCAGCCGCGGGACGATATTGCCAACCTTGCTGCGCTCATCGATGCTTACCTCGGTCCCGCAGCCGTCGAGAGCGGCGTTTCAGCGCCGGTCATTACGGTGGAACCGACCCCGCTCGCAGAACCCGATGCACCGGCTGCATCCGAAACGGCTGGTGATCCGCCGCCGCAACCGGTCGCTGAGCCACTCCCGGAACCCGTCCCCGAGGCGGCAGCACTCGAAACGGAGGCAAACCCCGAATCCGGGCAGGCAGCGCTGGAAGCTGAAGCAGCAGTGGAAGCCGGGGCAGCCGAAAATACGCCGGGCAGCACGTTGATACAGTCTTTCGTGACCGTGTACGAACGAGACGGGGCGGCAAGAATCGCCTTTCGCCGGCCGCCAGGCACTACCGGTGCGCTTTTTTGGTGGACCAGCGATCAATCTGCCATTGCTGACAGCGACTACATTTCCCTGGAGCAACCGGTCGTCGCATTCGCCTCCGGCGAAGAGGCAGAGACACTGCATGTGCCGCTCATAAACGACGGACTGCCGGAGCCGCGGGAGACATTCCATGTCTATCTCGGGCAACGCAATCCGCAATCTGGACAGCTCGAGCCGATTGCGCGGATTCGCGTCGACATCAACGACGACGACTGATATCGCAGCACCTGCAACATGAAGTAACAAGTTCATGCGCCGGTTCGTATCGGTTCTTATCGGTTTCGTGGCGACAGCTGCCGCCGGTGTCGATGCCGTCATAGTAGCGGCGGGCTTCGAGAAAAACGGAAACTCACGTTTACAAAATGAGCCCCGCGCTGTTGTAAACTGGGGTTTGAGCCCGTGGGACGATCGCAATGAACCTGTTCAACAAGCTGCATGGACGCCGGGAGCCTCCGGGGCTGGAACGGCAAATACTCAGGAAGCTGCCGAAGGTCACGCTCGTCGGGCTGATGATGCCGGCGGCGCTGGCCGTCCTGGTGCGCCTCCTGCCACCCGAGCCGGGCCTCGACGTCGCGAAGCACATCAAGTCGGTAGACATATTCGCTATCGCGAGCGCGATAACGTTCTTTACGGCCGTCTTCACGATCGCCATAGGCTGCATTATTGTTTACATAATGAAGGGCCCGGCCTACGTCGCAGATGCCTATCCATTGCAGCATTCGGACCGCCCCGCAACGGGTCCTGCAGCGAAGACGGAAGCCGACGACCGCTAACCGCGGGTTGAAAAAAATTCCCGAAGAGCTAGGGTTATAGACGAGGGTGCCTGTCTGCCGCGCGCGGCCGAGGCGCTGTAAACCCTTGTTAAATCCCCACAAAGGAGGCAACTATGGGAATGTTCGACAAGTGGTTCGGTGGTAACAAAGACTATCCTCCCCTGCCCGCCGACAATGAAGCCAAGTCCAGGCTGGACGAAGTAAAGCCCCAGCTCGAAGAACTGGCGAACCGCGTCCACGACAACCTGGAAGTCATCCCCGGCGAACACGAAGCCTATGTCTATCTCGGCAAGCCGCCGAAACGCTTCGGTATTGCCTGGCTGCACGACGGCAAGGTCGATGGCCTGAACGAACTCGTGGACGAACACAAATTGTCGCAGCCGCAGGTGCAGGCGTTGATCGGCAAGCTGAGCGACGCGTACGAACACGCCAACGATGCGCCACGCTACTCTGCCGAAGTCGCAGGCAAGCAGGTGACGGTAATCCCGTCCCGCGGGCTGGGTAAGAAAGTCCACCAGATCATCGAGGGCGCGATTCACTGACATCGTGATCCCGCCCGCTGGCCGGGCGACCGCAGTTGACAGGGCGGCGAAACCACGGCAACCCCGGTCCGTTCCTCGAACCGGGGGGAAGTCGTATGTCCTGCCGGCATCGGGCATCGCGCTCGCAACAGCAATTTTCGACCTGTACCAGGACCCTCTCCAGGCGCCGCTCGATGCCGTTGCAAATCGAACGCCGGCTCCCCGCCTCCGTCACCGGGGCGGGGCCGAATCATTACGTGTGTAACCAATCGGTCTAACGCGCTAGAATCGCGCCCCCTTCGTTGACGAATCCGACCTTTTCCGATTGGAGCCGCCATGCGCACAGCAATCATCACCCTACTTCTCGGACTCCTCGCGTCGACCGCCGCGGCCGACACACGTCTCCTCAGGTTTCCGGACCTGCACGGCGACACCGTGGTCTTCACCTACGCTGGCGATCTGTGGCTCGCTGGCACGGACGGCAGCAATGTCCGCAGGCTCACGTCTCATCCTGGCCAGGAGCTGTTTGCGCGGTTCTCCCCCGATGGCCGGCACATCGCGTTCACGGGCCAGTACGACGGCAGCGAGCAGGTCTACGTGGTGCCCGTCACCGGTGGCGAACCGAAGCGCCTGACGTGGTATCCGTCCGAGGGCCCGCTGCCGGCTCGCTGGGGCTACGACCACCAGGTGTACGGCTGGACGCCCGATGGCGAGGCCGTGCTGTTCCGGTCGCTGCGCGAGGGTTTCAGCCTGACTGGGTCACGCCTGTACACGGTGAAGATCTCGGGCGGCTTGCCCGAAGCGTTGCCGATGGTCGTGTCCGGCGCCGGCGCATTGTCGCCTGACGGCAAGCGGGTCCTGTTTTCGCCGCTTTTCCGCGACTTCCGTACCTGGAAGCGCTACGAGGGCGGCTGGGCACAGGACCTGTTCATCTTCGAACTCGACGGTTCCGGTTCACGCAATATCACGGATCACGTGCGCACCGATCGTGATCCGATGTGGCTGCAGGAAGGCATCTTCTTCGTCTCCGACCGCGACGACTACCTGAATATTTACGGATACGACCCCGACAACGGGCAAACGACGCAGCTGACGCGCTACGAGAACCGCGACGTTCGCTGGGCAAGCGACGACGGCTCGCATCGGATTGTGTATGAACTGGACGGCGCACTGCACATCCTCGACGTGCGGTCGGGCAGCGACCGTGCACTCACTATCACCGTGCCGGCCGATACCGGCTTTGAACTCGGCGAGCTGGTCAAGGTCTCCGAGCATCTTGAAAGCTTCGACGTCAGCCCGAACGGCGAACGTGTGCTGGTTGCGGCGAGAGGCGAGGTGTTCTCGGTGCCGATCGAGCATGGCGTGTCCCGCAATCTGACCAACAGTGCCGGCGCCCATGAACGGGAGGTCGCCTGGTCGCCCAAAGGCGACCGCGTCGCTTGGATTTCCGACGCGAGCGGTGAAGAGGAAATCTACGTGGCCGGTCACCTGGGCGAGAAAACGGCGACTCGTGTAAGCGGCGATTCATCGACACGACTCTATAGCCCGGTGTTCTCGCCGGACGGCAGCAAGATTGCCTACGGCGATTCGGAAGCGAGGATCTTCGTCGTTGACAGTGACGGAGATAACAAGCGACAGGTGGCCGACGACCCCGGATTTCCGCAGCACGACTTTTCGTGGTCCCCGGACTCGCGCTGGCTCGCCTACTCGATGGAAGACCCGAACGGCTACCGTTCTCTTCATATCTGGGACAGCGAATCCGGCAAGTCGCGGCGCATCACCGACGAGATGTTCAGTGAATACAACCCCGTATTCGCGCCGGGCGGCGGCCAGTTGTACTTTCTGTCGGATCGCATGTTCGCGCCTCAGATCGACCTGCTGGAATGGAACTACGCGAACAACCGGCAAACGGGCGTCTATGCAATGCTGCTGACGGCAACAGCCGAAAATCCGTTCGCGCCGCGCAACCTCGAAGGCTTGCCGGAAAAAGACAAAGAAGACGACAACGGCAAGAAGGAAGATACCGGCGTGTCGAAGGTCGACATCGATTTTGACGGCCTCGCAACGCGCGTCACCCGCGCCCCGATCGACTTCGACAATCTCGGCGGCCTGTCGGCAACCGAAGAGCACTTGCTGTTCGTGGGCGCCCCGGCGTTCTATTACGGTCGCGACATCGAGCCGGGTGCGCAACTGCGTGCGTACTCCCTGAAAGACCGCGAAGTCTTCCCGATCACTGACAAGGTGACCGGCTACGCGCTCGCGGCAGCCTCGAAGCATGTCATCGTAAATCAGGAAGGCGCGCTGAATCGCTTCGACATCAAGAAGGACGAGCAGGAGGCGAAAAAGGCGGATCTCGACAGCCTGACGGCGACGCGTATACGGGCGCTGGAGTACGAGCAGATCTTCGACGAGGTCTGGCGGCGCTTTCGCGACCACTTCTACGTCGAGAACATGCACGGTTACGACTGGGTCGCGCTGCGCGATCGCTACCGCCCGCTGCTCGAGCACGTGGCACATCGCGCGGATCTGAACTACCTGATCGGCGAGATGATCTCGGAACTGAATGTCGGTCACGCCTATATCGCGGGCGGCGACATTGCCAGCACGGAACGCTCGAGCGATGCCCTGCTCGGCGCGACGTTCGAGCTGGATGAGCAGGCCGGTCTTTACCGGATCGGCGCCATCTACGCCGGCCAGAACCAGGAAGACAAGTATCGCTCACCGCTGACCGAGCCGGGCATCAACGCCGGGCCGGGCGACTATGTGCTCGCGATCAACGGCCGCAAACTGACCGCCGGCATCAACCCGTACTCGCTCCTCAAGGGACAGGGTGGACGGTTGCTGGAGCTCACGCTGGCCGACACTGCGCGCGGCAAGGACCGCCGCACGGTGCTCGTCAATCCCATTGCCAGTGAGAACGCGCTGCTATACCTGCGCTGGGTGCAGGAGAATCGCGCGCGCGTCACTCGTGAAACCGATGGCCGGATCGGCTACCTGCACATCCCGGATATGGGCGCGGCCGGTATCTACGAGTTCACCAAGTGGTTCTACGGCCAGGCGCGGAAACAGGGCATGATCATCGACGTACGCGGCAACGGCGGCGGCAACGTTTCGCAGATGGTCATCAATCGCCTGGCCCGCGACCTCGTCTTCATGGGCTACGATCGCGGCGTCGACAACCTCGACACCTATCCCAACGTTGTCTTCACGGGACCGCTGGTCGCGCTGCTCGACGAGGATTCCGCATCCGATGGGGATATCTTCCCGGCGGCGTTCAAAGCCCTCGAGCTCGGCCCGCTGATCGGTAAGCGGAGTTGGGGCGGCATCATCGGCATCACCGACCTCGGTGCCTTGATGGACGGTGGATCCGTATTCGTTCCGCAATTCGCGACGGCTTCGGCAGAAGGCGAGTGGGCCATCGAAGGCGTAGGCGTGGCGCCGGACATCGAGGTCGACAATCCGCCGGAGGCGGTGCTGCGTGGCGAAGATCCGCAGCTGGAACGCGCCATCGAGGAAGCTGTACAGCGGCTCCGCATGCAACCCGGCACGCTCCCGCCGCGGCCTGCAGACCCTGTAAAGACGCCGCGCGCAGGCACCCGATGATGCTCTGGAAGCACGAACCGGACATCGAACAACTGCAGCAGACGATGCAGGGCACGCTGCTCGAGCACCTGGGACTCACGATCGAGAGCATCGGCGACGACCGGATCTCCGTCCGGATGCCGGTGGACCGGCGCACGATCCAGCCCTACGGCATCCTCCACGGCGGCGCCTCGCTCGCGCTGGCCGAGTCGCTCGGCAGCCTTGCCTCGGTCCTGTGCATCGAAGACCCCTCGACGCACACGCCGGTTGGCGTCGAGATCAACGCCAACCACCTGCGCCCGGTCCCGGACGGCCGGTTCGTGATCGGTACCCTGTCACCGATACGGATCGGCCGCCGCATGCACGTCTGGCACATCGAGGTTCGCGATCCCGACGACAAGCTGGTGTGTATCAGTCGCCTGACCATAATGATCGTCGAACGCGACTAAGCTGCATTATCGTCATGGTGCTCGTAGCCGCAGACTTCGCGGTACGAATCTGCGGGCGATATGGGCAAAACGCCTGAGTCCTGATCGTCGGCTTGTATTACGGACCCGCGCCAGGGCGGCAACCCGCATAAATCCGGCTTTACTAATTTAGCGACTTCTAATATGCTCACCGGCATCCTGTTATCATCTGAACGTGGAATCTCCTCATGAATCGCAAGATGTCTCTCGAACATGCCGTCGAGGCTTTCGCCGGAATCATGGTGTTGCTGTCGGTCGCGCTGACGTATTTCGTGCACCCCGGGTTTGTCTGGCTCACGGTTTTTGTCGGCGCCAACCTGTTCCAACAGGCATTCACCGGCTTCTGTCCCGCGGCCATTATCATGCACAGGGTCTTCGGGTTTCAGCCCGCCGCCAAACCGAGCGGCTAACCGAAGGGACCTGAGCGATGCCCGACGCGCTGCTGCTGTCACGTTTGCAGTTCGCTGCAAACATCAGCTTTCACATCCTGTTCCCGATGATATCGATCGGACTTACCTGGGTGCTGCTGTTCTTCAAGCTGCGTTTCAACACGACCGGTGACGAGAAGTGGATGAACGCCTACCGGTTCTGGGTGAAGGTCTTCGCTTTGACCTTTGCCCTCGGGGTCGTCAGCGGCATCACCATGAGCTTCCAGTTCGGCACTAACTGGCCGGGCTTCATGAACACGGTCGGCAATATCGCCGGTCCGCTGCTGGCGTACGAAGTGTTGACGGCTTTTTTCCTCGAAGCGACGTTCCTCGGCATCATGTTGTTCGGCTTCAAGCGCGTCAGCAACCGCATGCACACGGTGGCCACGGTGCTCGTCGCAGTTGGCACGAGCCTGTCCGCATTCTGGATCCTGGCGCTGGTCTCGTGGATGCACACGCCCACCGGTTTCGAAATGCGCGACGGCGTTGCGCACGTGACCAGCTGGATGGAGGTGGTTTTCAACCCGTCGTTCGGCTATCGCATGATTCACACCATGCTGGCGTCGTTCCTGACGGTGGCTTTCCTGATCGCGGGACTATCGGCCTATCGCATCCTGCGTGACGACGTTACCCCCGCCGTGGAGGCATCGCTCAAGATCGGCGTGATCATGGCGGCCGTGCTGACCCCGGTGCAGATCTTCACGGGGGACCTGCACGGGCTGAATACGCTCGAGCATCAGCCCGCAAAAGTGGCCGCCATGGAAGGGCTTTGGGAAACGGAGCGTGGCGCGCCTCTGGTGCTTTTCGGCCTGCCGGACGCCGAAACGAAGAGCAACAAGTATGCGATCGAGCTACCGGGAATGGCGTCACTGATCCTCACGCACGACATGCAGGGTGAAGTCAAAGGCATCAACGAGTTTCCGGGCGCCCACCCGCCGGTCGCGCCCGTGTTCTGGTCATTTCGTATCATGGTCGGTACCGGCATGCTGATGCTGCTGACCTCCTGGGCCGCGGCCTGGACACTCAAGCGTAAAGACCGGCTGTCGCCGATGCTCCTGAAGGGCCTCGCCTTCATGACCTTCTCGGGCTGGGTAGGCGTACTCAGCGGCTGGTACACGACCGAGATCGGCCGCCAGCCGTTCCTCGTCACGGGCGTGCTGCGCACGGCGGATGCCGTAACCAGCGTTGCGGCGGGCAACATCGGCCTGACGCTCGCACTCTATGTGCTGCTCTATGCCGTGCTGATTACTGCATACATCACGGTCGTGTTCTACCTGGCGCGCCAGGCCGGGCAGCCTGACTCCAAGGCCTCGGAACCGACCGCACACGGTCCGGGGGTCATCGGCGGTAAAGCCGCAACAGAGGCTGGACATGCTTGACCAGGCGCCGGACCGGACCACCGCCGCGGGCTGGCTGCCGCTCGCATTTATGCTCGTCATGGGCCTCGCGATCCTCGCTTACGTCATTCTGGACGGCTTCGATCTCGGCGTCGGCCTGCTGCTGCAGCTTGGCGACGGCGACAAGCAAAAAGACACGATGATCGCCTCGATCGGGCCCTTCTGGGATGCGAACGAGACCTGGCTGGTCCTCGGGATCGGCATACTCCTCGTTGCCTTCCCCGCCGCACACGGCATCATGCTCGGCGCCCTTTACCTGCCCGTCGCGCTGATGCTGATCGGCCTGACTTTGCGTGGCGTTGCCTTCGACTTCAGGGTCAAAGCCAGGGATGAACACAAGGCGACCTGGGACTTCGCGTTTTTTGCCGGCTCACTGCTCGCCTCGCTCGCGCAGGGCTACATGCTCGGGCGCGTGGTCACGGGGTTCACGGAGAGCATCTGGAGTTACCTGTTCGCCTGCCTTATCGGCCTCGGCATGACCTCCGGTTATGCGCTGCTCGGCTCGACCTGGCTGATCATCAAGACAACGGACGAGCTTCAGCGCCGTGCGATCACTTGGGCGAAACGCTCCATCGTATTGCTCGCGATCGGCGTGGCCGGCGTCTCGCTCGCCACCCCTTTCGTCAGTCAACGCATTTACCAAAAGTGGTTCGGCCTCGAAAACCTCATCGTATTGTGGCCGATACCGGCGATGACGGCGGTAACCTTCCTGGTCGCCTACCGGTCGATTTCCCGCCTGCCCAAACACCTTGATAGGGATCTGCACGATAGTGAGTGGATACCGTTTGCAAGCACCGTAGCCATCTTCATGCTCGCGTTTCACGGGCTCGCCTACAGCCTGTTCCCGTACCTGGTCATGGACAAGCTGACGATCTGGGAGGCGGCCGCGGCGCCGGAGTCCCTGATGGTCATCTTCGTCGGTGCGATCGTCGTACTGCCGGTCATTGTCGGCTATTCCCTATACGCCTATCGGGTATTCCGTGGTAAGGCTACAGACCTGAGCTACTACTAGACTGCACGGCGGTAAAGCCGTATGTCGATACCCCTCATCCTGGGCCTGCTCTTCCTGATTGGCTTCGTCGCCGACATCGTGGGGCGGTCTACCTTCCTGCCGCGCGTAACCCTGCTGATGCTCGGTGGTCTCGCGGTGGGCCCGGCGGGGTTCTCGTTGATACCGGATGATTTCGTCGACGAGTGGTTTCCCGAGCTCACGACGATCGCGCTCGCACTCATCGGTTTTCTTCTCGGACACCAGCTTTCCGTTGCCGCCCTCAGGAAACGGGGCTCTTTCGTCATAAAGATTTCGCTTTGCAAGGTATTCGGAGCCGCGCTGGTCGTCGCAACGGTCCTGATACTCGTGGGTCTCGACCCTGTCATGGCGCTGTTGCTCGCCGGAATTGCTCCTGCGACGGATCCGGCCGCAACCTATGACCTTGTGCACGAAGGCGATTACAAGGGGGAATTCGTGGACACCTTGCTGTCGATCGTCGCCGTCGACGACGTATGGGGCCTGCTGGTATTCGTCCTGATGGTAGCAATAGCCGGCATAGTCGGCGGAGAAGCCGCGTTCGGTGCGGGTATTACCTCCAGCCTGGTCGATGTCGGTGGCAGCGTTTTCCTGGGCGTGGCGCTCGGAGCGCCGATGGCCTACCTGACCGGTCGCATCCGGCATGGCGAGCCCATGCTCGCTGAAGCGCTCGGCTTTGTGTTGCTCGGTGCCGGAATCGCCGAGTGGTTAGACCTCATGCCAATCCTCTCCTCGATGGTCATGGGGATAATGGTCGCGAGCCTCGCCTCGCACTACGACCGGCCTTTTCACGCGATCGAAGGCATCGAGTGGCCCTTCATGGTGCTCTTCTTCGTGCTTGCCGGCGCATCGCTCGAAGTCGACACGCTGCTGCTCGCCGGTGGCGTTACGGTCGTTTACGTGTTGGCAAGGTTTGGTGGAATCTACCTCGGTACGCGGCTGGGTAGCCGGCTCGTCGGAGCCCCCACACCGTTGCAGAAGTGGCTGGGAGTTGCACTCATGCCGCAAGCCGGCGTCGCCATCGGCATGTCATTGGTCGCGGCGCAAAAATTTCCGGAAACGGCATCCGTGGTCCTTACCGTCGTCGTCGCCTCAACGGTCGTGCTCGAGACGATTGGCCCGGTCTTTACGCGGCTGGCCATTCGCAACGCTGTGCCTGGATAGCCCGGGGTCGGACCAGTGTAATCACTTGAAATTAATGGTTTTTGCGCGAAAAACCCGCCCTGCAATCGGCTTAATCAGCGAATTTCGAGCCAAAAAAGGGTGAATTAAGCTGCTTGAAGAACGCGCGCTTTGCGCTAAATCGTGTTTTCGATATTCAAATTGACGAATTAAACCACCATCGGAGGCCCGTTAAGACTGAAACTGCCGAGGAAACAGGCAGATAGGCGGGTCCGACCCCGACGTTTCCGCGACTAGTGGTACAGGACTTCAGGCGACACGCAACGGCTGATGCGGAACCGCGGGTCCAGAAGATCCTCGCCAAACCCGCTGACATCGGTACCTTTGAGCATCAGCGCCCGATAGGTGCCGGCGCCTCTTGTGTCCCCTGCGAGCCGGAAGCCGACGATCCTGCCGTCGTCGAGAAATATCTTGCGCAGCTTGTCGCCGTCGCGCCGGCGCAGGACCTCAGACCCTGTCGATTCACCGACCGCCATGATGGGCAGCCCCAGGTGCTTCATGCTGTTCATTCTCTCCGCTCCCTCGTAATCGGCGGAGAACCCGAGCATGTCACGCCCGACGACCGCGCCCTGTGCCGTGGCATTCGGCCAGATCGCGTGCACGTAGCGCTCGCCGCTCATCAGGTCGAACGTCTCAGCCACGTCGCCGGCCGCCCATATATTCGGCAGGTTCGTCCGCATGCGATTGTCGACACGAATGCCCCAGCCGATATCCAGCCCCGATCCCTCGAGAAACGAGACATTGGGCTTGATGCCGGTAGCCGCGATATACGCATCGGCGGCGAGCATCTCGCCATTCGCAAGCTCCACACCCTCGACACGCGCCTTCCCGGAGAAGCGCAAAGCCTCCGTGTGCTGATGCACGACGATGCCGCGGTTCTGGAGATCGTCGAGGACCAGTTCCGCCGTTTCTTCGTCGAGGATATTCGGCATTACCCAGAGCTTGTCGATGATCGTCACGGCACAGCCGAGTTCATTCAGCAGCACCGCGACCTCGACGCCGATGAAGCCCGCACCAACGATCAGTGCGCTGTCCGTGTCGCCCTCCTTGACGCTTTCGACCAGCAGGCGAGCCGCCTCGAGCGACTTGAAATTGTAGATGCCGGGCAGATCGTAGCCCTCCAGCGGTGCGTGCAGCCGGCTGCCCGTCGCGATGATCAGCCGGTCGTAGTCGATGTAGCTGCCATTTTTCAGCGACACCTGTCGCTGCTCGGGGTACACGGCCTCGACGGCAACGCCGGCGCGATAGTCGACCCGCAGGCGTTCGCACACGTCCTTTCCCTGCCAGTAAAGCGTCTGTTCCCGCCCGGTAAGAAAGTGGTCCGCCATCGCGGGTGGCGAGTACGGCGGAGACGACTCCGCGGAAATCATCGTAATCGCCGGGTCGATCGACCTCGATGGCGCCAGTTCGCGCAGTGTACGGGCGGCCGTCAATCCGGCCGGGCCGGAACCGAGTATCAGGACACGCATTCTCTCACCAACTCCTCTATAGGCAGCAGTGTGTCGAGCAGTCCGTCGAGCCGCCGGTCGAACGGCGTCGGCGGCCGTGCGAACAACGGACTGACCGAAGGCTCGATCTTGGGCAGCAATGGATCCACCGGCAACCAGTGGCGGCTCGTGAACGGGAATTCACCCTCCTCGTCGAGCCTTGCCAGGGAACGGTCGAAATCGAGTTTGTTGCGGGCCCGGTTCACCACGAGATGGATCGACTCTATTCCCAGTTCGCGCGCAAGCCGCGCAGCCCGCAATGCGACCTGCAGCCCGTTGAACGTCGGGTCGCTGACGACAACGGCGTGCCGGAATCCTTTGGCGAGCGCTCGCCCAAAATGCTCGAAACCCGCCTGGGTGTCCATCAGGATCGCCTCGTCATGGCGCAGGCTCATCGCATTCGTAACCGATGCGAGCAGGGCGTTCTCGGGACACAGGCATCCGGCCGCGGGCTGCACCGTGTTGCCCATAACGAGTAGTCGAACACCGTCGGGCCCGCGCACACCGAAACGATCGACGACGTCGTCAACGTCCGGATTCAGTCGGAAGAACAGGCCCCAGCCCTCGCCAGGACGAACCCCGGTTTTTTCTTCCACGTAATCGGTGTTCTCGCTCAGGGGAACCAGGCCATGCGCATCCGCAGACTCGAGGCCGAGCGCATACGGCAGGTTCATCTGCGGGTCCGCGTCGAGCGCGAGTACACGGTACCCGCGCCGTGACAGGCGGCGCGCAAGCAGCGCTGTCAGCGTGGTCTTGCCGACGCCGCCCTTGCCCGTGACGACCACACGAAAGTCGTCGCCGCGCGCGTTCGACGGCAGGCCATGGCTATGATGTTCATCGCCGTGCGTATGCTCGTGAGCGTGTGCAGCGCAGGTATCACACATCGCGCGCGCCTCAGGCGACTTTGTCGCCGCGGACTTCTTCGGCCGCCACGAACGGGAGCCCCAGCGCCTCGCGCTTGTCCTCGATATGACGGCAGATCAGCTTCGCGGCTGCTTCCGGATCCGCTTCGACGGCGAACTTCGCGCCCACGACCTCCTCGAGATCGTGAGCAAGCAGCTTCACGACGTTCTGGCTGCCGAAGATCGGCGGCTGGACGCCGAGCACGGTGAAGATACCGCTGGCGACGACGTACGCGCCGATCGAAACAGCCTTCTCCGAGTACCACTCGGGAGCGGCCCCGGCCAGCGGCAGCTGCGCAACGTCCACGCCGAGATAGTTGGCGAGCGCGGCGGCAAGCGTGAGGATGCGCGTGTTATCCACGCAGGAACCCATGTGCAGCACCGGCGGAATACCGAGCGCCTTGCAAACCTCCGAGAGGCCCGGGCCGGCCATGTCGGCCGATTCCGGCAGCATCTGCCCGGCCTTGCCGTTCGCGATCGCCGAACAGCCCGTCACGAGGACGAGGATGTCGTTTTCGATCAGGCGTTTGGTGAGCGTGACGTGACCATAATCCTGCGGAATCTTGGGGTTGTTGCAGCCGACCACCCCGACGGCGCCGCGGATCTTGCCGGCCTTAATGGCTTCGACGAGTGGCTCCGGCGTTCCACCCAGCGCCTCGAGAATCGCCTCGACCGAGAAACCGGCCATCATCTCCACGGTGCCCTCCGGAATCCGCACGCGATCCGGGTTGCGGTTCACATAGGCTTCGATACCGTGCCGCACGATGTCCTTGCCGATCTCGAGGCCGCGTTGCGGATCGAACGAGATGTGGGTCGCGCCGGCAAATCTCGCCTTGTCAGCCGTCGAAATGACTTCCGTATGGAAGCACTTGGCCACATCGGTCACGGACGGCATGATGCACTGGTAGTCCACGACCATCGCGTCGAGCGCGCCGGTCAACAGGATGAGTTCCTGCATCAGGTGGTTACCCACCATTGGCAGGCCCTTGCGCATCTGCAGTTCGTTACCCGTGCAGCACAGGCCGACGAGGTTGATGCCTTCCGCGCCCTTCTCCTTCGCCAGCG
>CBDUCE010000002.1:0-46067 GCA_965365575.1 uncultured Gammaproteobacteria bacterium
TAAAGTCACTGTCCCCATCTGTGTTTAGCCGCCTTCGATCGCGGCGAGCGGGACCTCGTACACATCGGTGTCGTCGATGATAACGACCCACGTATCGCCTTCGCGGCGGGCCTCGGCCTTGCGGTTCGTGGCATTGATGTAATCGCTCATGAAATTGATCGTAAACTGCTCGCCGACCTGGCTCTGTACCACGATCGAGGCCTCACCCCCGCCCATACGCAGGATGCCGGCAGGGCAACTGCCGAATTCGGCATCACCGGCCGCGCGGCAGCGCAACAAGGTGGTCGCGTCGTAGTCCGTCGTGCTGAAGGGTGCCGTTGGATTGTCGTTATCCGCAGGCGGGTTCAGCGCAGCCGTGTTCCAGTAGACGTACACGCTTTCATCGGGGAAACGAAAAATGAGGCCCCGGTCGCCGAGATCGTCTTCACGTGTGACTTTGTAGCCATGCTGATCGTGGAATGCAGCAGGTTCGTCGTTCAGCGGTGTCAGGTCGTGCGTGACACCATCGTCCCTGGTTATCGTCACGTAGCCTTGCCGCTGCGAGAACGTGCAGGCGATCATATTGTCCGTGTGATCGGAGCCTGCCGGGTAGATATCGCAGCGCGCTTCCGTCCAGTCGGCGAGAGACGGTGCCGCCGACGCAAGCGCAGCCAGATACAGTGTAGCGGTGAGTACCTGCTTCATTCTCTTCTCGGTAACCCGGGGACAGTGACTCTGGATTATAGGCCGAAGTCCCCGCTGCTTCAGGTGATTACGGTCTCTGTTTCCCAAAACTAGTGGTCCGGGCAGCGGTGGACCTCTACCGTCGCGTGCACGACGCCCAGCTCGGGGGGGATCCGCGACCGGTAGTCATCCGGCGATTGCGGGTCGTCGCTGATGATCGCGAGGTCCGCTGCGTATATCCCGGGCCCGATATTCCAGCAGTGCAGGTCCGTGACGCGGTCGCTGGAATTGCCCTCGAGCGATTTCCTGATCGCCGCAACGATTTTTTCGTCAGCCTGCCGGTCCAGCAGGACCCTCGCGGACTCGCGGATCAGACCATAGGACCAACGTGCCACGAGCGCCGCGCCAACGAAACCCATCAGCGGGTCGAGCCAGTTTGCCCCGAAGAACTTGGCTGCGAGCAGCGCAACGATCGCGAGCACCGATGTCAGAGCATCAGCAAGCACGTGCAGGTAGGCGGCGCGCAGGTTGTGGTCGTGATGATGCGCGTGGCCGTGGCCGTGATGATCGTGGTGGTCGTGCGGCGTCGCAGCGAATATCCAGGCACTGAGGCCGTTCACAATCAGGCCGACGACGGCGACGATGAGCGCCTGGTTGTAGGAGATTTCAACCGGGGATATGAATCGCGACGTACTCTCCGTCACCATGATCAAAGCGAAGCCGAGGAGCAGGACCGCGCTCGCGAACCCGGCGAGGCTATTGAGCTTGCCGGTGCCGAACGAGAAACGCTCGTCTCTCGCCAGCCGGCGCGCGATGACATAGGCGAGAAAGGCCATGCCGAGCGCCGCGGCGTGCGACGCCATGTGCAGGCCGTCGGCAAGCAATGCCATCGAGCCGTAGGCCAGCCCGGCGGCAATCTCCACGACCATCATCAACGCCGTGATCAGCACGACGATCAGGGTGCGTTTTTCGCCGGGCCGTTCCCGGTCCTGCGCGAACACGTGCTCGTGTTGCCAGCGTGTTGTGTCTCGTGTGTGCATCAGTGCGTAAATGCGGCTGTCGAGAGTCTATATCATTTTTGTGCAGGTAAGATGTAGCCCGTCATTGATTCGGAGACTGGCGATGGCGCAATCGAAACGGTTCTGGGACCGGATTGCAAAGCGATACGCAAACAAGCCGGTGGGCGATGAAGCTGCCTACCAGCGCAAACTGGCAACAACGCGCGAGTATTTTCGCCCCGACATGGAGGTGCTGGAAATCGGTTGCGGTACCGGCTCGACCGCGATCGCCCACGCGCCGTACGTCGCACATATTCGTGCGACCGATATCTCGGACAAGATGATCGAGATCGCGAGAGAAAAGGCGGCTGCGGCCAACGTACGGAACGTGACCTTCGAAACCCGCGGCGTCGAGGATCTCGACGTAGCGAGCGAATCAGTCGATGCCGTGCTGGCGCTCAGCCTGCTGCACCTGCTCGAGCACAAGGACGCGGCAATCGCGAGGGTCCACGACACGCTCCGCCCAGGCGGCATATTCGTCAGCAATACGGTGTGCCTTGGCGACAGCATGAAGTGGTTCCGGTTGGTCGGCCCGATCGGCAGGTGGCTCGGCGTGTTTCCGCTCGTGCGGGTCTTTACACAGAGCGAACTGGAGGAGAGCCTCACCAGTGCGGGGTTCGAGATCGAACACCAATGGCAGCCAGACAAGCGAGTTGTCTTTATTATTGCGCGGAAAGCGTGATGGACGGACAGTGGCCGTAATTACCAGGCCAGATAGCTTATTTCCATTTCGCCTGGTACTTAAGGTCACTGTCCCTGAAGGAGAGGAGTGATGCGAGCGACGACCGATCTCTATGACGATTTCGAGGAAACCTGCACTACATGCTCGGTCCAGTTCCGGGATTTCGGGGGCCGCGGGCGCTTTTTCGGCAGGATCCGAACGATCAGGTGTTTCCACGATAATGTGCTGTTCCGGCAGCTGCTGAGCGAGCCTGGAGACGGCGGTGTTATCGTCGTCGACGGCGGGGGCTCCACGGCGATAGCGTTAATGGGCGACATGCTCGCCGCGCGAGCGCACGACAATGGCTGGGCGGGCGTCATCATCAACGGCGCCATCCGTGACTCGGCCGAAATTGCCGGTATCGAGATCGGCGTCAAGGCACTCGGCGTCAATCCGGCGAAAAGCGAGAAGCGAGGCGAGGGCGAAACGGACGTCGAACTGGAATTCGGTGGTGTGCGTTTCAGGCCCGGTGAGTGGGTTTACTGCGACGAGGACGGGATCCTGATCTCGCCGGAACAAGTCGAGTAAGCGGCAACTTCCTGTCAACCGTAAAGCCGCTCGTTCGTTACTCAAACAGTAGCAACGAACGGAGCGATTCAATGAAAGCACCATTTCTCGCATTCGGCACCGCAACGGCCATCGCGTTGTGCGTATCCCCTGCAATCGCCGACCACAACAGCAAGCAGGGCGAAGGCTGGGCGAACATGCCCAACGACATCCACAACACGCGTGTCGAGACCCTCGAGACCAAGGACAACGAGGCGTTTCGCGATTTTGTGAAGTACGGCGAGGGCTCGGAATCCGTCAACCGTTTCGATGCCGACGATACAACCGCCCAGAGAGCCAAGGAACAGAAAGGCAAGGCCACAACCGAGCAGGCCCAGGCACAGCAACAGGCCGGTACCCGCAAGAACGAGCGGGTGAAAGGGCAGCGGCAGAATCGCCCAGAAGCAGTGCGCGAAGCATCTGTGCGGCAACGAAGTGCGCGAGAGCGGGACACAGGCTATCGCGCCGACCGCCAGGGCAGGGATCGCCAACGCCCCCAAGGCAGGCGCGGCCGCGACTGACCGAATGCTGGGGGGCGTGGTCCAGGGACGGGCCGCGCCCACGCCTAGGGGCCAGTCCCTAACCCCCTGCGGCATACCGAACTTGGGACTGTGGCACGGTGCAGGTAGTATCGTGGCGCAAGCCATTGAATTCCGGAGCCCATCGACATCGCCAGCCGAGCCGCACCACCCCCGTCTGCAAATCCGCAACCGGCTGGCGGTAACTGGAGTCCGTCGGAGCAGGTTCGCGAGCTTGCGTCCACTCCCCCCGGCGTGACCACTGACGAGCTGCTGCTCACGCTGCTGGCAACGCTTGCGGCAGTCCTGGGCGCGCGACGGGCATACGTCACCGAGAATTTCGATCCGGGCATGTCCCGTACCGTCGCGTCCTGGGAGGAGGGCAAACCCGGCCCCGTGCGAGAATACGCCTTGAGCGGCACACCCTGTGCGGCGGTCATGCGCCACGGCATTCAGGTTGTCGATTGCGAGCTTGGCAGGCGTTACACGCTCGACCGGTCGAGTATCGGCTATGGCTGCGAAAGTTTCGTCGGCAGTGCGATCGTTAACCGCGAAGGCGTGAAGATCGGCCAGATCTGCGTATTCGGCAGCCAGCCGCTTCATGACGCGGAAATGGCCAGCGCCCTGGTGTCGCTGGCCGCGGTCAGGGTTTCTGCCGAGCTGGAGCATCGACAGCAGCAGGCAGCGCTCGCGCGATCCGAAGCCTATTCGAAAGCGATCGTGGCGACTGCGGCAGAGGGCATTATTACGCTCGACGAGCAGGGGCGCATAGAGTCGGTCAATCGTGCGGCGGAGAACATGTTCGGCTACGAGGCAGCTGAATTGATTGGCCAGGACATCAACATCCTGATGCCCGAGCGATATCGCGACGAGCATCCCGGCTACATCAGGAATTACATTGCAACGGGAAAGGGCAATATCTTCGGTTCCGGCCGGGAGCTCACTGCAAAACGAAAAGACGGTTCTGAATTCCCTGTTTACCTCGCTGCGAGCGAAATCGCCCTCGACGGCGGGCGCTGTTTCGCAGGGATCATGCGCGACATCTCCGATCAAAGGGCAGCGGAGGAATCGCGCAAAGCGGTTGAACAGCGTTTTCGCGCCGTGTTTGACCAACGGCTGCACCTCGCCGGAGTTCTTAGCGTCGAGGGTAAAGTGCTGGAAGCCAACCAGAAGTCACTCGATTTCGCCGGCCTGCAGCGCGAGCAGGTCATTGGATACGATTACTGGGACACGCCCTGGTGGAGCCATTCGCCTGAGTTGCAGCAGCGTATGCACGATGCGATCCGTGCCGCGGCGGCTGGCGAGACGGTGCGATTCGAGGTCACCTGTCCACGTTCCGACGGGCAACTCGCAACACTCGATTTTTCGGTGCGGCCGATCAAGGACAAGGATGGAGAGATCGTTTTCCTCGTGACCGAAAGCGACGACATCACTGAACGCAGGCTGGCCGAGGACGAGGCAAGGCAGCATCGCGCGCGGGTCGCGCACGTGGCAAGGCTCAGTACCCTCGGCGAAATGGCAGCTGGCATCGCCCACGAAATTAACCAGCCCCTGACGGCTATTTCCCTTTTTGCCCAGGCGGGGCGACGACTCGTCGACGCCGGCAATTTCGAACGGATGAGAGAAGTTTGCGAAAAGCTGAACGAGCATGCGCTGCGCGCGGCCGATGTCGTGGAGCGCATGCAGACGATGGCGCGCCAGGGCGAGAGCGAGAGAAGAGTCGTCGACTGCAACGACCTGATCGAAACCGCAGTGAGGCTGGCCGAATCGGAAGCGCGAATCTACGACATCCAGATCGAGTTCGACAAGGGCTGGAATCTGGCCCCGGTTTCCGTGGACGGCGTGCAGATTCAGCAAGTGGCGCTCAATCTGCTGCGCAACGGTATGGAGGCAATGGTTGCAACGGACGACAACGCAAGATCCGTATTGATACGAACCCGCATGAGCGGGGAGGGTGAGATCGAGATCGCCGTGCGTGACAAGGGCTGCGGCGTGCCGCAGGATTATGCCGACAAGCTATTCACGCCGTTTTCTACGACAAAGTCGTCCGGAATGGGTATGGGTCTGTCAATCAGCGAGGCCATCGTGAGAGCGCACGGTGGCAGCATTGGTTTCCGTAGCAATGACGACGGTGGTACCACATTCTGGTTCACGTTGCCTGCCGTCGAAAGAGAAGCTCATCATGAATGATACTCAGACGGTCTTTATCGTCGATGACGACGAAGGGGTGCGTGATGGACTCAGTCTATTACTGGCAACTGTCGGACAATCATGCGAGCTGTACGAGGGCGGCCAGGAGTTCCTCGACGCGTACGATCACGACAAACGTGGTTGCCTGGTGCTCGACATTCGCATGCCGCGGATGACCGGTCTGGACCTGCAGAATAAGCTCCTTGAAATGGAGTCCACGTTGCCGATCATCTTTATCACCGGCCACGGCGATATTCCCATGGCCGTCGAGGCGATGCGCCGTGGAGCGCTGGACTTCATTCGCAAACCGTTCAGGGAGCACGACCTCCTGGAGCGAATCAACGAAGCCCTCAACATCGATGAAAACGCCCATAGAAAGGCCATGAACCGCCAGCAACTTGCCGAGAAGCTGTCCTCCCTTTCGGAGCGGGAGAAAGAGGTCTTCGATCGTGTTGCGGAAGGCCAGATGAACAAGGTGATTGCCGCGGACCTGGGCATCAGCGAACGAACGGTTGAGGTACATCGTGGGCAGGTGATGAAGAAACTCGACGTCAGGACTCTGGCTCAGCTGGTGCGTGCCAAGATTGACATGGAGCTGACCGCAAGAGAGTAATCGACCCGCAATCCGGCGGCATGTGATGGCCGCATCCGGTTACGCGGTACCCCTAATTTCATTGCCGGGACCAAGAGCGCGATACTGTGCTTACGGGCTTGTGTAAGTTCGAGTAAGGGCTTGTGAAAGACGAAGAGTTTGTGGTCCACATCGTGGATCCGGACCAGGCCATCACCGAGGGGTTGGCAACCCTGCTCGGTACCTACGATATTCAGGTTCAATCCTATCCGGATGCCGAATCGTTTCTGCAGAAATGGCTGCCCCATCGATGCCGCCACTGCTGCCTGCTCGCTGAGGCCGATCTACCCGGGCTGAGCGGGCCGGCGCTGCTGCGGGAACTCAGAGAGAGGGATGTCGAGATTCCCGTGCTTCTGCTGGTCAGTAGCTCCACGCCCGAACTGATCGAAGTAGCGCGCACTTCGCGCCAGGTCGGCGTCATCGAAAAGCCGTGCATGAATCATGCGCTTATTGACCAGGTGATGAGTCTCAGAGGGCAAACCTGACACACCTCCAATATGTGGTCAGCCGCAGATTCCTACGCGGTATATCCGATTTTCAGGAAGTGCGAGCCGCGGCAGAATCGCGCTGTCGAATCAGGTGATGAGGTGGTCGATTCCGATGCGATGTCGAGACGGGTCTGGTTGCTTGACGACTGGTGCGCGGATTCCTGGCCATTGTCGGTAATGATCTCCGGGTACAAGTGACGATGCACCGTGGCGAACAAAATGCGGATTGATGTCGTCGTGTCTATACTCCTGCCACCGATGTAAAATCGTGTTTGCAGCAAATGGTCAAAACGCCGCAACGAAAAAGCACGGCCATACGTGTCGGCATTGCCGACAAGAGCCCGCTCGTTCGTGCGGGATTGCGGCACCTGTTCGAGAACGACGGGCGGTTCGATCTGGTGACCGTCTGCAACGACGGCAGATCCTTGCTTGCGTCGCTCGACGAGCGGCTGCTCGACGTGGCGATATCCGGCTGGGTTATCGAGCCGGGCCGGGCCAAATACATACTGGACCAGCTCCGCGGCAGGCCGGATGCGCCGCGCGTCATCATCTATACCGGGTCAGACGACGAGAACATACCCGTTCTCGCGATGGCCCACGGCGCGGCGGCATTCGTTTCGAAAAAGGAGGAGACCGATTACTTGCTGGATACGGTTGCCTCTGTAGCGGCCGGCCACATGGTTTTCCCGTTCGTGGACGTGCGGCGAATTCACCTCAATCCGCTGACCACGCTGACGCATCGCGAAATGGAGGTGCTCGCCGCCGCGGCCACCGGGCAGAGCACGAAGGAGATTGCGGCCGCCCAGGGAGTCTCGCCCAATACCGTGAAATTCCACCTCCGCAACCTCTACGAGAAACTCGGCGTCAGAAACCGCAGCCAGGCGATCGCCATCTACCTGAAATCCTGACGCGCACGGCACCTGCCCGAAAAGGTGGGCATTTCCCCACCTTTATTTCAGAGAACTACCCATTCCTATGCATATGCCGCCGCCTCGCCGCGCTGGCTAGCATATCTGTCAACGTACTCCAGGCCATCATCGGCGACTGGAGTCCCGCAAGGGGATAACAACATGCCTGCATTCCAGACGCTCGAGGATTTTCTTGAAAAGGAACGACGCGAAGACGAAACAGGACGTGCCGTGCTGCAGCTCTGCCGGCAGCTGAGAACGGCACTTATCAAGATTTCCACAATCTGCGCCTGTGGGCCACTGGTGGGCGACCTGGCAGCCGCGCAGGACATCAATGCCGACGGCGACGTGCAGAAAAAACTCGACATCGTCGCGCACGACTACATTATCGAAACCCTCAAGGACTCCCCGGCTGCCTGGGTGCTGTCCGAGGAGCACGACACGGCGATCGAACTCGATCGCACGCGGCCGCTCGCCCTGGCGGTTGATCCTCTCGATGGCTCGTCGAACATCGAGACCAACGCCCCGATAGGCACGATCTTCAGCATCCTGCCCAACCCCGGGCCAGATGCGACGCCCGAGGACGTATTCCTGCAGCCGGGTACGGCTCAGCTCGCCGCCGGTTACTGTATCTACGGACCGCACACCAAGTTGGTGTTGACCATCGGCAAGGGAACCGAGATGTTCACGCTCGACCCGATGAACAAGGAATTTCGCCACACGCGGACGGACACGCGGATTCCGGAGACCACGACCGAGTTCGCGGTGAATGCCTCCAACGCGCGCCACTGGGAAAGCGCCGTGCGCGCCTACTTCGATGACTGCATCGCCGGCGACCCGGGGATACCACGCGGCAACTACAACATGCGCTGGATCGCGTCGCTGGTGGCTGAGTGCCACCGCATCCTGGTCCGGGGCGGCGTGTTCCTGTACCCGCGTGACAAGCGCGAGGGCTACGCGCAGGGCCGCCTGCGGCTGCTCTACGAAGCCAATCCGATCGCCATGCTCGTCGAACAGGCGGACGGCTATGCCACGACCGGGGAACAGCGCATTCTCGAGGTACAACCCCGCGAGTTTCACCAGCGCATCCCGCTGATTTTCGGCTCCCGCAAGGAGATTCGGCGCATCGAAGACTATTTCGCAGGCAAGAACATGACCGCAGCCCGGTCGGACCTCTTCCGCGAACATGGTCTTTTCAATTCGTGAGTTACAGCGCCAGGCGGAGAACATAATGTCAATTGCACATCCCATTATTTCGGTTACCGGATCTTCCGGAGCTGGCACGACATCGGTCAGGCACACGTTCGAGCAGATCTTTCGCCGCGAAGGGATCAACGCGGCGTATATCGAAGGCGATGCCTTTCACGCCTATGACCGCGCCGACATGAAGCGCGTCATGCAGGAAGAGAGCGACAAGGGCAACAATCACTTCAGCCATTTCGGCCCGGAAGCCAACCTGCTCGAACGCCTGGCGGAGACGTTTCGCGAGTTCGGAGAGACAGGACGGACGACGACCCGCCATTACATTCATGATGCCAGCGAGGCGCAGTGCTACGGCGCGGAACCGGGCACGTTCACGGACTGGGAAGAGACGCCGGCCGACGTCGACCTGCTGTTCTACGAAGGACTGCACGGTGCGGTCGTAACGGACGATGTCAATATCGCGCAGTACGCCGACCTGAAGATAGGCGTAACCCCGGTCATCAACCTGGAGTGGATACAGAAGATGCACCGTGACCGTTTCCAGCGCGGCTACGCGCAAGAGACGATCATGGATACGATCCTGAGGCGCATGCCGGACTACATCGGCTACATCTGCCCGCAGTTCAGCGCGACGAACGTCAACTTCCAGCGGATACCGACGGTCGATACGTCGAACCCGGCGATTGCAGAATGGATACCGACGGCCGACGAATCGATGGTCGTCATACGATTCGCCAATCCGCACGGCATCAATTTTTCCTACCTCCTGACCATGATCCCCGACAGCTTCATGTCACGAGCCAATTCCATCGTGATTCCGGGAGGGAAACAGGACCTCGCAATGCAGCTCGTGCTGACGCCGCTGATCATGAAGCTGGTCGAACGCAAGCGGCGGGCAGCCTGAACACAGAGGAAGATATATGACCGCAATTGCAGAACAACAGAACCCTATCGATAGCGCCGCCGGCAACGGCATGGCCAATGCGCTGCGCCTGCTCGCTGCCGACGCCGTACAGCGCGCCAACTCCGGGCATCCCGGCATGCCAATGGGCATGGCTGACGTTGCCACCGTGCTGTTCTCACGCTTCCTGAAGTTCAATCCCGCAGATCCCGACTGGCAGGATCGCGACCGTTTCGTGTTGTCGGCCGGACACGGCTCGATGCTCATCTACTCGCTGTTGCACCTGACCGGCTACGAGGCCATGAGCCTGGACGAGCTCAGAAACTTCCGTCAGCTGGGAAGCAGGACGGCCGGGCATCCCGAGTACGGGCATGCGCCGGGCATCGAAACGACGACAGGCCCCCTCGGTCAGGGCATAACCACGGCGGTCGGCATGGCGCTCGCGGAGCGCATGCTGCATGCACGCTTCGGCGACGACCTGGTCGATCATTACACCTACGCCATGGCCGGCGATGGCTGCCTGATGGAGGGCATCAGCCAGGAGGCAATTTCACTGGCCGGGCATCTGCGGCTGTCGAAGCTCGTTGTTCTATGGGACGACAACTCGATCAGCATCGACGGCCCGACGGACCTCAGCGTTTCCGACGATCAGCTGGCGCGTTTCACGGCGTCGAACTGGCATGTGCAGAGCGTGGACGGTCACGACCACGAAGAAATCGCCAGCGCGATCGAGAACGCGCGTAGCGCGGACCGGCCGTCGCTGATCGCCTGCAGGACCGTCATCGGGTTCGGTGCGCCAAACAAGGCGGGCACGGCGGACACGCACGGCGCGCCTTTGGGCGACGATGAAATCGCGGCGAGTCGCGAGCAGCTCGACTGGCCGCATGCGCCGTTCGATATTCCCGAACCGATTCGCCAGCAGTGGGCAGCAGCCAGCCAACGGGGCCTTGCGGACTACGCGGACTGGCAGAAACGCCTGGCATCTGCGGGAGATCGCGACGAATTTCTGCGCATGACTGCGGGTGACCTGCCGGAGAACTGGCAGGAAGACCTGGCGAAGCTCAAGAACCGTTTCCTGACTGAAGCACCGACGCTTGCGACCCGCAAGGCATCGGGGCAGGTGTTGTCGGCGCTTACGCAAGCCGTGCCCGAGATGATTGGTGGTTCGGCCGACCTGACCGGCTCGGTGAACACGAAGACCGAGCAAACCACGCCGATCAGCGCCGCCGACTTCAGCGGACGCTATGTGCATTACGGCGTGCGCGAACATGCGATGGCCGCCGTGATGAACGGCATTGCGCTGCACGGTGGATTCATCCCGTACGGCGGCACGTTCCTCGTGTTCGCCGATTACATGCGGGCCGCCATGCGCCTCTCCGCGCTCATGAAACAGCGGGTCATCTACGTGCTCACCCACGACTCGATCGGGCTCGGCGAAGACGGCCCGACGCACCAGCCGGTGGAGACGATCGCGACGCTGCGGGCGCTGCCGAATTTCAACGTGTACCGCCCCGCGGACGCCCTCGAAACCGCGGAGTGCTGGGAGCTGGCGCTTAGCGACCGCGCGCGGCCCTCCGGCATCGTGCTCAGCCGCCAGGGTCTGCCCGCGTTGCGGCACGAGCCCGCGGCGGATAATGCCTGTGCGAGGGGTGCCTACGTGCTCGCCGAAGCGGACGGAACGCGGCAGGTGACACTGCTGGCAACGGGGTCCGAAGTCTCGGTGGCGAGCGCGGCGCGGGACATGCTGCAGGAAGACGGGATCGGCGCCGCGGTCGTCTCGATGCCCTGCTGGGAACTGTTCGAGGAGCAGGACGAGGGGTATCGCGAGCAGGTGCTCGGGCCCGGGACCGTGCGGGTCGCGGTCGAGGCGGCGGTTCGTCTCGGCTGGGATCGTTACATCGGCGAGCGCGGCCGTTTCGTCGGCATGTCGGGTTTCGGCGCCTCGGCACCGGCCGCCGACCTCTACGAACACTTCGGTATTACCGCTGCGGCTGTTGCCGACGCGGCCAGAACCGGCTTACAAAATCGCAATACCTGAAACGGAGACAGAATCATGGATCAATCCGACCGTTACGTCGATTACGACCTTAAAGAAGAAGAACTCATCGCCGCCGGCAAGCACGTGCTGTGCGCCTACAAGATGAAACCCAAGGCGGGGTATGGCTACACCGAGACCGCCGCGCATTTTGCGGCCGAGTCGTCGACCGGAACGAACGTGTCCGTCTCGACGACCGACGATTTCACGAGAGGCGTGGACGCGATCGTCTACGAGACGAACGAGACGGAAGAGCTGATGAAGATCGCTTACCCGAACGAGCTCTTCGACCGCAACATCACCGATGGGCGCGCCATGATCGTATCGTTTCTGACGCTGGCGATCGGCAACAACCAGGGCATGGGTGACGTCGAGTACGCGAAGATGCACGACTTCTACGTTCCGGACGAGCTGTTGCGGCTCTTCGACGGGCCGGCCACCACGATCAGCAATCTCTGGCGGGTACTCGGCCGGCCGGTCGAAAACGGCGGCTTTATCGTCGGTACGATCATCAAGCCGAAGCTTGGGCTGCGCCCGCAGCCGTTTGCTGACGCGGCCTACGAGTTCTGGCTCGGCGGCGACTTCATCAAGAACGACGAGCCGCAGGGCAACCAGCTGTTCGCACCGATGAAGGAAACGATCCCGCTCGTCGCCGACGCCATGCGCAGGGCACAGGACGAGACCGGGCAGGCAAAGCTGTTCTCGGCGAACATCACTGCAGACGATCCGTTCGAGATCATTGCGCGGGGCGAGTACGTGCTGGAAACCTTCGCCGAGAATGCGGACCACGTCGCGTTCCTGATCGATGGTTACGTCGGCGGCCCGACCGCGATCACCACCGCTCGTCGCCGCTTCCCGCAGCAGTACCTGCACTACCATCGCGCCGGCCACGGCGCCGTGACGTCGCCGCAGTCCAAGCGCGGGTACACCGCGTTCGTGCTCGGCAAGATGTCGCGCCTGCAGGGCGCGTCCGGCATCCACACCGGAACCATGAGTTTCGGTAAGATGGAGGGCGAAGCCAGCGACACCAACATTGCGCACATGATTCAGCGGGACAGTGCCGACGGACCCTATTACCACCAGGAATGGCTGGGCATGAACCCGACGACGCCCATTATTTCCGGCGGCATGAATGCGCTGCGCATCCCGGGCTTCTTCGACAACCTGGGGCACTCAAACCTGATCCTGACGGCAGGCGGCGGCAGCTACGGCCACGTCGACGGGCCGGCGGCAGGCGCAACGTCACTCAGGCAGGCCGAGCAGTGCTGGAGAGAGGGCGCCGACCCCATCGCGTTCGCGAAGGAGCATCGCGAGTTCGCGCGCGCCTTCGAGAGCTTCCCGCACGATGCTGACACGCTGTATCCGAACTGGCGGCAGCAGCTGGCGGAAGTTGCCTAGTGATGAAAGTGACGAAGCCGGGCGTTGCCGCCATTGTCTGGGACCTCGACGGCACCCTGGTCGACTCGGCAGCCGATATTGCGGCGTCGCTGAACCGCCTGCTGGCCGAGCAGGACCTGGCGGCACTCGGCGACGACCGCATTCGGGGCATGATCGGACAGGGCGTTGCAATGCTCATCCGGCGCGGCCTGGCGGCACACCAGGTGACGCCCGGTGACGGGCGCCTGGACGAGCTGGTCGAGCGCTTTCTCGCCATCTATTCCGAGGTGGCCACTGAATCGACGCGGCTGTTTCCCGGTGCCCGGGAAGCGTTGAAGATGCTCAGCGATGCCGGGTTGCGGCAGGCGATCTGCACGAACAAACCCGAGGCGATAACCCGGCAGGTTCTCGCCGGTCTCGACATCGCGGCGTATTTCGACGTTGTCGTCGGCGGGGACACGCTGCCGCGCAACAAGCCGGATCCGTTGCCGTTACGTACTGTCCTCGAGGGCCTCGGCGTCTTGCCGGAGCAGGCACTGATGGTTGGCGACTCGGCTATCGACGTCGTGATGGCCCACGCCGCCGGAGTCAGCGTCGCATTCGTGACTTTCGGATACGGTCCCGAGCCGCCGGATTCACACCGTGCCGATTTCCGGATCGACGCGCTATCCGATTTGCCGGCAGCCGTGGCCGCGTATCCGGCGGGACAGGCCGCAACCTGAGTGCTGCGGAAAACGCCGCCTCACAGCCGGTGTACGAGCCTGCTTGCCCGGCAATCTGCGGAGAGGTGCTCGGGGCCGGGCAGCTCGAATTCGCAGTAGAGCGGCAGATGATCGGACGCGTGCCTGGCACGCGTAGAGCCCGCAACGTGCACCGTGCGTCGAACCGTCTCGGGTGAGACGCAAATGCTGTCCAGCGGGAGGAGCGGACGGCGTGAAGGCCAGGCGCCGCGCCTTGGCACAACGCCGAAACGTTTTTTCAGCGCTCTTACGGTGTAGCTCGCAGGCCGCCATTCGTTTTGCGGCTTGCCGAAGCTGTCCCGTAACGCCATGAAATACTCATCAGCGTCGACCAGCCAGCCGATGCGTTGGGCTCGCAACTTGCGCCGGCAATTGCTTCCCTCCTTTAGGACAGAGTCCGTATCGATACTCATACGAGGGACTCGTCAGCTGCCCGGCCAGTCGTGGCCGACTTCCAGGCACTCCTCGACGAGCCACTTGAATTCCGTGAAGTCATCGACGAGTGCATCAGGCTGGTAGGGGTGCGCGGCCGTGCCCGGAAAAATCTTGTTGATCCACGCGTGATCCCAGCCGGTCCCGTTGAAGAACACCGATGTGATGCCTGCACGCTTGGCCGCGATCACGTCGGTCGTGCTGTCGCCGACATACCAGCAGTTGGGCGCCGGTGGCTCGCCGAGGTTCGCGAGCGCCTTTAGCACGGGGTCGGGATTGGGCTTACGCCGTTTGCTGTCATCACCGCATACCGTCGTCTCGAACAAGTCCAGCCATGCGCCATCATCGACAATCGCAAATTCGCGCTCGAAGAATTCACGGTCCCGGTTCGTGAGAATGCCGAGCCTGACGTCGAGGGAGTGCATCTCGATGAGCAAGTCGAGTTCACCGCCTTCCAGGGGCTGAACGTCGCCGTAGTGCTCGCGGTAGGCCGCATTGAATGCGTCGTGCGCAACGTGCTTGGCATCTTCGTCCCCGCCGAACAAGACCTCGAATATATCGGTACGTGAAATTCTGCGTTCGGCCTTGATTTTCGGGTGCAGTTGCCGATGTTCACGCACGTAGTCGACCAGGCGCGCATCTTCCGGCGTCTTGGCCTGGTCGTGGGATATCAGCGCGTCCATGAGGCCGAGTTCGGGCAATTGGGGCAGCACGTCGTCGACCGCGTGGTACATTGCGTCGAGTGTATCGACCAGCGTCGCGTGCCAGTCGAACAATACGACGCGCGGGGCAACCAGTGCTCTCGCAGCCTCATCCAGTTCGCGTAACATACCGGTGTTCCAGCATCAGTTGTGTTGAAGAATACCTTTTTCGAGCGGCGTGGTCCGTGCTGGAGGATTGATCGATGAAATTGCGCTACACGATCGGTGGCGGGCTGCTCGCTCTCCTCGCAATCGCAGCCGTTTCCCTGGGTTTCGTGTTGAGCCACAATGAAGCCTGTGAGCCGGCACCTCTGGCCGCTGTCGGCGGGGAGACCATGCAGGCGATACGCTACCGATGTTACGGCTCTGCTGACGTGCTGGAATTCGGGGCGGTCGAAAAGCCCGAGCCCGCGGCGGATGAGGTGCTCGTCAAGGTGCATGCGGCTTCAGTCAATCCGCTTGACTGGCATTTCATGCGTGGCTCTCCGTATTTCATGCGGCTCATGTCCGGCCTCGGCAGGCCGGCGGACACCCGGCTCGGGGTCGATTTCGCGGGCACGGTCGAGGCTGTGGGGGACGCGGTGACCCGATTCGAGCCGGGCGACGAGGTGTTCGGCGGCGCGAACGGAGCGTTTGCCGAGTATCTTACGGTTCGCGAATCCGGCGCAGTTGCACTGAAACCGGCGAATGTCACCTTCGAAGAGGCCGCAACCGTACCCATCGCGGCGCTCACCGCGCTGCAGGCGCTTCGTGACAAAGGCCGCCTCGAGCCGGGTCAGAAGGTCCTGATCAACGGCGCATCCGGCGGCGTCGGCACGTTTGCCGTACAAATTGGGAAAGCGCTGGGTGCCGAGGTGAGCGGCGTGTGCAGTACGCGGAACGTCGACATGGTGCGATCGATCGGTGCCGATTACGTTTTCGACTACACACAGGAGAACTACACGGAGAGTGACCGCCGCTATGACCTGATCGTGGACATGGTCGGCAACCATTCGCCGCGGGAGAACCTTCGGGTACTGCAACCGGACGGGGTTCTCGTGCTGGTCGGCGGCGGCAGTGGTGACTGGATTGAACCGATCAAGGGACCGGTCCAGGCGCTGGCGTTGTCCCCGTTCGTGGAGCAGCAGATTATCTCTTTGCTGGCCAGGCTGGAGCCGGAAGACCTGGCCACGCTCGCCGAACTCATGGAGACGCAAGCAGTGGTACCGGTCATCGATCGACGCTATCCCTTACGTGATCTCGCCTCGGCCATCGACTACTCGGAATCAGGACGCGCTCGCGGCAAGATCGTTATCAACATCAACGGAGAACTTGCCGCTACGGGCGAGAAACCATAGAGCTTGTCGAACGTATTCCGGGGCGTCACGCCGCCTGTCGGCCGAGCAACGCGTCCACGAAGCGCGTGCGCCACGCGGTTATGTCGTTCTTTTGCAGAATTTCCATCATGGCTGCATGCCGTTCGCGGCGCTCTTCCAGCGACATGGTAATGGCCGCCGCGATGCCGTCGGCAACGCTGTCGCGATCGTAGGGATTCACAATCACTGCGTCAGTGAGTTCGCACGCCGCGCCGGCGAGGCTCGACAGCACGAGCATCCCGGGGTCGTCAGGATCCTGCGCCACCACGAATTCCTTTGCCACGAGATTCATGCCGTCCCGGAGGGGTGTCACCAGGCCGACATCGGCGTTACGGAAGAAGCCCATGAGCGGTTTGCGGGCGATGCCCTTGTTGAGGTAGCGAATCGGCACCCAGTCGGAGGAGGCGAAGCGGCCGTTAATGCGTCCCGAGTCCTGTTCGAGTTCGGAGCGAATCTCGTCATACGCACGGACACCCACGCGTGTGGGCGGAGCGATCTGCATCAGGGTGACATTGTTCTGCGTATTGGGGTATTTCTCGAGCAGGCGCTCGTACGAGAGGAATCGCTGGTGCAGTCCCTTGCTGTAGTCGAGTCGGTCGACGCCGATGATTAATTGCCGCTCGGCCAGGCTCTTGACCATCTTTCGAACCGATTTCATCCTGTTCGCCTCGGCTGACAATGCCCGGATCTCCTCGACATCGACGCCGATGGGGAATACATCTGCGATAAGGGTGCCGCCAGGCACCTCTATGCTGTTGTTGCCCCTGATTCTTGCTTCGACGATGGGTTCCTGCATACAGGTCTTGAATGCCGTGACGTCCCGCTCTGTATGGAAACCCAGGACATCGTATGCGCACAGGGATCGCAGCAGGTACTCGTGACCAGGGGCGGCCCGCAACGCTTCGAACGAGGGGAAAGGCACATGCAGGAAAAATCCGATCGGATTGTCGACCCCCGCACTGCGCAACTCCGCGGCGAGCGGTATCAGGTGGTAGTCGTGCACCCAGATCACGTCGTCCGGGCGCAGCAACGAGGCAAGCTTGCGCCCGAACAGTGAATTGACGCGCCGGTACGCGTCGAAGTCCTCGGTTTCGTACAGCAGGAAATCGAGCAGATAATGGCAGACCGGCCACAGCACGCGATTGCTGTAGCCGTTGTAGTAATGCTCGAAATCGGTCTCGTTCAGGGCAATCGTCGCGAACTCGATATTATTCTTGTGAACAATTTCGACCTGTGAATCCGACTTCTCCGTCAGCTTGCCGTTCCAGCCGAACCACATGCCGCCCTGGTCCTTCAACGCTGCCAGAATCCCAACCGCCAGGCCGCCGGCTGCGGCACCATCCTTTTTCGGCATCGCAACGCGATTCGAAACAATGATCAGGCGTCTGTCCGATGGCTCAGTCATGATCGTGTGTCCCGTTTACAGGGACTCTTGCCAGGTGCGGCTCAGCCGCACCGCTGCATTGATGATGCCCGCCATGCTGTAGGTCTGCGGGAAGTTGCCCCACAACGCGCCGGTTTGCGGGTCGATATCTTCCGACAAAAGGCCCAGCGGGTTGCGCAGTGCCAGCATGTTTTCGAACAGGTCACGTGCCTCGTCCTTTCGGCCGATGCTGGCGAGCGCGTCGATGTACCAGAAGGTGCAGATATTGAAAGCATTTTCCGGTTCGCCGAAATCGTCGGCCGCAATGTACCGGAACATGTGCTTGTCCCTCAGGAGGTGCCGGCCGATGCATTCGACCGTAGAGACGAAGCGCGGGTCGTCCACGTCGATGAAGCCGAGGTCGTGCATCGTCAGGAGGCTGGCGTCCATCTCTGGCCGCCCGAAGCTTTCGGTAAACGATTCCTGCTCCGGGTCCCAGGCTCGTTCCAGGATGTCGGCCCGGATCTCCTCGGCCGATTCGCGCCAATAGGCGGCACGGTCCTCTTGCCCGAGCTTGAGCGCGATCTTCGCCAGTCGATCGCAGGCAGCCCAGCACATGATGCTGGAGAATGTATGGACGCGCTGCCGGCCCCGGTATTCCCACAGGCCTGCATCCGGTTTGTCGTACTTCTCACGCGCCCACGTGCCAAGCGCTTCCAGACGCTTGAATTCCGCGGGGGTGCCGGACCTGATGAGCCGGCTGTCGAAAAAAAACTGCGTTGCCGCGAGCACAACCGCGCCATAGACGTCGTGTTGCACCTGCTCGTAAGCCTGGTTGCCGCGGCGAACCGGCGGCATGCCCTGGTAGCCGGACAGCGACTCGACGATTTGCTCGTCGGTTACCGAGCGCCCGCTGATGCCATACAGCGGCTTGAGCTCGTCGTCGCCGGCCTCGGCGGCGATGTTCATGATATACGCGAGGTAGCGCTCCATCGTTACGGTAGTGCCCAGCCGGTTCAGCGCCTGCACGACGAAATAGCTGTCCCGCAGCCAGCAGAATCGATAGTCCCAGTTGCGCCCGCTGTTCGCTGCCTCCGGAATCGACGTGGTAAGCGCGGCAACGACGGCACCGGTGTCTTCGAAGGTACACAGCTTGAGGGTGATCGCCGCGCGAATGACGGCATCCTGCCATTCGAACGGTATCGACAGTCCGCGCGACCACGATTGCCAGTAATCGCGCGTCGCGCGAAAGTGGGTGTGGTATGCGTCCTCGCAGGACTCGGGGATCGTCTCATCGGGACCGAGGATGAGGTGTAATGGCCCGTCGAGTACGAAAGCATTCTGCTCGAGAACGTGCGTCAGCGATGCGTCGGTCGTCAGCCGCAGCGTCGTATCCGAGCAGATATAGCGGATGTGATTGCTGCCATGCGTCGTCTTGCACGGTCTTGCGCCATAGTCGCGGGCCGGTCGCAGGCGGATTCGAACCCTCGGTGCACCGGTTTCCGGAATGATGCGCCTCGCCAGCATCATGGGAGTGAATATGCGCCCGACGTATTCGTAGCGGGGCGCGAAATCCGTGATGCGAACCGCGCCACCGTTGGTGTCGTAAAGGACCGTGTCCAGGATCGCGGTATTGGACTGATAGACCTGTTCGCTATGCGAAAAATTGACGAGTTCCACTTCGAAGAAACCGGGCAGGTCGAGTTCACTTTCGTCGCGCAAAAGGCGGCAGAAAACCGGGTCGGAGTCAAATTGCGGCATGCACGTCCAGACCATCGTGGCTCGTTCATCGATAAACGACGCCACCTGGCAGTTGCCGACCAAACCAATGTTGAGACTGGACAAGAAACGCTCTCCCTGGTTCCTGTTACTGGTAAATACGATGTTCGATTGACTCGAGCCAGCGATGTACCGCGGCGACGTCCGGTAAGGAATACTCAGCCTCACTGCTGCGACTGCCGCCAACGCGGATCGTAATCCCGCCCAGCGCATTGACAGCACGGAAGCCGTCTTCGTCCGTTACGTCATCGCCGATGAACACCGAACGGCGCCCGGTGAACGGATCGCGAAGCATCATCTCGCTGATCGCCGCACCCTTGTGGTGTTCTTTGGGCGCGAACTCGAACACCATTTTACCGGCAATCAGCCGAAAGTCCCTCTCGATTTCGGGCAACAGGCTTTGCACGAATGTTGTGCACTGCTCCTCGAGCTCCGGTGCACGCCTGTAGTGCAGCGATATGCCGCCGCGCTTTTCTTCCAGCAGCAGGCCCGAAGCGCCTGCTGCGAACTCGCGCATTCGCTCGAGAATCGATGCCGGCAACGACCATTTCGAGCTGGAAACGGGGTCATCCGGGTGCAGACGCAGCTCCGCCCCGTGGCCGCCGGCAGCGGCAAATTTAGCCGGTGCAAACATGCGATCGATGTCGGTCACTGTGCGGCCGCTGATCAACGACAGCGCTCCGTCAAGCCCCTTCGACAGGCTTTCCAGCAAGGCGATCAGGGGCGGGTCTGCGCGCACGTTTGCGGGGTGATCCTCGATATCGAGAAGGGTTCCATCGACGTCCAAAAAAAGCGCCAGGTGCGAAGGCTCGAGGTTGTCGGGCGGTGCCGGCATGGCGTTACTTTACCGTGCGGTTATCGGCTTGTCGCATCGAACTGCCAGTCGCGGAAGTGTTGGCTTGCACAGGGAAATGATTCCTTCCATTCGCGCGCCAGTCTGTTATAGTCCGCCCCGTCCTGGCGCACATCGGTCTGCGCCATTGCCTCCGCATCGCACTTCCGCGGTCTTCGGAGCTAACCCAGAATCCTGGCCTGGATCGAAACTTTCGCGGCATCGAGCCGCTATCGTGTCGGGCCGATTCGGAGCAACAAATCCAGTGTTATTCAATCAACTTGGCCTCACGGCCGAACTGCTGCGCGCGGTCGAAGAACAGGGCTACGCCCATGCAACCCCGGTTCAGCAGAAAGCCATACCCCTTATTCTCGCCGGCAATGATGTGCTCGCGGGTGCCCAGACGGGCACCGGCAAGACAGCCGGTTTTACTCTGCCGTTGCTGCAGCGGCTCCAGCAGGGCAGCGTCAACCGACGTCGGATTCGCGCCCTCGTACTGACGCCCACGCGAGAACTGGCGGCACAGGTTGCGGATAGCGTTCGCACCTACGGGCGGCATTTGCCGTTTCGCACCGCTGTCATTTACGGCGGGGTGAGCATCAATACGCAAATCGCAAATCTGCGCAAAGGCGTGGACGTTGTTGTCGCAACGCCGGGCAGACTGCTCGACCATCTGCAACAGGGGACGATAAAACTCGACGCGATCGAGATTCTGGTCCTCGACGAAGCGGACCGCATGCTCGATATGGGCTTTATCCGGGACATCCGCAAGATCATGAAGGCGCTGCCCGATAAACGTCAGAATCTGTTGTTCTCGGCGACGTTCTCGACGGAGATCCGGCGCCTGGCGGCAGATCTCCTGAATGCGCCGATGGAGATCCAGGTTGCCGTAAACGGCCGACCGGCCGAGGGCGTGAACCAGATCGTCTACCCGGTCGATCGCAATCGCAAGCGGGAACTCCTGTCGCACAAGATCGGTGCGGAGAACTGGCAGCAGGTGCTGGTCTTTACGCGCACCAAACACGGTGCGAACCGGCTGGCGGCACAGCTCGACGCCGATGGCCTGAATTCGGCGGCCATCCACGGCAACAAGTCTCAGGCGGCACGCGTCCGGGCGCTGAGTAATTTCAAGGCAGGCAAGGTCCGAGTCCTGGTCGCCACGGACGTGGCCGCACGGGGACTCGATATAGAACGTCTGCCGCATGTCGTCAATTTCGAATTGCCCCACGTGCCGGAAGACTACGTACATCGAATCGGGCGTACTGCGCGAGCCGGCCACGAGGGTCATGCTGTATCACTGGTCTGTGTCGACGAGCACAAATTACTTGCCGATATCGAGAAGCTTCTGCAAAAGAAGATCACGCGCGAGACGGTGCCCGGATATGCGCCGGATCCCCGTATCGCGGCCGAGCCGATCTCCCGTGGGCGCGCACAACGCCCGACGGGCAAGCGCGGCGCCGGAAGGGGACGTGTCGCCACACGCTGAATAATGAGAGTATTGGGCCGAAACCAAATCGAAGGCTGATACTCGAAATATGCATGTTGCGTAGCTGGAACACAGTAGCAATGTGCCTGGTGTTGGTGGCCTGTACGCCGGCGAAGCCCGTCATCGACGAGCAGATGATGCGAATCGACGGAGAGATGCCGGCGGACCTCAGCGGCTCGTGGGAACGCGATTACTCGCGCGGCGACGACGTCAACCAGGTGCTGCGTGATATTTACTACTACCTGAGCCGTACGTCGGCGGACCGGGCTTACACGACACGCCCTGGACCGGTAAAGCCATCATCCAGGGACATGGCGTCGATAAGCGCGCTCGCACGCCTCGCCGAACTCATCACGCGGCCCCAGGTGCTGACTATCTCCCAGAACGACCAGGAGATCACGGTCGATCGTAAAGACGACTTTTCCCTGTTGTGTGCATTCTATGACGGGGTCGCCAAAGGCACGGAAAGCGACTACGGCACCGAGATCTGTGGCTGGGACGGCGACCAGCTGGTGTCTCACCTGATTCTGCCGGATGGTTTGCAGGTTACGCACCGGTTTACGGTTGCCGCAGACCGGCAGCAGCTGCGCGTGGTGACCACGGTATCGTCGAACACCGCTCGAGTACCGGTTACACTCACCCGCTTTTACAGGAAATTCGAACGATTGCCGCCGGATTTCAACTGTATCGAGACGCTGAGCATGAAGCGTGTTTGCAGCACCGGCGAGATCGAGTTGTGACCGCCGGCGCCCGGCTTCTGCTGCTGGCCGTGTTGAGCAGCAGCCTGTTGCAGTACCCGTCGAGCGTCCGTGCACGTGACCTGCCGGCGCTGAACATTTCGATAGCCGAGTTCGATCCGGGCGTGCCGGACGATCGATCAATGCACCGTGACCTGCAGATCTTCCCCCGAATTCGGGACGTGGAAGCGAAGTTCCTGCCGTTCGTGTTGCGCGAGACGCTGGTCAGCAGGGGAGAGTGGGGCGCGGTCCGGGTCGTTACGGAGCCGGACGAGGCCGCCGAAGTCGCCATAAGCGGGTCGATTGTTCATTCCGACGGCGAGCGCCTCGAGCTCCAGGTGCAGGCCGTCGATGCCACCGGGCGCCTGTGGTTCGACCGCAGCTTTGCAGCCCGCCTGACCGAGGAGATCTTGCAGACGGACGCGGCGGATGCGGGGTCGCCCTATCAGCCGCTGTATGACGCGATCGCCGAAGCACTGCAGGAAGCACGGCAGCAGCTCGACGATCGCGCACTTGCACAGATTACCGAAATTTCGCTGTTGCGCTATGCGGTCGAACTGGCACCGTCCGCGTTCGGCCAATACCTCGCCGAAGATGAACAGGGAGGGTATGCGCTACGGCGCCTGCCGGCGCGAAGCGACCCCATGCTCGACAGGATAGAGCGGATACGGCTGACCGAGTACGTGATTACCGATACCGTGGATGCGAAATTCCGCGAGTTGCACGAGGAGATTGCATCAACGTATGCACTGTGGCGCGAATACCGGCGCAAGTCAGTCGAATACGACAGGCAGAACGCGGAACGCGCGCAGGAAACGCGCTCGGACACGGCGAGCGGCAGCTTTGAGGCGATCCGGAGCCTGTACGACAATTACAAGTGGGACCGGGTGACCGCGCAGGAGCGGGATCGGCTGGCCATCGCATTCAACAACGAGGTCGGACCCGTTGTCGATGCAATGGAGGCGCGTATCGCCGAGCTGGAGAGCTGGGTCGAAGAGAAGTACGCCGAATGGCACAGGCTCCTGGAGGAGCTGTTCGAAGCGGAGGCCGAACTGAATCGGACCGCGTCGTAGACCCGGTCCTACTTGATATCGACGAGTTCGATGTCGAAGCTGAGTGCCTGGCCTGCAAGCGGATGATTGGCGTCGACAGTCACGGTCTCGTCCGTTACGCCCGTCACCATGAACTGCGTAATCTGGCCGTCGGGGCTGCTGCTTTGCAGGGCCATTCCGGTCTCCGGATTCAGGTCGTCCGGCAGCAGGCTGCGCTCCACTTCCTGGACCAGCTGCTCATGCCGCGGGCCGTAAGCGTCGTCGGCTTCGATGCGAACGCTCTTGCTGTCGCCGACAGTCATGCCTTCGACGGCTTTTTCGAAGCCGGGAATAACCTGGCCGCTGCCGACTTCGAATTCGAGGGGATCCCGGCCCTGTGACGAGTCGAACTGGGTGCCGTCGTCGAGGGTGCCGGTGTAGTGAATTTTTACGGTGTCTCCGGATTTTGCCTGGCTCATGAAAGTCGCTCCGAGTGCTTGTAGTTATGGCGTTGCAGGCAATAGCACGAACCTGCGGCACCAATAGAAAGGGCCCCATCGGGGCCCTTCCGGGGTCATACGGGTGTGAAGGTCATACGGCGACGATGTTTGACGCCTGCGGACCCTTCTGGCCCTGGGTGATCTCGAACTGGACCTTCTGGCCCTCGACCAGCGTCTTGAAGCCGTCTCCCTGGATCGCGCTGAAGTGCGCGAAAACGTCCGGGCCGTTCTCCTGCTCGATAAAACCGAAGCCTTTGGCCTCATTGAACCATTTCACAGTACCTGTTGTGGTAGACATAGTGTATTCCTGAATTAATCAACAAATAGCGGCCCTGTCCGAGGGCCAGTTTGGCTGGAAGTGTTGCTAGTACGTATGAAAGACCGGACGAGGTACTACGGAAGAAACTTCTGAAGGGACTTCGAAATGGTGTGCATAGCGAAAAGCGCACTTACAGGCCTGTTAAATTATAAGCTTTTCAGGCCGTTCGTCAAGGCCAGCCATCCCCGAACCCGATACCCGGGCAGCCTGAAAAACGCCTGTTTTTCAAACGCTCACGTGAGCTATGGCCCCCAGTCGAGCTGATCCTCCTCGACCTCGAGACGCACCCGGCTCCAGACCGTGCTGATGTCGTCGGGCTCGCCATTGACGTTCAGCTTGAAATTGCCGAGATTCAGTTCGTCGGCCGGCTGCGTGAGCAATTGGGCCATGCTTTGCGCCGCTTCATGGGTTTCGAGCATGCGGGACTGCCAGCGGCCGAATACCTTCGGATTGTCCGCGTACGCCTCCGTCAGACCGGTGCGGATGAACGGGAATATGATGCAGCAGGCGCTCACCATGTCCGACGCACGGCCCAGATTGACGCGCAGTATCTCGGGCAAACGAAGCACCGCCCAGTTGGCGACGACGTACCCGGGCACGGCGATGCCGGGCTCGATGGCCTGCATCGACGATACGTAAACCAGCTGCAGAGGCGTCTTGTGATACACGGCTTCGCCGGCCCACAGATGCGTCCAGGACACAAAGCCGTCGATCTTGGTATCCATCACGAGACGCGACTCCCGCAGGTTGTCCATGAACGACTGCCGTACCCGGACGCGGCGCTCGGCGCGGCTCTCGCCCTCGATCTCCGGCAAGGCACGGCCGAATCGATAACCCTTTTCGGAAAGGCCGGAATTGCAGACGATGATGTCGGGGCTCTTGCCGCCCATGTGCTCGATGATATAGCTGCGTGACGCCCACAGATCCGAGAGACTGGTCACATCGGCCTGCAGCGCAAACGCATCGACCCCCATATCGCGTATTGCATCGACGAGGTCGAAGCCGTCTCTGTAGCTGCTGTGGAAGTGAACGCCGACAACGGCAGCACCGTTGGCCGCCGCGGCCAGGGCCAGCGCCTGGCCGATGCCCCCGTCTTTTCCGGAGCCCGTGATAAGCACGCGCTTGCCGGCAAAAGCAGATTGGTACGTTTCACCGAATTCGAATTTTTTTATGTCCGCCGTGAACGCCATCTTCGTAAGCCTCCGTATCGCCGCCAAGCCACAAGGGTACCTCAGAATTCGGGGCGCTTGGGATCGTTATAGCCGATGGTCTAACGCGGAAAAGCACGGGCGAAGGCCGGTCCAGCGGTCCTGCCCCGCTTCAGGCAAGCACTGACAGATCGGCGAATACCACGTAAATCGTCAGCACGAGCAGCACGAGAATCGCACCCAGTTTGCGTGCGTGCGCCCACGGCGTCATATCGACAGCTTTCACGTCGACCTGCTGCCATTCCTCTTGCAGGGGTGAGAGCTCCCCGATGATCAGCATGAGCACGACCAGGTAGGCGAACACGATGCCGAGGAAGTGAAATTCGTTCAGGGAGGCGACAATGAGCGCAAGGGGCGGTACGAAATACCCGGCGGCAATCACCACGAACCCCGAGATGAGCGCGAGCTTTGCCGCTATGGGAGGCACGCGCCGCGTCAGCATGCCTATCAGCACGACCGAGAAAATCGGGATGAAGTAGATGCCGTTCATCTTCTGCAGGTAGGAGAAGATACTGTCCTGGCCCGTGAGCAGCGGCGCGAGTAACATGGAAAAGATTGCAATCGACCAGCCGAATATCTTGCCGGAGCGCACCACCTGCTCGTTGCTCGCATTCCTGTTGATGACGTTCCGGTACAGGCCGAGGCTGAAGAGGGTGCAAGTGCTGTTCAGGGCCGAGTTGAAGCTGGACAGGATCGCGCCCATCATCACCGCCGCGAAGAACCCGGCATAGGCCGTCGGCAGCACCGTGTTGACCAGCAGGCCATAGGAATGATCGGCACGGACGTCCTGTCCGGCGAACATCGCAAAGGCAAGCATCCCCGGGATCACCAGGTACATCGGGCCGAGGAGTTTGAGGAACCCGGTAGCCAGTACGCCTTTCTGCCCCTCCGCGAGCGAGCTGGCGCCGAAGGTGCGCTGAATGATTTGCTGGTTCGTGGTCCAGTAGAACAGGTTTAGCAGCAATACGCCGCTGAATACGGTGCCGATGGGAACCGAGCTTTCCTTGCCGCCGATCGAGTTGAAGCGGTCCTCATTGCCCCGCGCAAGGGCGACCATCCCCTCCAGAAAGCTGCCATCGCCGAGCGTTTTGAGACCGAACCAGGTAATCATCAGGCCGCCTGCCAGCAGCCCGATGCCGTTCAACAGGTCGGACACGGCGACGGTCCGCAGTCCGCCGAACAGCGCATACAGTGAGCCGATGATTCCCACGAGCCAGACGATTACCCAAAGGGTCTGCTGGTGCGACTGCAGGCCCAGCAGGCCCTGCACGTCGAGGATGCCGATCAGTCCCGTGGCACCTGTGTAAAGAATGATCGGCAGAAGGATCACCGCGTAGGCCACGAGGAAGATCAGGTCGGTGATCATCCGCGTCTGGTGGTCGAAACGTATCTCCAGGTATTGCGGGACAGTCGATACACCGCTCTTCAGAAATCTCGGCAGGAAGAACAAGGCCATGCAGACCAGCGCGAGGACAGCAACGACTTCCCACACCATGACCGAAAAACCATATGTGAAGGCGGCGCCGTTCAGGCCGACCATCTGCTCCGTCGACAGGTTGGTGAGCAACAGCGAACCGGCGATAAGCGGCCACGTGAGGCTCCTGCCCGCGAGAAAGTAACCCTCACTGGTTTCGTGGTCGTCCTCACGTGTCAGCCACCACGTGATTGCTGCGACCAGGCCGGTGAAGAACAGGAAAGAGACGAGGATCATGGCTAGCGGTTCTCACAGCGACAGCGTCCGGATTATGCATTAGCATTGGCATGCACGCGAATCGCAGGGACCGTTCAGTGAACGCTTCAACCGGGTCTTTGCCGCAGTTGTCCGGTGCTTTTCTGCCTGAGGAAACTGGCGATGTTGGGACGAAGATTCAACAAGTTCATAAAGGACATTATCGACCGGACCCTGTTCCTGCAGATGGCCAGCGTGTTGGGCTTTCTCTGGCTGGTTTTTTCCGCGGCTCTGTTCATGGCGGAGCGCGGCGCGGACGATAGCCCGATTCAGTCACTCGGAGACGCGATGTACTGGGGGGTCGCGGCGTTGTCGACTGCCGGTATTGCGGATTCGCCAATTTCGGGTTTGTCGAAATTGATCGGGGGAACCTGGATCGTCGTTGGCTCGGTCATGTTTTTCGGCATCATCGTGAGCACGGTAACGGCCTACTTCATGCGGCCAGTGCAACGCCCGACCGATCGGCTCGTCGAGTCCATCGAATACAGTCTCGACGAACTCGACCAGCTGTCGGTCGAGGAACTGGATTTACTCAAGGAGAACGTCGACGCCCTGATCGAACACATGGAAGATATAAAGAGCCGCCGGCGATAGGTCAGGCGGCGGCCTCGTCGAGCTCCCTCTCGAGGCGCGCGGCCTCGGCGGCGCGGCCCTTCGAGAGCGGCGCAAGCAGCACGTAGAGCGCGGGCGTCAAATAGAGAGTGAAAATGGCGGCGATGCCGAGCCCGCCAAACACGACCCAGCCTATCGCACTGCGGGCTTCCGCACCGGCGCCCGAGCTGAGCACCAGGGGCAGGGCTCCCAGGACGGTAGAAACCACGGTCATCATGATCGGGCGCAGCCGCCTTTCGGCGCCGCCGGCAATCGCAGACTTTACGTCCAGGCCGCTATCCCGCAACTGGTCTGCGAATTCGACGAGAAGCACGCTGTTCTTTGCCATCAGGCCGATCAGAAGAACCAGTCCTATTTGTGAATAGACGTTGAGCGAGGTTCCGGTCAGGTACAGCGCGAATATGGCGGCTGCGATGCCGAACGGTACGATCAGCGTAACCACGAATGCACTGGTGAAGCCCTCGAACTGTGCGCACAGGACGAGGAACACGACGAGCAGCGCAATCATGTATGTCAAGGCAACCTCGTTGGAGGTTTCCTCGAGCGTCGCGGCCTCGCCGAGAAAGATCATCGATATGCCTGACGGCAAGACGTCTTCGGCTATGTTCCGTAATTCGTCGACGGCTGATTGCAGCGGTAAGCTTTCGGCGAGTACGACGCCGACCTCGATGGCGCGGCGCTGCGCCTGGCGATTCAGTTCGGTGGCAACGCCTTCCTCCCTGAGTGTCACGATACTGGACAGCGGCAACAGGCCACCGTCCGCAGTACCGACATACAGATTGACGAGATCGGACGGGTCGTTGATTTCGCCGCTGACGGACTCGAGCAGGATCGGCACGGCCTCGTCTTCGATGTTGAGGTCGATGAGCTCGTCGCCGTCGATCATGGCACGCAGCGTGGCGGCGAGCGACGGCAGGTCGACGCCCAGATCGGCGGCGCGGCGACGGTCGATGCTGACCGACAGCTGCGGCTGCGTGGGATCGAACGCAATACGCGGCCGCTCGAGATTCGTCGATCGCTCTTCGATTGCGGCAGTGAACGCTTTGGCGGCGGCAAATATGTCATCGTAATCGTTGCCGAGCAGCGCGATCCGGATACCGTCGCCGCCGCTGCGCAGGTTCAGGCTGTTGCCGCCCCAGACGCTGACACGCGCGCCGGGAATTTCAGACAGCGGGCCGCGCAGCGAGTCGCTGATTTCCTGCTGGCTTCGGTCGCGCTCGCTCCAGTCCGCGAGCGGCATCGACATGAAGCTGCGGTTGGGATCCCACATGCCGACCAGTGAATACAGCGACTGCGCCTCGCCGGATTCGACGAGCGGGCGCAGAATATCCTCGATCGTCTGCGTCTGACGATCCATGTAGCTGACGCCGGTGCCGTCTGGCCCGCTGGCAAAGACGCGGACGATGCCGCGATCCTCCGGTGGGATCAATTCCTTGTCGAGCGCCTGGTACACCAGCGCGGCGCCCGCCGCGAATAACAGCGCCGCAAACACGGTGGTCAGCGGCCTTGCAAGGACGATGGACAGGGATTGCCGGTAGGCGTCGGCAAACCGCTGCCCCAGGCGCGGCAGCCATTGCGGCAGGCTTCCATGGTCGCTGTGCCGGACCAGCCGCGCAGCAGCGGCCGGCACGATCGAGAGCGCGACGAAGCTCGAAATGATGACGGCGCTGGCCAGCACGATGCCGAATTCCCGGAACAGCCGGCCGGCCGTGCTTGGCAGGAATGATATCGGCACGAATACCGAAACCAGCACGGCGGTCGTGGCAACGACTGCAAAGAATACCTGCCGGGTGCCGAGCACCGCCGCCGCGCGACTGCGCAGGCCTTCCTGGCGCTGCCGCTGAATATTTTCGAGTACCACGATCGCGTCGTCCACGACGAGCCCCGTGGCCAGCACCAGCGCGAGCAACGTCAGCAGGTTGACCGAAAACCCGAACAGCCAGATTGCCGCGATGGTGCCTACGAGTGCGACGGGAATCGCGAAACTCGGTATTAGCGTGGCGCGCAGGCTTCCCATGAAGAGCCAGATCGTTGCAATGACGATTGCAATGGCCATTGCGAGCGTTATCAGTACCTGCGTAATCGAGCTGCGGATGAACGTGGCCTGGTCGTCGGTGACGACGACCTCGAGATTGTCGAAGCGGTCATTGATTTGTCCAACCACCGCATTAATGCCAGCGGATATTTCGATCGTGTTCGAGCGGGCCTGGCGGACGACGCCGAGGCCCAGTACCGGCCGGCCGTCGAGCCGTGTGAGTGTGGCGGCATCCTCGGGGCCGAAATACACGTTCGCGACATCGCCGATGCGAATCTTGTCACGGACGATGATGTCCGCGATCTCGGCCGCTTCGGTTACCGACGCGTTCGCGCGTACGAGCAACTGCTGGTCGCGGGAACGAAAACTTCCGGCCGGCACATCGAAGGGCGCCTGCATGAGGGCGGTGGCTACTTCATTCACCGACAGGCCGAAGCTCGTCAGCCGCAGCGGGTCGAGGGCCACGCGCAGTACGCGCTGGCGATTGCCCGAGAGCTGCACGTCGGCTACGCCGTCAATGGTTATCAGCATCGGGATGACGTCTTTTTCGACCAGTCGGGTCAGTTCTTCCTGTGTCAACGAGTCGCTGAATACGGCGAGGTTCATTACGGCTTGCGCATCGTCGTCGGCCTTGACGACAACGATCTGTTCGACGCGTTCCGGCAAACGGCGCGATACGCGGTTCACTGCTTCCCGGACGTCGGCGGCAGCGGCGTCGAGATCCGTACCCGGGCGAAACTCGACGTACATTCGACCGGAGTCTTCCTCGGACGCTGAGCGGATGTTCTTGATTCCCGAGACGCGCGCTACTGCGCCCTCGAGCAGGCTGATGACTTCAGCATCCATGGTTTCGGGCGACGCGCCGGGGTAGCTGACGCGGACCGTGACGAACGGCCGGTCGACATCCGGGAGTTCGCGGACCTCGACAGCCAGCATCGCGGCGATGCCTGCCAGCACGATGAGCAGATTTGCGACCAGTACGAGTACCGGTCGTCGCACGCTCATGCCGGGAAGACTGTCAGGCAGGCCCATGGGTAATCGCTCAGTTGAGTACCGGGGTCGACGTACTGTCGTCGGCCGGGTTGCTGCGTACGGGCTGAGACAATCGCTCATCGGCGAGGCGTGGCATATCGAACCTCACGTCGATACCGTCGCGCATGCGTTGCACACCCTCGACGACGATAATATCGCCGTTGTCGAGGTCGCCATCCACGAGAACGTGTCCTTCCCGACGCTCGATTATGCGGACTGGCTTGCGATCGGCTTTGCCGTCACTGACCGACCACACGTATGCGCCATCGGTGCCCCACTGCACGCCCGTTTCCGAGATTACCGCGTACATCTCTCCTTCCAGGTTTACCGCGACGCGGAAACTCATCCCCGGGCGCAGCCGGTCGTCGCTGTTGTCGACTTTGGCGCGCACGACGAATGTCCGGGTCTGCGGATCGATGCGGCTGCCAATGTCGACAATCCTGCCCGCGATTCGCGGGAGTCCGGCGCCCCAGGTCTCAAGCTGGACCTCGTCGCCCGGGATCAGTTCGCCAATGAAGATTTCGGGGATGTCGAAACTCACGAACAGATGACTGCGGTCATCCAGCGTCGTGACCGGTGTGTCCGGCGTGATACGGTCGCCGCGATCGATGTCGGTCGAACCGGCATAGCCGTCGAACGGCGCTATTACGGTGCGGTCCTGCAACGCGATCTGCGCGCGCCCGAGTTCTACTCGAGCGAGTTCAGCGGCCGTTCTCGCTGCGTCGAGCGCCGTGGGCACTACGGCGCCGCTGTCCGCGGAGCGCCGGTAGCGGTCGTACAAACGTTCCGCCTCCTCCAGCTGCAGGGCCGCCTGCTCGACCGCGAGCCTCTCCCTGCGGCTGTCGAGATGGACGAGTATGTCGCCTTCACGGACAAACTGCCCCGGGTCGAAATTGACGCTCGTCACCTCTCCCGATACAGCCGGGTAGAGTTCCGCCGACAACACTGCACGCGATGTACCGACGGCTTCGGCGCGTGTGCGCGCGGCCTCGAAGCGCAACGGCTCGACAATCACGGGCACGCCGCGGTCGACAGCAGCGCGCGGCGTCTGCGGAGAATCGGAACACGCGGCGATGGCCAGCGCGCCCAGACTAACTCCTATCGTGGTCAATAGTCTCGGCATTTGGGGAACCTCGTTGGTCAGGGCCGGCAGAACGCGATTGCTCGCGCGATCGCCTCGACTTCGACGACACGCACCCGACGGGAGTTCGGGAGTATACGTTCGGACCCCGCATCCAGACCGTAAATTCCTGAAAATGAGACAATTTGTTACAGATTCGTCGTGCGGTACCGCGCCGTACGCGATTCTACGTAGCGCGATGCCGGGGCGGAGGTGTCATCATGCCGGCAGGCCTTTTCCTCGCGAGGTGGGACCGCATGAGCGACCCGGCACAGGCTGACAATGGTCTCGATCTTTACGTTATCGCGCAGCAGCAATTCGAACGGGCCTTGTCGTGGATCGATGACCTGAAGTCCGGGCTCATCGACTACCTGGCAACGCCCAAACGCACCGTGCATGTGCGTTTCCCGATCCACATGGACGACGATTCGGTGCAGACGTTTCACGGCTTCCGGGTCCTGCACAATACCGCGCGCGGCCCCGGGAAGGGCGGCATTCGCTACCATCCCGACGTAAACGAGCACGAAGTCGCTGCCCTCGCGGCACTGATGACCTGGAAGACAGCGCTCGCCGATCTTCCTTTCGGCGGTGCGAAGGGTGGCGTCGTCTGCAATCCCAAGGAACTGAGTCGCGCCGAGCTGCGCCGTATCACGCGCCGTTTCGTGATCGAACTCGGGGATGCGATCGGTCCGTACACCGATATTCCGGCTCCGGACGTGTACACCAACGAACAAACGATGGCCTGGATCTACGACACCTTCGATGTCTTCCACAGGGGCCAGAACAATCGGGCCGTGGTCACGGGCAAGCCGCTGCGACTGGGCGGATCGCTGGGCCGCGATTGTGCGACCGGGCGCGGCTGCCTGAACGCCACCGAGCGTTTCCTCGGGCACCGCATTGTGGGCGGTCTGGACAGTCTTGCCGGTGCGAGCGTTGCGATCCAGGGGCTTGGCAACGTCGGCGCAAACAGCATGCGTCTGTTTCACGAGGCGGGGGCAAAAATCGTGTGCGTATCCGATTCGCAGGGCGGCGTAGCCGACGAGTCAGGCCTCGATCCCCGGGAGGTGCTTCTGTACAAAGCCGAACATGGCAGTGTCGTCGGCCTGCCGGAGACGAAAACGATTACCAACGAAGACCTTCTTGCCTTCGACTGTGACATTTTGATCCCGGCCGCGCTGGAGTGCCAGATCCGCGCGGACAACGCCAAAGCGGTTCGGGCCAGGCTCGTCGTGGAAGCGGCGAATGCACCCGTAACGCCCGAGGCAGACGACATCCTGCAGAAAAACGGTGTGATCGTGCTGCCGGACATCGTCGCGAACGGCGGTGGGGTCGTGGTGAGCTACTTCGAGTGGGTGCAGAACCTGGAGAACCAGCAGTGGCAGCTGGATGAGATAGAGAGAAAGCTGCTGGACAGGATGGAGACGGCCGTCGATGCCATCGTCGCGCGATGGCAGCTCCTCAGGGACGTTAATGATCGCAGCGACGGGCGGTCGCCCACGCTTCGCGACGGCGCACTGGTCGAGGCTATACGGCGACTGTCCGAGGTCATACTGCAGCGCGATATCTGGATGTAGCGCGCGGGCCGGGTCAACTTGCCGTAAACAGGTCCGAACGCGCCGTATTGGTGATCAACAGTACCGAGGGATGCTTCAGGCGCCGCTCGGGGGAGATCGCGTAGAAGCGCTCCTCGATCTCGTTGGTACGGCCGATGACGGCCATACGGTACATCCTGCATATCTCCTCTTCGATGACCGTGGATGCAGCGAACAGGCCGACGCCGGCTTCGCCGAACGCTTTCAACAAGGCGCTGTCGTCGAATTCGCCGGCGATGTGTGGCGAGAGATCATGGGTTTCGAACCAGTCGTCCAGGCGGCGGCGCAGGGCGGAATGCTGGGACGGCAACAGCATGGGTGCGTCCTGCAGGCTTGCGGGAAATTTGTTGCGGTAGCGTCTTGCGTGTCTGCGCTGTGCAAAAAATGACATCCCGCTTCTGCCTAGGCGATGGTTGTAAGCTTTCAGGCTGAGGCCGTCCGGAACAGGCTGATCGGACAACACGATATCGATCCTGTGTATCGCGAGCTCGGACAGCAGGCTCTCCAGCGACGATTCCTGGCAACGGACACGGACAGGATGTTCCGCTGTCAGTGCGGGCGCGATAATGCGCTCGGCAATCAGCTTGGGCATGGAACTGACGACCCCTACATTCAGTGTCGTCGGCGCGTTCAGCCGGTTGCCCCGCACGACATTGGCCAGTTCCGCGCCGACGGAGAAAATCTCATCGGCATACTGAAATACGACATGGCCAATGTCCGACAGCACCAGCCGGCGGCCGATGCGATTGAAGAGCGGTTGACCTACCGCTTCGTCGAGGAGTTTGAGCTGTCCACTGATCGTCTGCGGGGTCAGGTGCAGGACGGTGGACGCCCTGGCTATGCTGCCTTCCCGGGCGACGATCCAGAAGTACTGCAGGTGGCTGTAATTCAGGTGACGCATCCTTATAGAGCTCCCTCGGGCTTGAACACTAAAGCATCGATATTACCGAAGTATTGTATCGAATAGATCGACTTCACCGAAACAAGTTTCGAGTTAGTCTGGTGGTCAACAAAGAGGAGACGACCATGGATATCAAAGTCAGCACCCGGGGCCTCCGCCTGGAGGCGGCCACAGATGCGTTCGTTCGTGAGCAAGTCTACTCAGCGCTGCAGCGGTTCGAAGACCAGGTTGTGTCGGTCGATGCCTTTCTGAAGGACATCAACGGTCCCAAGGGCGGCATCGACAAGCAGGTTCTGATTCGCATCCGGCTGCGGAACCGCCAGGTCATCGCCACCGAGATTACTCGGGCCGACCTTCGTGCGGCCGTCGTTGTCGCGTCGCGGAAAGCCAAGCGGGCGGTGCGTCGCAGCCTGAAGAAATCGCAACAGCGGCACAAGTGGCGCACCAGCGTGCGCCTCACAGAGGCCACCGAAACTTGACGGGGCGCGCTGGCGCGCTGGTGCCACCGGCATCGGGGCAGCTCAGGAACATCGTCGAGTCGCGCGGGTTCACACTCACTGTAACGATCGTCATCGCGATCAACGCGGTCACACTCGGCCTGGAGACCTGGCCGCTTGCCATGCAGGCCGCGGGTCCCCTGTTGCTCACGATTGACAGGCTGGCGCTGTGGTTTTTCACGGTCGAGATCGGCCTGAAGATCTGGCTCTACCGCGGCCGTTTCTTCCGCGATGCCTGGGGCGTTTTCGACTTCGTGATCGTTGCGGTTGCGTGGCTGCCATCGGCCGGGCCGCTCTCCGTCCTGCGCGCGCTGCGCATCATTCGGGCGCTGAGGCTGCTTACGATTGTGCCCCAGATGCGGACAGTCATCGGGGCACTGTTTCGTGCGCTCCCCGGCATGGGGTCGGTGATCGCTGTACTTGCGCTGGTCTTCTACGTCGCGGCCGTCATGGCGACCAAGCTCTTTGCTGCCGATTTCCCCGAGTGGTTCGGCAGCGTCGGCGCATCGATGTACAGCCTGTTTCAGATCATGACGCTCGAGAGCTGGTCGATGGGAATTGTGCGGCCGGTTATGGAGCAGTATCCTTACGCCTGGCTGTTCTTCGTACCGTTCATTATCGTAACGAGTTTTGCGGTGCTCAATCTGTTTATCGCGCTGATCGTCAACTCCATGCAGTCCATGCAGACAGAGACAAACGAAAACGTGCGGGCCCAGGCGCTGGCCGCGCACGACGAGCGTGAGGCATTGTCACGTCAGATTGAAGCGCTAACCGACGAAATACGGCAGGTACGCGAAGCGCTCCACCGGGACTGAGCATGGATCCTGTCATCTGGTTTTTCGTCCTCGGGCTTGTCGCGGGGCTGGCGAAGTCGGACCTGAGGCTGCCGCCTGCGGTCTACGACCTGCTCAGTACCCTGTTGCTGCTTACGATCGGCCTGAAAGGCGGTGTCGAGCTGGCGCGTTCGGACGTCGCGGGTTTGCTGCCGCAGGCTGCGGCCGTGTTGACTATCGGCTTCGCGTTGCCGCTCATAATGTTCCCGTTGCTGCGTGCCATCGGACCATTCGGCCGGGCTGATGCGGCATCGCTCGCCGCCCACTACGGATCCGTTAGCGTTGCCACATTTGCCGTTGGCGTATCGTTTCTCGCCGAGCGTAATGTCGAGTACGATTCGCAACTGCCGTTGTTCCTGGTGCTGCTGGAAGTCCCCGCGATCGTCGTCGGCATCTTGCTGGCGCGCGGCCTGCGTAGCGGACAGCGATGGGGAAAGCTGTTGCACGAGATCTTCCTCGGCAAGAGCATTGTGCTGCTGGTCGGCGGACTGGGGATTGGTTGGGCTGCCGGATCGGAGGGCATCGCCCCGCTCGAGCCGCTGTTCTTCGATCTGTTCAAGGGTGTCCTCGCCCTGTTCCTGCTCGAAATGGGGCTCATCGCCGCGAGCCAGGCGCAGGTTCTCCGCGAAAAGGGCCTGGCTGTTGCCGTTTTCGGGATCCTGGCGCCAGTCCCGCTTGCCGCGGCAGGGGCCGTCGCGGGCTGGCTGATGGGACTCTCGGTCGGCGGTACCACGCTGCTTGCCGTGCTGACCGGCAGCGCCTCCTATATTGCGGCGCCCGCGGCGATGCGAATCGCGGTTCCCGAGGCCAATCCTTCACTCTCTCTCACCGCGTCACTGGGTGTGACGTTTCCGTTCAATATATTCGCGGGAATACCGATTTATTATTCAATAGCCACTGCGCTGCATCAGTGGGGAGGATGACACCGTGCCTGACGACAGCCGGCGACTGATAACGATCGTCACCGAAGCAATTCTCGAGGACGAGCTTTGCGAGACGCTGGAGAAGCTCGGCGCAGCCGGCTACACGGTGACGAATGCCAGGGGCTCCGGTCACCGCGGGATTCGCGACGCTGGCTGGTCGTCGAGCAGTAATGTACGCGTCGAAGTCGTCTGTAAAGAAGAAGTCGCGCAACGCATAACCACTCACTTGCGAGAGAACTATTACAACGACTATGCCATGATACTTTTCGAGAGCGACGTCCGCGTCCTGCGGCCGGAGAAGTTCTGAGAGAGCGGGGCGTACCCGTGCTCGTCAGATTGAGACGGATGTCCATCTTCGGATCGACATTCAGCTGGTATCCTTGTCCCATTGTATTCACGCGACGATGACACGCCGCCGAGCCTGTGAATTTCGCCACGGGGACAGGTTATTCGCTCATTTCTAAAACACAGGACCCGAATCGTCTGGCTATCCGGTTTGGCGCTCGCCGCACTGCTTACCGGCCTGATTTACGCGCCGGGGTTGTCCGGGGACCTTCATCTCGATTCAGCGAAGATCTACCAGCTCGAACAAGTTTACCGCGACCAGGGAACTGCTTTAGAGCTGGAAGACCTCAGCTTCTCGCGGCAATTCGGTCGTATCATTCCGCAGCTCAGTTTCTACCTGAACATAGCTGTCAGCGACGGCGTTGATCCCTACGAGATCAAGCTGACGAACGTCGTCATCCACGTCATCAATGCGATCCTGGTCTTTCTGTTCGTGGCGATGCTGCTGCAGAGAACTCGGTATCGCGAACAAGGCCATCTATTTGCGGCAGCGGTAGCGCTGTTGTGGTTGATATCGGCTGTCAACGTGAGTGGTGTCCTGTACGCCGTCCAGAGAATGAACCAGTTGGCGACACTATTTTCACTTGCTGCACTGGTACTGTTTCTGCGGGCTCGCGGCGCGCCCGCCGGGCATCCTGGTTCGCGGGCAAAATCGGTGGCACTGGTTGGAGGCGTCGGTTTGCTGAGCATCCTCGCATACGCGTGCAAGGAAAATGCGTTGCTCATCCCGGTATTCATCATTCTCATCGAGATATTTCTGTTTCCCGACTTGCCGAAGTGGCTTGGAACAAAAGCCGGTAAAGCGACAACGGCAACGTTATTGCTGGCTCTCGCCGCGTTGCTTTTCGGGGTGCTATCCGGCAGTAGTCTGCTGGATTACAGCCAACGAACGTTTACGCTCGAAGAGCGGGTTCTGACGCAGGCCCGTATTCTCTGGATCTACATCGGTCAGCTGCTCGTTCCCACCACTGCCGCAATCGGGCTGTATCAGGATGGCATCCCGGTGTCGACCGGACTCTTCACCCCGGCCTCAACCGTGACGGCCATGGCCGGTCTGGCGGGCCTGATCGTCTTCGCGATTCGGTATTGTCGCCACAAAACACTGGGTGTCATTGCATTCGGACTGGCGTTTTTCCTCGCCGGACATATTCTCGAAAGCTCCGTGTTTCCGCTGGAGCTTTACTACGAGCATCGAAACTACCTGCCGTCCACCGGGCTCTATCTGGCTTTCGTCGTTTCCGCTTACTGGATCCTGAGACGAATCCCGATGCACTACGCGGCCGGGATTGCGGTGATTTATCTCGTCGGTATCGCTCTTGTCGCCCATGCGAAGGCCGTTACCTGGTCAGACCAGCGGCTGGCATATCGCACGGCGCTGGCACGGGACTATCTCTCTCCCAGGGCGGCGAGCGGCATGGCGCAGTATTATCTCGAAGAGGGAAAAGTCGCGCCCGCCGTGGCGTTGCTCGACAGGGTGATCGCCGAGTCCCCGCACGAAGCGCTGCGGGCGAGATTGCAGAAGCTGTATGTTCAGTGCGCGACCGGTGCGCCCCTGGATGAGCGTCTTTATGCACAGCTTGCGGAAGTCACGGGACGGGAACTCGCCATCGAGGCGTCGCAGGCTTTGTCGAATGTCGTCAATGTCTATACGGCAAGCGGATGCGATGCGATCAGCGTCGACCGGCTGATCCCGGCGCTCCAGTCAATATCGGCAAGCCTGCGGGCCGATGAACGATCGTCCTGGCATATCGATTACTACGTCGGTGAGTTGTACGCCACATTCGATCAACAGCAGGCGGCGGACTGGCTCGAGGAACGATTCCTGGATGGAGAGGAATCGGCCGGCTGGGTTCTGATCGAACTGCTGGAACGCGAGGAGAGCATCCGCGTCGGCCCGAACACCTCCAGGGCCCTCGACGCACTTGGCGCGCCCGGCCCTTGACGATCGCTGTTAGACGATTCCCAGCTTGCGGATCGCCACGGACATCATCGCCACGGACAGCAGGACAAACAACACGCTGATCAATCTGCGCATGGTATGCGGTGAGATTCGGCCCTGGAGACGGGGCCCGATCTGTCCGCCGATCAATACGCCGGGAATGTCGTAGCACAGCAGGTTCCAGGGCACGGCAGTCCATCCACCGCTCTTGACCATCTGAACGACCAGCGTCGTGGACGCAAAAACCACCGTCGTGATCACGACCAGCACCGACGTTGCTGCAGCGACGGCTATCGGCATGCCTTTGCGCGTCAGCTGCGAGATTGTCACTTCGCCGATACCTACCGAGACCATACCCGTCAGAAAGGCGCCCGTTGCGGTGAGCAGATTGCTGCCTGTGCCGAGCCGCGGCAATTCGTAGGCGTATGTATGGCCTTTCGAGTCGACAACCGTGCGCCACCCGACGTCTTTCATCGCAACTGCTGCAGCGGCTTCCGGCGGCCGGTTGCGCCACATCACGATCGACAGGACGGCAACGAGGAGCGCATAGCTGGCGAGAAGCACACTGTCATGCACGAATCCGGCAGCGAGTGCGCCCGCGATTGCTACCGGAACCGAGACCAGGATGATTCGCGAGGCCAGGCGGTAGTCGATCAATTTGCGGCGATAGTAGCCGATGAAGCCGGAGAGGAATCCAAAGGTCTGTGTAATCAGCGCCGTTCCGATCGCCGCGATTGTCGATTCGAGCACGTACTCGGGCCCGAGCAACGGAAAGACGAGAATAAAGATCGGCGTGAACAGCGCCGCCCCGCCAATCCCGCTCAGCATCGCACAGGTCGCGACCAGGATCGAGACCGGAAACATGAACCAGTAAAGTGTGAAATCCATTGCGATGCGCTCGAGACGTGCTGTGGCCTCCAGAAAATGCAGCGGCAGAGTATTCTTCAAGCGCAGCCCAACAGCAATATTTTGCCTGTATCATCGCTGCTTGGGATTTGCCCGGTAGGCTGTCGGACCGCAGCGGCGCAGCATTCAACTGGCATCAGATATCACCTGGAGACACTGTAAACGCATGAAAAAGAAGCTCGTATATTCGTTCGCCGAAGGCGATGGTCAGAACAAGAAACTGCTGGGTGGCAAAGGCGCCAATCTGTGCGAGATGACGCAGATCGGCCTGAACGTCCCGCCGGGTTTCGTGATTACGACGGAAGCCTGTCTCGACTATCTTGCAGCAAACGAGATTCCGGAAGGCTTGATGGCATCGGTTCGAGACTCGATCGCCGGCCTGGAGGGAGCGACGGGAAGAAAATTCGGCGCCGCCGAGAATCCGCTGCTGGTCTCGGTCAGGTCGGGTTCCGCGCTATCGATGCCGGGCATGATGGACACGATACTGAATCTCGGGCTCAACGACGAGACGCTCGCGGGACTGATCGGGCAAACTGGTGACGAGCGATTCGCCTACGACGCCTACCGCCGCTTCATCCAGCTGTTCGGCAAGGTTGCCCTCGGCATCGACGACGAGAAATTCGACGAGCACTTCAATGACGTCAAGGAGCGCGTAGGAGTGAAAGCCGATATCGGGCTCGAAGCAGAGCATTTGCGGGAGATAAGCGAGAAATTTCTGCTCGTGATTCGGCAGGAAACCGGCGATGAGTTTCCGCAGGACGTAATGCGCCAGCTGCAGCTGGCTGTCGAAGCCGTGTTCCGGTCCTGGATGGGCAAGCGCGCCGTGGATTATCGACGCGAATTCAATATCACGCCCGACATGGCCAACGGTACTGCCGTGAACATCTGCACGATGGTGTTCGGCAACATGGGCAACGACTGTGCGACGGGCGTGGGGTTCACGCGTAACCCCGGCACGGGCGACAACGAAATGTTCGGCGAATACCTGACCAACGCCCAGGGTGAGGACGTCGTTGCGGGCATCCGCACGCCGAAACCGCTCACGGAGATGGAGAACGAGATGCCGGAGCAGTACGCGCAGCTCGTCGAACTACGCAACAAGCTCGAAACCCATTACGGAGAGGTGCAGGACTACGAGTTCACGATCGAGAAGGGCACGCTTTATTGTCTGCAGACGCGCAACGGCAAGATGAACGCTGCCGCGCAGGTGAAGACGTCGGTCGACATGTTCAGGGAGGGATTGATCAGCAAGGACAAGGCGCTGCTGCGGATAGAGCCCGAAATTCTCGAGCAACTGTTGCACCCGACGCTCGATCCCGACAGCAGCGACGAGCCCGTCGCCTACGGATTGCCCGCATCCCCGGGCGCTGCATCCGGAAAATGCGTGTTCGATGCCGATCTCGCCGAAAAGCTGGGCAATACCGGCGAGCAGGTAATACTGGTCCGGGAAGAGACGCGGCCCGAGGATATTCACGGCTTCTTCGCTGCCGAAGGAATCCTGACCAGCCGCGGTGGCAAAACGTCACATGCGGCTGTCGTCGCGCGCGGCATGGGCAAGCCTTGCGTCGCCGGGGCGGAAGGCATCGAAGTGGATGTTGCCTTGAGAATGGCCCACGTCGGCGGCCACGTCATCCACGAGGGCGACATCATTACCCTGGATGGCGGTACCGGAAAGGTTTACCTGGGCGCCATCCCGACGCTGGAGGCGGACTTCTCCGACGACCTGCGTACCCTGCTGGAATGGGCGGACGAGACCGCCGATCTCAAGGTCATGGCCAACGCGGATACCCCGGATGCCGCCCGGAAGGCGCGCGAGTACGGAGCAATGGGTATCGGGCTCTGTCGCACCGAACGCATGTTCAATGCGAGCGACCGCCTGCCCATCGTCATCGACATGATTCTTGCCACCAATGCCGGGGACCGCAAAGCAGCGCTGAACCGGCTGCTGCCTATTCAGCGCGCCGATTTCATCGAGCTTTTCACGGTCATGTCGCCTGATCCGGTTACCGTGCGCCTGCTCGATCCACCGATGCACGAATTCCTGCCGACCGAGCAACAGCTGCTCGAGCAGATAAGGACGCTGAGCCTTTACAGGGACGTCGTGCGCGGACGTGAAAATGCCCTGGCGACGATGGTCCACCCGTCACCATTGCCCGAGCCTTTCAGTGAACTCAACGAAGAGATCGTCATCGACGCGATAAGCACCAAGGAGCGCATGCTGAAGAAGGTTCGGGAGTTGCAGGAGACCAACCCGATGCTCGGGCATCGCGGCGTGCGGCTGGGCATCACGTATCCCGAAATCTACGAGATGCAGATCGAGGCGATCCTGGAAGCGGCGGCCGAATGCGCGAGGAATGGTATCAAGGTGCAGCCGGAGATCATGGTGCCCCAGGTCATTACGTCCGAGGAACTGCTGCACGTGAGGCGCACCGTGGACCGCAGGACGGCCGAGCTGAAAAAGGAATTCGGCGAGGCGGTCGATTTCAAGTTCGGCACGATGATCGAAACGGTGCGCGCCTGCACACGTGCAAGAAAGCTCGCGGCCAGCGCCGAGTTCTTTTCCTTCGGAACCAACGACCTCACCCAGGCAACGTTTTCCTTCTCACGCGAGGATGCCGAGAACAAGTTCCTGCCCATGTACAACGACTCCGGGATCCTGCAGGACAACCCGTTCGAGGTGCTTGACGTGCAGGGGGTCGGACAGCTCATCAACATGGCCGTGTACAACGGCCGGCAGGTCCGTGCCGATCTCAAGATTGGAATCTGCGGTGAGCAGGGCGGGCATCCCGAGTCGATCCGGTTCTGTCACCACGTGGACCTGAACTATGTGTCCTGTTCCGGGCCACGGGTTCCTGTCGCGAGGCTTGCGGCGGCGAATGCAAAACTGCGGGAGGATGAATACGCTGCCTTTCAGCGCTGAACAATGAGCCGTCCTCACGCGGTCCAGCCATGGCACTGTGAGGATGCGGCCGCCATACTGCGCGCGCTCGGCACGTCGACTGACGCCGGATTGAGCGAGCACGACGCTCGCGAAAAGCTCGAGGAGGTCGGCGCCAACGCGATCGACCAGCAGCGCGGGTATGGCGTATTGCGGTTGTTTGCGCATCAGTTTGCGGACGTCATGATCGTGCTGCTGATTGCAGCGGCAATAATTGCCGGATGGCTGGGCGACATGATCGATACCGTCGCCATCGTCGTCATTGTCGGGCTCAACGCCACCGTCGGGCTGATCCAGGAGTATCGCGCGCAGCGGGCGGTCGCTGCCCTGCGGCGCATGAGCGCACCGACGGCACGAGTTCTGCGGGATGGAAGAATAAGCGAGATCCCGGCGCGGCAGGTCGTCCCGGGAGATATCGTGCATGTCGAAGCCGGCGATGTCGTAGCGGCAGACATGCGTTTGATCAGCGCGGTCGACCTCGGCGTGGACGAGTCCGCACTGACCGGGGAGTCGGTGCCTGTCGCGAAGAGTGAAGAGATCATGGACGTCAGTGCGCTGGCACTGGGCGAACGACTGAACATGGTCTACAAGAGCACCCTCGTGACCCGCGGGCGCGGCAGCGGCGTCGTGATCGCGACGGGAAGAGCTACTGAAATCGGCCGTATAGCGGACCTTTTGCGCGGGGCACGGGGAGCCAGGACGCCGCTGCAACTGCGTCTTGCCCGGTTCAGCCGGCGGATCGCACTCGTCGTTCTGGCAATCTGCGGCATCGTGTTTGCAACGGGGCTGCTGCAGGGCCAGCCGGCGCTGTTGATGTTCATGACAGCGCTGAGTCTCGCCGTCGCGGCTGTGCCGGAGGCGCTTCCGGCTGTGATCACGCTGGCACTCGGCCTCGGCGCCCGCCGGCTCGGGGAGAAGAACGCGCTCGTGAGACGACTGCCTGCGGTCGAGTCGCTCGGGTCTGTCACTTACATCTGCGCGGACAAGACCGGCACGCTTACCGAGAATCGCATGGCGCTCTCGGCCATCTACGCCGCGGGCAATGAGTATCGTGGACTGTCCGCGCCGCTGCCCGAACCGCTCGGGCAACGTATCGGCGAGATACTCGCGATGTGTAACGATGTCGATGCCGGGTCGATGCGCGGTGAGCCGACCGAGGTCGCGCTTGTCGAGGGCGCGCGGGCGATGGGCTTCGACAAGCAGGCGCTCGAATCTGGTTTGCCGAGAATCGGCGAGTTGCCGTTCGAGGCCGAGCGGCGTTGCATGGTGACCCTTCACGAAGGGCCTGACGGCCCGCTGGCGCTGATCAAAGGAGCGCCGGAGCGTATCATCGAAGGTTGTGTCGATCAGTTGACGACCGCTGGCAGGGAGGCCGTCGCGGATTCACTGCTGGAAGTTGCCCACGAGATGGCCGAGCACGGTTACCGTGTCCTGGCGCTGGCGTTTCGCGACGACTTTTCCGATGCAGGGGAGATCGACGCTGCAGAAATAGGGAAGAAGTGGACGTTTGCCGGCCTCGCCGGCCTGATCGATCCGCCCCGACCGGGGGCGCTGGATGCCATCCGCGAGTGCCGTTCGGCGGGAATCGTGCCGGTAATGATCACGGGCGATCATCCGGCGACGGCCCGGGCGATAGCGGAAGAGCTGGAGATCGCCGACGCTTCGTCCGAGTCATTGACGGGCAACGAACTGGCTGCGCTTACCGATGACGAATTCGCCCGGCGTGTCGAGAGAATCCGCGTGTACGCTCGCGTCGATCCGGAACAGAAGATCCGTATCGTGCGGGCACTGCAGGACACGGGCCACTTCGTTGCGATGACCGGCGACGGCGTCAACGATGCCCCGGCGCTTAAAGCGGCCACGATCGGTGTTGCCATGGGGCAGCGCGGTACGGATGTCGCGCGGGAAGCCGCCGAACTCGTGCTACTGGACGACAGTTTTGCGACGATCGTGATGGCCGTGAACGAGGGTCGCCGAATATTCGACGATATCCGTAAATTCATCCGCTATACGATGACCAGCAACTCCGGCGAGATCTGGGTACTGGTCCTGGCACCGCTGCTTGGCCTGCCGCTGCCGCTGCTGCCCCTGCACATACTCTGGATCAACCTCGTGACCGACGGTCTGCCGGGCCTGGCGTTGTCGGCAGAGCCGGCGGAGCGAGATGTCATGCAGCGCAGGCCGAGACCGCCCGAGGAGAGCATTTTCGCTCAAGGCATGGCAGGCCACATCCTGTGGGTGGGTCTCCTGATCGGCGGACTAACCCTGGCAACACAGGCGTGGACCTGGTCGCAGGGCCAGGCCGAGTGGCAGACCATGGTTTTCACGGTGCTGGTTGTCGCGCAGCTGTTTCACTGCCTCGCGATTCGCTCGGAGCGATTCTCGCTCCTCGGCATCGGGTTGTTCAGCAATCCGGCGCTCGTGATTGCGATACTCATCACCGTAGCGGCACAGATTGCGGTCATCTATCTGCCGTTTTTCAACACGGTGTTCCGGACGGCCCCTTTGTCGGCCATGCAGCTCGCGGCTTGCTTCGCAATCGGGTCGGTCGTTCTCGTCGCGGTCGAACTCGAGAAGTACGTGCGCCGGCGAGCCGGTGCTTGATATCGCTCAGTTGTTTTTCGCGCCCTGGTCGATCCAGGTACCGATGGTCTCGATATTTGTCCTGGACAGCGCGAATCCCCTGCCTTCGGCGAGCGACTCGTCGTGATGCGGCGGCATGTGGATCTTCGGATCTACCTTCTCTGTGACGACCAGGTAGAGCGAGCTGGACATGCTGCTCCCGGGCACGACGATCTGCCCGAACTTCGTGCCCTGCATCAGGGATTCGTAATCATTCAGAGCAAGTCCACTCGCGGCCTCGCCTTCGCCCGAGCCCGAATGACACTGAATGCAGTAATTGTCGAGGATGGGCCTTACATCGGCCGAGTAGCTGACCTGGCG
>CBDUCE010000003.1:0-45157 GCA_965365575.1 uncultured Gammaproteobacteria bacterium
CGGCGAAGCGAAGGAGGCCGTGACCTGGCGCGAGCAGATCACGGCAATGAGCCTGACGCTGGCAATGGCGACGGCCATCAGTTTCGTTGCAATCGGCGATTTCATCACGTCGCTGACGGGTGTTCCCAGCCTGCGTTACGCGGTCATCACGGTCCTTGTCGTCACGGCTGCTACCGTGTTCCCGGGGCTCATGAACCGCCTGCACGGCGGATTCGAGCTCGGCGTCGGGCTCGCGTTCGTATTCTTTGCGGCGATTGCGGCCGGCGCCAATCTCATCGCGATGATTCGGATCGCGCCTCTCCTCATCGTCCTGGTGCTCATCCTGCTCAGCATGCATCTCCTGGTGCTGCTCGGCGTCGGACGGCTGTTTCGCCTGACGCTGCCGGAGCTCGTGACCGCCTCCAATGCCGCGGTACTCGGCGCCACTACCGCGCCGGCGCTCGCGGCCGCGAAAGGCTGGCACGATCTCGTCACGCCGGGCGTGCTCGTCGGCGTGCTCGGTTATGCGCTCGGCACCTTGATCGGTACGGCCGTGTTCCATGTCTCCGGCCTGATGTAAGGTTGAGCACGTGAACGGCGGGGACATAATCGGTCAGGTGTTGCAGGCACACGGTGTGCAGTTTCTTTTCACGCTGTGCGGCGGTCACATTTCGCCGATATTGAAAGGCGCCAAGGACCGGGGCATTCGTGTCGTGGATACCCGTCACGAGGTCACGGCCGTTTTCGCCGCCGACGCAACGGCTCGCCTGACCGGTACGCCGGGCGTTGCTGCAGTTACCGCGGGACCGGGCGTGACCAACACGATAACGGCCGTGAAAAACGCGCAGCTTGCGCAGTCGCCGGTCATTCTTCTCGGCGGTGCGGCGGCAACCCTGTTGCAGGGACGTGGCGCACTGCAGGATATCGATCAACTCGCGCTCTTCAGGCCGCACGTAAAGTGGAGTACGGCAGTCAGGCGAGTGCGGGACCTTGCTCCAGCGATCCAGAAAGGGTTCCGGATTGCGCAGAGCGGGATCCCCGGGCCGGTGTTTATCGAATGTCCGGTCGACCTGCTCTATGACGAAGCCGTGATTCGCGAGTGGTACGCGGCCGCGACACCCAAGGGCAATGCGCTGGCGGACCGCGTGATGCGCATGTATCTGCAGCGTCACGCACGGCGATTATTTGCCGATCCGGGCGGCGCCGACACGGAGTACGTGGCAACGGTTGCTGTCACGTCACCACCGTCCGGCGCTGTCCAGCAGGCGGCAGGCAGGTTATCGAGCGCCGAGCGGCCGCTCCTCGTCGTCGGGAGCCAGGCACTTGTCGACGCCGGTCAGGCTGATGCCGTCGCCGAGGCAATCGATTCGCTCAACATCCCCGTCTACCTCTCCGGCATGGCGCGCGGACTGCTCGGGTCCGCGCACCCGTTGCATCGCCGGCACCAGCGGCGCAATGCACTGAAGGAGGCGGACGTGGTCGTCCTGGCCGGCGTGCCGTCGGATTTCCGGCTCGACTATGGCCGGCATGTCCGGCGTTCCGCGTGCCTGGTATCGGCAAACAGGAGCAGGGTCGATCTCAAGCGCAATCGAAAACCCGACGTCGGTATCCTGGCGGATGCTGGGCTGTTTCTGCGCGCACTGGCCGACACCGTCAAAGCGGGCACGCATGAGCGCTGGCGCGACTGGCACCTCGCGCTCGAAGCGCGCGACGCCGAGCGAGAAGCACAGATAGACGTAACGGCCGAGCGCGAATCCAGCTACGTCAACCCTGTGGCGCTTTGCCGGTGCATCGACGCCGAATTGCCTCATGACAGTGTCATCGTTGCGGATGGCGGCGACTTCGTCGGTACGGCGTCCTATATCGTGAAGCCGCGCAGCCCGCTGAGCTGGCTGGACCCCGGCGTATTCGGCACCCTCGGCTGCGGCGCGGGGTTCGCGTTGGGCGCAAGCCTGTGCCGACCAGACAGTGAAGTCTGGATGCTGTTCGGTGACGGGTCGGTTGGCTACTCACTCGCCGAGTTCGATACGTTTGCGCGCCATGGTATTCCGGTTATTGCGGTCGTCGGCAACGATGCCGGCTGGACGCAGATCGCGCGCGAGCAGGTCAAGATCCTCGAAGACGACGTCGGCACGGTGCTCGAGCGGAGCAATTATCACGACGTGGCCGCCGCGCTGGGCGGCCACGGAATCCTGCTCGAGAAACAGGATCAGGTGGCGGTGGGCCTGCGTGATGCGCGCAAGGCTGCGAAGCAGGGCAAGCCTGTGCTCGTCAACGCATGGCTGGACAAGACGGATTTCCGCGAAGGCTCGCTTTCGATGTAAGCCGACGGGTCAGCCGCTTTGCTGTCGCGGCGGATCCGGGCGTGGCGGCGTTTGAGGCCGCGACGGCTCCCGTTCCGGCTCGGGCCTCGGGAACTGGTCCTTCCGGCTCGGCTGCGGCGGCTCGCGCACGATAAATACTTCCAGCTCAGCGGGCGCATACGGCGGCGGCAGTTCCGCGCCATTTTCGACCGCGTTTACGATCCTGCTCATCGGTTCTTCGATGTCCGTTGCCAGTTTCCTGCCAGCATCGGTCTCGGTCAGGAGCTCGTAATCGCGTAGCGCGGAGGAATAGTCCTTCAGCTGCAATTCGAGAATCACCACGGCATGCAGCAGCTTCAGGTAGTCGTTGCGGTTTAGCCAGCGGCCGTCGTTGATCATTGCCCTGCGAAAGTGTGCCAGTTGCCCTTCCTTGTCATCGCGTGCGCCGCAAATACGCGCTTCCGCGATATAGGTATACGCAAGTTCGACCGCCGTCAGGTCGTCTCTGCGCCGCATCTCGTCGATACGCTCCTGCGCGTTGTCGAGTTTCCCTCTGTCAATGGCGGCATGGACCTTCCTGTCTCTCGCAAAAAACTTCTTGGAGACATACGGCTGCTTGCGCTCGTAAATGAAATGCAGAAGTGCTGTGTTGGTTTGCACTGCACCCGGTATGTAACGCCACCGGCTTACGGCTTCCATCGCGGCTTCACTGAAGGCATCGCTGCCGCTCGACGCTTCAATGACCGGGCTGAAAACCGTGCCGTCCTCGAGAACGTCATACCTGAGCAACACCCAGCCCTCACGTCCGCGCACGAACTCGGACTTGGGGAACTCGGGTTTGGGCTGCTCGATGAGGTGCAGGTGCTCGCTCAACTCAACGTGTTCACGCAGGACGATCGTTTCCTCCGCCGCATACGCCGGCAGGCCGGCACATAGCAGGATTATCAGGAGACTTTTCGGACTGCGCATGGCGGCTACCCCCGAAGCAAGACTGATTTCACCTCGATAAAGTGTAGTCCAGCGCCGGCGCCTGCGCTATGAGCGGGGAAGAAACATTGGAGAGTAAGTATGCTGCGAGGCTAGGTCGGTTTGATGTCGAATTGCACGTAGTCATGACGGTCCGGGCTCTCGTCGATCAGGGCGACCGTTAGCGACGAGGAATCGGTGGGTGGCAGCGTCTGGCGCAGGTGCTCCTCGGCGGCCGCCATGTCGCTGAGTCCATTATCACGGGCGTCGAGACAGAATTCCCGGATCAACAGTGCACGGCGGGAATACAGCTGCACGCGGTAGGTACCTGTGTTGCAGTCGGCTTGTTGTTGCCGCCGTTTCAACTTGAATCGCATGATTATTCGTCCCTGCCTCGCGCGGATGCCTTACTACCTGTCACGACAGGGCCTTGAGTTTGGTTCCCTGGAGATCGTCTCGGGTAGCCGATTATGTACAATGACGACTCACGTTCCGACCTTCGGGCGCGAGGGCCGCGATGAAGACGATCGGTTTGCTGGGCGGCATGAGCTGGGAAAGTACCGAGCTTTATTACCGGCTGATTAACGAAGAGACCAGGCGATTACTCGGTGGCCTGCATTCCGCACCGATCGTCATGGTCAGCGTCGACTTTCACGAAATCGAAGGGCTGCAGGCCCGGGATGACTGGGACGCATCGGCCCGTATCCTGTCGAAATACGCGCGCCGGATCGAGACTGCGGGTGCCGAACTGCTGTTGATTTGCAGCAACACGATGCACAAGGTCGCGGACCAGGTGGCCGCTGCGACAGGCATACCGTTGCTGCATATCGCGGATGCAACAGCGACGCATGTGAAGGCCTCAGGGGTTCGAACGGTCGGATTACTCGGGACGCGATTTACGATGGAGCAATCGTTCTACACGGACCGACTGGAGCAGAGCGGGCTCAGGGTTGTAGTTCCCGATGAAAAGGACAGGGCGCTCGTGCATCGGGTCATCTACGAAGAGCTCTGCCTCGGGCAGGTGAATCAGGGGTCGAGGCAGGAGTTTTTGCGGATCATTGACGCGCTCCGCGAAATCGGCGCCGAAGCCGTTATCGAAGGCTGTACCGAAATCGGACTGCTGGTTTGCCAGGAGCATACGCATGTGCCGCTGTTCGATACGACACGCGTTCATGCCAGCCAGGCCGTCGTCGAGGCACTCGGGTAGAGGGCCCAGCGCTTATGAAGAATCCCCACAATGCTCTGCGCATTGATCGATGGCTCTACTACTGCCGGTTCTACAAGTCGCGCAGCCTCGCGACCGCGGCCGTTTCCGGAGGGCACGTGCGCATCAACGGTGAACGCACTACCCCCGGTGCCCGGGTGAAATGCGGCGACCGTATCGAACTCGTGCGGGACCGCCTGCCGTACGTTATGGATGTAACGGCGATTCCCGCGAGGAGAGGCCCCGCGACCGAAGCACGTGAGTGCTACGAAGAAGACCAGGGCGTCGTGCTCGAGCGCGAGGCCCTTACCCAGGCGCTGCGGCAAGACCGCATGCTCATGCCCAAAACGAAAGGCAGGCCCGACAAGCACACACGCCGGCAGCTGATCAGGCGAAACAGGGACTAGGTCGGCCAACACCCGAAGTTTTCTCACGGGCTCTGTCGATCCGATGGAACACGGCCCGCTTGCTACAATCAAACAGATACCGGCTCATGCCATGCAGATGTGAGGAATCAATGAGATCCCGGAGGCGCAATAACGAGACTGTCTGGCTGCCGGCTTTGAGTGCCGTGGTATTTCTGACGCTGCATCTGCCGGCGCAGGGTCAGTCGAAAGAGAGCGGGGCGCCCGCCGCCCAGGCGATACCGGTGGATTCACATGCGCACCTGTCCGAGTCGGTACGCGCCACGATCAAGAAGGCCATCCTCATCGGCGGCGAGAGCCCGCCACAGGAAGAAATCAGCGGCAGCTACCGCAAGGAAACGGCGGGCCTTGTCGGCGGCATGAACGAGGGTTCCCGGCTCGGTACGATTTCGCAGGAAGTCGGTGGCGTCAACGTCAACTTCCCGATACCCATACTCACCATACCCGGCGCCATATTCGGTGGGCTGTCGGGCGCGACCCAGCGAGAAATTCAGGCGTTCCGGGATGCGCTGACCCGGGAGCTCGCGGAGGCGGACAACAAGCCGCTGACGAATGACGGGCTGGCGCTGGACGTCTACCAGGAGCTGGGCAGGCTCGCCAACCCGGAAACCCGTTTATTCGCGCCATCCGTGCCGATCCCGGAGGATACGGATGCCATCCTGTTCGTGAGCTTCGAGGACGTTGGCATTGACGTCAAGGGCGACGAGGCGGTGCTCGCAGTATCGGCGAAAGCGACCGTGCGCAATCCGGGCGACGGTTTGAAAATCTACGAGACGGTCGTCGCGTACGAGGACAGGGACACGTTGAAGAACTGGACGGCGAACGACAATGCCTTGTGGCGAGACTACTCGAACTTCGCAGCGCACTATCTTGCGCGCGAGATCACGGCCGTACTTTTTGGCAGGGTAGAGCCCGCGCACGAACTGCGGCCGAGCGAATCCCGCACGGTATCCCGGGTGAAGAAAAACGACTGGCACGGGGTCAGTAAATCGACGACGCCGACGCTCGCGTGGGAACTCGTATCGGCGGACTTATTGAGCCCTGTGATTGCGAGTGCCAACGAAACACGCATCTACTTTGACGTCGAGATCTATGACAATCATCGCCTGGTCTACTCACAACGGCAGGTGCCCGACGCAACGCACACGCTCAGCTACGGGATCGAGGCCTGCAAGACCTATCGATGGTCTGTAAGGCCGTCGTATCACCTGGATGGCTACGTGCGCTACGGCGAGTGGATGCGCTCGAAGCCGCAACCCGACGCAGACAACACGACAGTGGCTCCGGCCGGTAACGGCAATGTCGGGCGCAAGGCATCGCAGGCGCCGGCCTATATCCAGGACTTTGCGCAGTTGAAGATCAAGTGCTGAAAGCGTCGTGACCTAACGCCCGATTTCCTCGAGCAACTCGGTCATCGCGCCGGCGTGCGTGGCGACCTGCGGGGTACGCTTCAGCACCACCTTCATCGTGTCATCGACGATGCCCGATGCATCATCGAGCACCTCGCGCCCTGCCGGCGTAAGCGCGGCGATGGCGAGGCGTGCGTCACGCTTGCTCCTGACCGTCGAGACGATGCCGAGCTTTTCCATGGGCCGAAGCGCGCGGGTAACGCCGGACGGCGTGAGGCCCACGGCCTGCGCAAGGTCGACGCGGCTCGCCTGCGAGCCGGGCGCATCGCCGAGCGCCCGCAGCAGCCGGTATTCCGCGAGGCTGATGCCGCGTATAGCGCCCAGGCTGTGGTCGAGTCGCTGCTCGAGACGGCTCCAGGCACCGCCGAATGCGAGCCCCAGTGCCTGTTCCGGTGAGATTGTCGTATTCATGTCAAAAGCTTAACTGATACGTGAGTACTCACGCAATACGCAATTAAGGTGTGGTGGGGCCGGATCGGCTCATTGACCGTTGTGAGAGCCGTTTCATAGCGACAGACCGCGGAAATTGGCTATAAACGAGGCGTCCCTGGAGGCCGAGCACACAACGATGTACATCGCCAATTCCCATATTACTTTCGCGATCTACCTGGCGGTTTTCCTGGTCGTCACCGTCGCCGTATTTCAGTGGCAGCAATCAAGGGCGGTCCGGCGTCGCGTGCTGCGGATGATGTTGACGTTCGGCCTCGACGAGGACACGGCGCGCAACGCGGATGCGCTGCTCGACATCGACATGAAGGCCGTGCACCGGCGCTGCAGTCGTTGCTCCGCGCCTCAGACCTGCGAACGCTGGCTCAACGGCGACACGGTGCCGGGCAACGACTTTTGCCCCAACGCACCGCAGTTCGCGGCCCTCGTGCAGGCACGCCGGTGCCGCCTGCGCTACGACCCCGGGCACCGCCCGGGCCGGCGCCTCGACGGCTAAGCCCTATTCGGTCGTAACGCTGGCGTCTTCGAGCAGCACCGGGTAGCTGTAACCGGCACCGAAATCCTTGTCGAGCGCGATGTTGCCGGTCAGTAGGACGGTCTCGCCAACAGCCGACTCGGCCTTCGTGGTTACGATCAGGTCGTTATCGCCAGCGGCTGCGTCGCCCGAGCCGTCCCGGATATGGATGAAGTTCCAGCCGAGGATGCCGGGATTGTATTTCACGACTTTGCCGCGCAACGTGATCGCGTTGCCGGCCAGTTCGTCCTTGTTGGCATAGACATAGGCAATGTCTTTGCCTTCTTCATACGCCTCGATATCCGGCACGGCTATGGTTGCCGCGTCGCCGCCGCTGATATCCGGGTGGCCGGCGGGCAATTCGCCCGAGGGCTGTGCCGGCGGCTGCGAGCCTCCGGACAGGTTCTGCAGGCTGCTCACGAAATACACCACGTTGAAGGTCCGGTTCAGGGTACTGCTCGTGAATCCGTTCATGGCCATGCCCTGGTCGGTTTGCACGACGTCACCCACCGCAACCGGCGTCTCCAGCGCTGCGACCCAGCGCTGGTCCTGGGCCGTGTCCATAAACACGTAGGTATAGCCGCCCGAGTTCATGGTCTCGAGTACTTCGCCGCGGACCATGCCGGCCGGTACGGGAGTGGACAGTGCGACGTTCCCGGCCGCCGGTTCATCGGCGGATTTGGAGCAGCCGGCAAGGGGCAAGAGCAGGCTCAGCGCCAGTGCGGCGAACACGCGCCTAAAAGACATTAAATTCAAGATAGTTCTCCATGCGTCACAGATTTGCGGCTTTGTCTCACGTATTAGACACAGTCTCAATACGCGCAACTGCCTATGCTCATCAACTCACAGGCCGGCGAGCGTGCGCACATGCGCACAGGCGCTCGCCGCGAGGGCGTCGAGCGCATAGCCGCCTTCGAGACTCGAGACGACACGGCCCGCTGCGTGTTTTGCTGCCAGTTCGAGGATACGCTTCGTAATCCAGGTGTAGTCGTCGACGGTCAACTGCAGCTGGGCCAGTGGGTCGCCGGCATGGGCATCGAAACCCGCCGACACGAAGACAAGTTGCGGCGCGAAACGGTCGATCTCGGGAAGCCACTGTGCCTCGATGGCTTTGCGAAATTCGTCGCCCTTCGTACCCGCCGGCAGCGGCACGTTCGCGATATGCCCGGGTTCGGAGGGCGCACCCGTGTAGGGGTAGAACGGGTGCTGGTAGCTCGAACAGAGCAAAACCCTGTCATCCTGCAGAAATATCTCTTCGGTACCGTTGCCGTGATGCACGTCGAAGTCGAGGATGGCGACGCGCTCCACGGCGCCGCTGGCCAGCGCGTGTGCTGCGGCAACGGCAATGTTGTTGTAGTAACAGAACCCCATGGCTGATGCCTTTCCGGCATGATGGCCGGGCGGACGCACGCAACAGAATGCCGTGGCGGTAGGGCCCTCGAGCACGAGCTCGGTCGCGAGTACCGCAGCGCCCGCGGCATGGCGGGCCGCCGGCAGGGTATTCGGGCTCAGCCAGGTGTCCGGATCGAGATGCTCGAAGCCTTCGCCCGGTGCGCGCGCTTCGAGCATTTCGAGATACCAGGTTGCGTGCACGCGCTCGAGTTCCTCGACCGTCGCGGCGCGTGCCTCGACGTGCAGAAGATGGTCGTACAGATGTTGGACGTGAAGGGCATCCGTGATGCTCGACAATCGTTGCGGGCATTCCGGATGGCCGTCAGCCACTTCGTGGCGGTCAAATATCGGGTGATAAATCAGCGCTGTCGTCACGTACAATCCCTGCCTGGCAACCGGTCTGTGAAGTGAACGGCGCGCCGCCAGAATGTAACACGGGAAAGGATTCATGCAATACGTGAGAGAACAGGGACCAGACATTTCTCCGATTTTCGAAGCGACGTCCGTCGCGCTGGTCGGCGCGAGCGAACGCGATGGCTCGCTCGGCACGGTCGTCCTGCGGAATCTCGTCGACGCAGGTTTCGAAGGGCCGATTTACCCGGTAAACCCGAACCACGAGACGGTGCATGGCAGGGAGTGCTTCTCCTCGCTGCAGGATATCGATAAACCCGTCGATCTTGCCGTTATCGTGACGCCCGCCGCGGCTGTTCCGGATGTGCTCGACGACTGTGGTGCATGCGGCGTTTCGGTGGCCGTGATTCTCTCCGCAGGCTTTCGTGAATCGGGTGAAGACGGCCAGATGCTGGAGCAGGCCGTGCTCGATCGTGCCAGGCGGCACCGCATCCGTTTTATCGGTCCGAACTGTCTCGGGGTGATGCGTCCCGCTATCAAGCTCAATGCGACGTTCAGCCAGCGCATGGCGAGGCCGGGGCAGATTGCGCTGGTGTCGCAATCGGGCGCGATGTGCACCGCGATGCTCGATTGGGCGAGCCCGCGCAACATCGGCTTTTCCTGCGTCGTTTCGAGCGGCATTGCCGCCGACGTGGATTTTGGCGAGATCCTGGATTACCTGGTCATCGATCCCGCGACGCAGGCCATCATGCTGTACGTAGAGGGCATCCACCAGCCGCGGCGCTTCATGAGTGCATTGCGCGCTGCTTCGCGCGCCAAACCGGTTATCGTGATGAAAGCGGGGCGTTTCGCCGAAGGCAGCCGCGCGGCCGTGTCGCACACCGGCGCGCTGGTCGGCTCCGACGACGTATTCGACGCCGCGCTGAATCGCGCCGGTGTCGTGCGCGTGCACAACTACTCCGACTTCTTCGCAGTCGCCGAAACGCTGCATACGGGCGTGCGCACCCTCGGCCCGCGGCTTGCAGTGATCACTAACGGCGGTGGCCCCGGCGTGATGGCGGCGGATTTTCTCATCGATCGCGACCTCGAGCTTGCGAAGCTGTCCGCCAGCTCCTGCAGCAAGCTCGACGACTTGCTGGCCGCAGCGTGGTCGCACGACAACCCCGTGGATGTCCTCGGCGACGCGAGCGCCGAGCAATTCGCGGGGGCGATCGAGACCTGTCTCGCCGACAAGGGCGTGGACAGCGTACTGGCGATCGTGGTGCCACAGGCGATGACCGACCCGACTTCGATCGCCGAGCGCATCGTCGGACTGAAAGAGCGAAAGAAGAAGCCGCTCCTCACCTGCTGGATGGGCGACGAGTCCGTGCAGGTGAGCCGCGACCTGTTCCGCAAGCACGGCGTGCCTACGTATGCCACGCCGGAGGCTGCGGTCGAGGCCTTCGCCGCGGCGGCCGCCTACCGCGCTAACCAGGAGCTGCTGCTGCAGGTTCCCGAAGCGCTCGGCAAACGTGCCAAACCGGACCGCGAAGGCGCGCAGCTCATTATCCAGAATGCACTGGCAGAGAAACGCCGCGTGCTCGACCTGGTGGAGTCGAAAGCCCTGCTGGCGGCATTCGGCATTCCCGTGGTGCGCAGTATCCCGGCACATCACCCCAACGAGGCGCTCGCGATCGCCGAAGAATTCGGCTTCCCGGTAGCAATGAAGATTCATTCACCGGATATTTCGCACAAGACCGAAGTCGACGGCGTGCGTCTCGGCATCGGCAGTGGCCGCGACGTTCAGACTGCTTTCCGGGAACTCGTTGAAACCGCGAAAGAGCGGCGCCCCGACGCGACGATTCACGGTGTCCTGATCGAACCAATGTGGCAGTCGCGATCCGGCCGTGAACTCATGCTCGGCGTGATCAACGACGAGGTATTCGGCCCGGTCATCAGCGTTGGTCTGGGCGGGACCATGGTCGAGGTCATAAGAGACCGCGCTATCGGCCTGCCGCCGCTGAACCGTTTCCTCGCCAGGCGCATGATCGCGGGCACGCGCGCATCGCGCTTTCTCGACGAGTTCCGCGGTCGGCCGGCTGCCTGCCGCCGCGCCGTCGAGGACGTTATCCTCAGGCTTTCGGAAATGGTCTGCGAGTTACCGTGGCTCGAGGAACTCGATATCAATCCACTCGTCGTCGACGCTGAGAAGGCCATGGCGCTGGATGCACGCATCGTAGTGCGGCCCGTGAGTCCAGCCGCACGCGAGTATGCGCACATGGCGATCCATCCCTACCCGAGCAAGCTCGTGGATGAATACCGGCTGCTCGATGGCACCTACATCACGATCCGCCCGATCCGGCCGGAAGATGCGGAGACCGAACGCGAGTTCGTGGACGGCCTGTCGGAGCGATCGCGTTACCTGCGTTTCATGTATTCACTGAAGAACATCACCCTCCAGATGGTGTCGCGATTTACGCAGATCGATTACGACCGCGAGATGGCGTTGATTGCGCTCGTCGATGCGGATGGCCGCGAGCGGCAGATCGCCGTTGCGCGATACGTAACAAACCCGGACGGGCGCAGCTGCGAGTTTGCGATCGTCGTTGCCGACGACTGGCACAACAAGGGCATCGCGACCGAACTGCTGCGGCGGCTAATCGACATAGCGCGAGACCGGCGACTCGAGGAAATGGTCGGCATCGTCTTGCGTCAGAACAAGGGCATGATCACGCTCGCGAAGGAGCTCGGTTTCGATCAGCAGCGCTCGCCGGATGATCCCGGCGTCGTGATCATGACGCTGAATCTCTGAGCGGCACCGTTATTCCCTGAAGACGAACCCGCTCATTGCCCGGCAGTCTGGCTGCGCGCGCGGCTACGGGAATGAGCTGCGCCTCATGACGAAATGAAGACTTCGTGACGCACTGTTCTTGTAAAATGATTAATAAACAGTAAGTTATATAATAATCTTACTATTGTTTCTCACTTAGAGCTGCGGCGACACGTTCCCTGTAAGCGGCGTGGCAGTCGAAACAGGCGGCGACCATGCCCTGGTAGGCCGTGACGGCCGCGGCGCGATCCTGTTCCCTGGCGGCCTTGTAGACTTCGAGCGACAGTTCGTGCACCTGCACGTCGAAATTCCTGAACACGGGCATTTCTGCGCCGAGCTCTGTGGCGACACGTTCGATCTGCTCAGGCGGAATCCTCGGATGCTCCGCGATCGCGAGTGCGCCTTCGGCGATCTTGTCGAAATCGTCGAGCAGGAAACCGTCGGAGATGTCCAGGAAATTGAGACGCATCTCCTGCATGATCGCCCTGAGTGTCGTATCGCTCGTAAGCCCTGCAACCGGCGCTGCAGCGACGGCGAGGGTTGCAATAAGCAACAGTTTGTTCTTCAACATACGCCGATCACCTCAATTGGCTGTCTTTGCTGCCGCGGCGGTTGTAGCCGCTCACTGCCTCGCGGTGCGTGTCGCGTTCCGCCTGGCAGCCAATGCAGAGCCGCACGCCCGGTATCGCCTCACGTCGCGCTGCGGGGATTTCACAACCGCATTCCTCGCAGTGCGTGAGACTCTCACCGCGCGGTAACTCACTGCGGGCACGCGTAATGGCGTCCTCGACCGTGGCGTCGATCTGCTCCTGTACCGCACCGTCTTTTGCAAAGCCACCCGCCATCGCAGAATTCCCCGAAGCTCCTGATGGACCCTATTCTAGGCGAGAATCCTGCCCGATTGGCGCTAATCGCAGCGATTCCTCCAACGGCGGCCAATCGGTAGAAGCCCTGATTTCAGTCGAGCGGGTCCCATGCTAGCGTCATTACATGAACGCCACCACGCACCAGGACATCGTCAGGCTGTTTCCCGGCATTCAGGATCACGCCGTGGTGGAGATCCTCGACACACATGCGACGCTCGGCGATATCGAGGCCGTGCTTGCATTGCTGCAGGATGCCGACGAGGGCCTGATTGGGGTCAAGCAACGCCACGGCGAGCGCATTAACCGCGTGCTCGAGATCCTTACCGCGTCCGGATTTCGCCCCGACAACGTCGACGAACGTTAGGCCGCCCGGGTGAGGCAGAATCTGGTCGATACCGCGGCCCAACATGACGTCGGCGGACGGCGCCCATAGGCGTATCAGGGTAAACGAACTGCGGTTCCCGGCCGAAAGCCATGGGTGACGCGGACGTTCTTGAGGATGCCTTGTCGCGCGCCAGGATGGTGTGCTGCTCGCCGGTCGCGGTGTCGGTATGCGGCGCGCCGATGGATTCGATGGTGTCCTTATAACCGGACAGGCCGGTCGTAACCGTGCCTTACGCGCCGACCGAGCCGCTCTCGCTATCCGGCGCCACCGCGGCGAGCAGGTTCCGGCCGTAGCGTCGGCCGAAGAGTTCTGTCGCCCACGCCTGGCCCTGCAGGGCACGGCGGGTTTGTATGCCCTGGATACCGGGCTCGTCAATACGGTGCCCAGAGTAGCCGTTGTCGGGCGCATAGGCTGCCGATGACGCGATCGCGATCAGCACGACGGCCAGGAGAGCAGCCACTACGGCTGCAACTTTCGAGTTTCCCATTGCCAACCCTCATCGTTTTTTTTATTCGGGGTAGTTCCACGACCATACCGCCGCTACTCGGCTGCGGCAATCGTCGTCCGTCAAAGCCCGGAAAACTCGTTGCGGAAGCCGGACAAATGCGGTTCTCGGCCGCATTCTGTTAACAGGACTGCGCCTGGCCGAAACCGGATTCCCGTCCCGGCGCCGTATAGCCTGAAGTAGATGGTTCAATGACTTAGAGGTCGATACCCAAAAAGATTTTACATAAGCCAAGAATGAAAATAGACTGCCCAAGCTCGACAGACAGTGAATAAGAGCCTTTAACCCTTTGTTTAAGAAGGCCAAGCGTATGAGATCCATCGTTGGACAATACAATGCATGCCGTCACGCCAACACGGCGGAGTCGGAAGATCGACTGTTCCCGATCCTCGGCCGTCTCAGCCGATCCCCCGTCAAACGCCTTGCACGCGCGTATCGCGACGGCGTGCCGGCTGCGATGCTGGTAAGCCATAGCCGGTTTGCGCTCGGCTACGTTGTTGACCGCTTCCTTGCCACGCTTGATGCGCAGACGACCGTAATCCGAGTGGAGCAGTCGTTCGACGATCCCGCTGCTCTCATGCACCACATCGTGCGTTCCATTGGCTTGGAGACCGTGGGCATGAGTCTCTCGGATTATCAAAATGTGCTGATGATGTTTCTTGGACATCAAAAGTTGAAACGGCGGCGCACGATCCTCGTGCTTAAGGATATTGATGCGCACGGCCAAGAGGTGCTGAACAGGATAAGCGACCTGATCGAGAAAGAAGCTGCACGCCGCTTCGACCTGATGGTCGTTGCGACGGGCCCCGCCAACGACTCGCTCGAACCGGTGCAACCGGCGTTCGAAGCGATTTCATCGCTACGCGCAGAGCGCATTATCCTGACGCCATTCGTGCTGTCGGAGACTCGTGAATTCATTCGCGACCGGTTCGAGTACCGCGTGACGGATGGTGATGGCGGGGAAGATGCCGCGCCACGTTTCGAGGTCTATGCCATTCGATTGATCCACGAGTTGAGTTCCGGCGTCCTGGAGACGGTGGACCTGCTGTGCCGCAAGTCCGTCGAGATTGCCGCAAGCAGTGGCAAGGCGGCCATTTCCACGACAGAGGTCAGAGCCGCTGCCACGCTTCTCGGCCTGATGCAGGACACACCCTCCGAGCAGGTGGAGGATGCGGCGCCGGAGCATGGTGTGCCTGGAGATGTGTCAGGCCAGCTAATCCTCAAGGTCAAGGGGGAACCGGAAAAGACGATCCCGCTGAAAGGCAGCAAACTGCTGGTCGGGCGCGATCGATTGTGCGAGATCTGCATCGAGGATGTGCAGGTCAGTCGTTTTCACGGACTGTTTGCCCGTTCCAATGACGGTGTGCATTACCTCGATCTCGGCAGTACGAACGGGTCGGCGGTTAACGGTGAGGCGGCAGAACGCCGGGTGCTGACCAACAATGACGTCATTGCCGTTGGTGATGTTCGTATTATCTACTCGTCGAAGGGCGCCTGTGAAGAAAAGGGCATCGATCTCGATTCGACGGACACCTTCGAGATCCTTCACGAAGACGCGCATTTGCCGATCAACTATGTTGGCAACGGTATCCGTAAGCCGGACAAGCTGTGAGAAGCCCGCGCCTGCGTGCCTACACTATCCCGCGTGCGTTCTTGATAAGGTCGTAAGCTGTGTTGATCTCGCGCGAGCGTTCTTCCGCCACAGCGCGCATGCTCTCCGGCAGGCCGCGTGCAGCGAGCTTGTCAGGATGATTCTGGCTGATAAGCCTGCGATAGGCGCGTTTGATCTCTGCCGGGCTCGCGTCGGCAGACACGCCGAGTGCCGCGTAAGCGTCAGCGAGACGGTCGCCGGCGGGCGGCGCGCCGCGGGCTGACGGGCCGCCGGCCGTGCCGGCGCGCAACAGCGCTTCGAGTTGCGCGACGTCGTGTTCGCCGAGACCCAGGCGGCGCGCAATGCGCACCAGCATCTCGTGCTCGGCCGGGTCCACCTTGCCATCGGCCGCGACGGCCATGACCTGAAGCTGCAGAAAGAGCTGCACCAGCGGCGCGCGGCGGCGGCTGACGCGGGCGAACCGGTCGACGGCGGCGTCGAGGTCGAAATCGGCCTGCTTGCCACGACTGAAGGCGGCCTTGGCTGCCCTGCGTTGCTCATCCTGCAGCCTGAGCATGGTGAAGATGCGCTCGACAGCGTCGATCTCGTCGCGAGTGACCACGCTATCGGCTTTGCACAGCGCACCCATGATGGCAAACGTCGAGTCGACCAGCTGTGACTGGACGACGCGCAAACCGCCGATAACGGATTGCCGCAGGACGGCGCTGGCCGCATAGCCAAGCGCCGCTCCGATGAGCAATCCGGTGAAGCCGCCGAATATTGCGCCCAGCAGAGCGCCGATTACCACGAGAAACATGCGCGTAGTCTAACAGTGCAACAATCTCCGCCGGCACCCGCGTCGAGTTTTGTTTATCATCGATCAGTACACAGAGACACGGGGCAGTCTATGAAATACCGCCATCTCGGCAAAGCTGGCATCCAGGTCAGTGAACTGTCATTCGGTTCCTGGGTGACCTTTCACACCCAGGTCGACGTCAAGGACACGGTCGAGATGATGGCCGCGGCATACGATGCCGGCGTCAACTTCTTCGATAACGCCGAAGCCTACGCAAACGGCAAGTCCGAAGAGATCATGGGCGAGGCTCTGAATCGTCTCGGCTGGCGCCGCGGCAGTTATCTCGTCTCCACGAAGCTCTTCTGGGGACTGCACGATAATGTCAACGAGACGAATACCCTGAATCGCAAGTACCTGCTCGAGGCCATCGACGGCTCCCTGCAGCGCCTCGATCTCGACTACGTCGACTTGCTTTTCTGCCACCGCGCGGATCCCGCTACGCCGGTCGAGGAAACGGTCTGGGCGATGCATAACATCATCGAGCGCGGCAAGGCGCTGTACTGGGGCACCTCGGAATGGGAGGCAGCGGATATTCAGTCCGCGATCGATGCCGCCGAGCGCTACAATTTGCACAAGCCTGTCGTCGAACAGCCCGTCTACAACCTGTTCGAAAGGCACCGCTTCAGCGACGCTTACCGGCGCATTTACGAAGACCATGGCTACGGCTCGACCACGTGGAGTCCGCTCGCATCGGGTACGCTCACCGGTAAGTACCAGAAGGGCGTGCCGGAGGGCAGTCGCGGCTCGCTCGAGAGCCTCGCCTGGCTGCGCGACCAGATTACCGACGCCGATCGTCTCGCAAAAGTTGCCGCGCTCGAACCCCTCGCACAGCAGATGGGCGCGACGCTGGCGCAGTTTTCACTGGCCTGGTGCCTGCAGAACCCCTGGGTGAGCACGGTGATCACGGGGGCGAGCCGGGTCGAGCAGGTTCACGAGAACATGAAGGCGGTCGAGTTCATTGATCGATTTACGCCCGACGTGGTCGAAGCCATCGACAAGATATTTTCCTGACGACAACATCAATCGGCGACCGGGGGAACAACCATGGGTACGACACACCAGGAAATACTGATAAACAGGGCTGCACACGTCGTGTGGAACGCAATTCGCGATTTCCACGACCTGAGCTGGGCACCCAACGTGGTGAGTGACGTGACCCGGGTCGGCGATAACGCGGGCGATCAGCCCGGCGCCGGGCGAGTCCTGAACGGCGTGTTTCACGAGACGCTGAAAAGTATCGACGACGATGCCATGACGTTCAGTTACAGCATCGACGACGGTCCGTCACCGGTTTCGAAAGAAGAGGTCAGCAACTATATTGGTCGCGTGGCCGTCGAATCATCCGGGGACGGCACGCGCGTCGAGTGGACTTCCAGTTGGGATCAGAACGACGACCCCGTGCACGATTTCTGCCACGCGATCTATGTCGCCCTGCTCAACGACATGAAGAAGAGCCTCGAGTAGATAGCGAGCGCGGAAGCGTCCCGCGCTCTCTTTCAAGATATGGCCGCAGGCGTTAGTCTGCTTGCACCAGTATTTTCATGGAATCGGCAATGACACCGTCTTCCTTTGCGGCCGCGCGGCCTTCGTCCGACGACAGCATGTCGTTGAGTGCCTGCATATCCTTGATCGCGATGACCAGCCCGGTGAGGTTCGGTTCGTCCTTGCTTTGGAACGTATGCACGTGTGCAGCGCCATTGGCGCGGAACAGGTCATGGCGGCTGTCCTCGCCGCGCCATGCCGCGAGCCAGCGCTCGGCATCCTCGACTTCGTGCATGATCATGACATGCTGATGGCGCATGCCTTCGCCCTGCATGCGATGCTTGCCGTGCATTGCGCCTTGCGGCGCTGCAGGAGGGTTGTCGCTGTTCCAGATATCATTCGAGATGCGCCACTTGCCGTCCTCGCCCCGGAGCCAGGTCTCGATGAACTTGCCGTTGTCCACGACGCTGTCGCCGTCCATGATTTTGTAGCTGCCGATTTTGTAGGCGATGTTGTTTTGCATCGTAATCTCTTCGATCGACGTTTCGCCGGTGAGTCCGGCGTCCATCATGCCGCCGAACGTTGCGCGTACGCCTTCGGCGCCGCGCATCATCTGGCCGTTGGGTGGCATGATGCGCGCGTCACTCGCGTAGATCATCGTCAGGGTGTCGAGGTCCCTGGTGTTCAGCGCCTCGTTCCACGCGGTCGACAGGTCTTCAATGATCTTCGGGTTACCGGGAGGCGGCGCCTGGTTGCATGAAGCGATAAGCAGGGCCACGCCGAGCGGAATGATTGCAAGCAGTCTTTTCATGGTTTTTGTCTCTTGTGTCAGGACGGGCGACGGTCAGGGCTTTCTGAACAGGAACGTAAAGCGGTCAGTATTGCCGGTTACGCTGCGGCGTCCGACTTCGAAGCGCAGTTCGTCATCGGCTCGGTAGTGAAGGTCGCTGTAACCCACGAACTCGAAACCGATGTCGAGCATCTCCTTGATGACCAGAACGGGGTCGATGCGGCGCCGGTTCTCCGGAGTCTCGGGCTCCATGTGCCGTTTCGTGTGATCGACCACGCCATACAGCCCCCCGGACTTCAGCGCGTCGAAGACGGCACGATTCATGCGGCCACGGGACTCCGCATCAAAATTGTGTACGTTCCTGAACGTGAGTGCCATGTCGATGCCGGAGATACCGAGATCGAAATCATCGAGCGCGTAGTAGCGACTGCCTTCCGGCCGGCGGATATTGGCATCGGTCTCAATCACTTCGACCTGCCCGAAGCCGGGTTCGGTCAGCACCGTCTCGGAGACGCGGCGCGTGCCGAGCGCGACGTACAGCTTGCCGTTCTCCGCCAGCACGGGCGCGAGAATGCGCGTGTACCAGCCGCCCCCCGGAATGAGTTCGAGCACCGTCATGTCGTCCTCCAGGTTGAAGAACTTGAGGGTCTCCAGCGGCTTTCGGTTGCGATCGCGCTCCACATCGGCTTCCGGGCGGGATTCGGCGGCGAGCGCGGCTTCTACCTTGGCATCGATTTCGCCGGCCTGGGCGAGGCCGGCCAGGAATAACAGGACAAGCGGGAACCAAACTCTCACGGGCATGCTCCTTGAAACTGGCTGATTGACGCGCCGGCGCGGCGGGTCGCCGCGCGGCAAAGTTGCGCAAGATTACCAGCTTGTGGCCCGTCGTGCCCACAATGCCGCGGTCGGGCTCACAAAAAAGCCCCGCTCGGGGCGGGGCTTCTGGAACGCCTGGCAGTAACGCCTGGCACTTGTGGTCACTGTCCCCAGTAGAATCGGCCCAGGAGCGTGTATGACGTCACGTCGTCGCCCCATTCACCGAAGAGGCCGACGGCAAATGCGGGCGTAAAGCTGTACAGGCCGCCGAGAATCAGCGCGGTCTCGTCGCCGGTGTCGTTGAGGTCGACGTGCTGGATGGCGCCTTCCAGTTCCACCTGCTCCGTGGCTGCGAATCGCATGCCGACGCCAAAGCCGAAGCCATTATCGTCTTCGCTGCCGAAACCTGGTACGTCGATTTCGGCGTACTCGTACGACAGGCGCGCCCAGGCGTCAACGACGTTCGACAGCTCCGTGTTGTAACCCACGCCGATGTCGAAGGTCGTCGCGTCAACGCCGAAGTCGAGGTCTGCCACCGTATACGATGCGAACGCATGAAAATCCTCGTGAAACGCGAACGATCCATCGATGCCGAGCGCATCGCCATCGACGTTGATGTCGTCGAAGTCGATCATGCCGTAACCGAACGACAGCCAGTTGTAGTCGAAATCCTCGGCGCTGGCCGCGGCCGAGAACGTGAGAAACAGAATCAATAGTGATGAACGCAACATGACGTTGTCCTTAAGTATTGCCCAAGTAACTCGAATGCTAACGTGGTGTGACACCGGCATTGTGCTTCGGTTCACAGATTCGACCAAATGATCGTTGTGGTCAATTAATAGCTCGTTTGTAGCGCTGAAGGCCGCATCCGCCGGTTGTTTGTTGTAAATCAACAACGCTATAACCATCGTGTAGACTGCGCGCATGGCCGCTCGCCGACCGTTTCTTTCCAAATCGCGCCTGATTTCGGCATGGCAGTGCCCGAGGCGCGTGCACCTTGAGAAGCACCACCCCGAGCTCGGTGTGATCACGCCGCAGGTCCGGTCGTTGTGGGCGACGGGCCATGAGATCGGTTCCATAGCGCAGCGAGTCTACGGCATGCCCGGCTCGGTCGAGATCGAATTCGACAGGCGCGTCGGGCACCTGCTCGCGAAGACGCGCGAATTGCTCGACGGCGGCGCGGACTTTCCGATCTTCGAGGCAACGTTCCGGCACCAGGGTGTGCTGGTGCGTGTCGATGTATTGATTCCCGATGCCGGCGGCTGGCGCATCATCGAGGTAAAAGCGTCGACGTCGGTCAAGGACTATCACGTGCTCGACTGCGCGATCCAGGATTGGGTGGTGCGCAATTCCGGAATCGATGTAACCGGCGTGTCACTTGCACACGTCAACAATCGCTTTGTGTATCCGGGTAACGGCGACTACGACGGCTTGCTGGTCGAACACGATTTGACGGATGAAGTGCGCACGCTCGAGCCCACGGTCATCGACCTCATAGCGAGCGCTCGCGATGCGGTGACCGGGCCGCGGCCCGATGTCAATGTCGGTGCTCACTGCAGCAGCCCGTATGAATGCCAGTTCATGGCCTTCTGCTGGCCGACGGATTCCGAGTACCCGGTCACGGGTCTCGGTGGAGGCAAGGCGAAACTCGGCGAATACGTTGCGCTCGGGTACCGCGATATTCGTGACGTGCCCGCGGGGCTCATCACGGCGGAAACGCAGCAGCGCATACACCGGGTCACCTGTAGTGGCGAACCGGAACTGCTCGATGGCGCTCGCCGTGCGCTCGAGGGGCTGGCCTACCCGCGATACTACCTCGACTTCGAGACCGTCGCGCCCGCGGTGCCGTTCTGGGCCGGCACACGGCCTTACGCAGCCCTCGCCGTCCAGTGGTCGTGTCATATCGAAGAGGCGCCGGGCCGGTTCAGGCACGAGGAGTTTCTCGACCTGTCCGGCAATCCGCCGATGCGGGCACTCACGCTCGAACTCATCGAGTGCCTCGGGGAGGAGGGCCCGGTTTTCATGTGGACGCGCTACGAGGAGGGCGTCCTGAAGAACCTGGCTGAACTCTACCAGGACCTTGCCGGTCCGATCTCGAAGATCATCGATCGGCTGTTCGACCTGCACCCGGTCGTGAAGGAAAACTACTACCACCCGAAAATGCTCGGCTCCTGGTCGATCAAGGCCGTGATGCCGACAATCAACCCCGACATGGACTACGCAAAGCTCGAAGGCATCAACGAAGGCACCGCGGCTTCCGACGGCTTCATCGAGGCGATACAAGCGGACGTCAGCCCCGATCGCAAAGCCGAACTCGACGAGCAGTTGCGGCGCTACTGCCGTTTCGATACCGAGGCCATGGTCGAAATAGTGCGCTTCCTGATGCGTTGAATTCCGGCAATCCGACGCTATTTCCGTTATCGTGAAGACGACATGAATTTGACGGTTGAATAGTGGTTACCAAACGCAAAAAAGCAAGCAAGAAAGCAAGCAAGAAAGCCGGCATGAAGCCGGCAGAAAAGAATTTTTCTTCGCAAGGCGGCACGGCGTCCGGCGCCAAGTATGTACTGGTCGATTTCGAAAATGTGCAGCCGAAGAATCTGGAGTTGCTCAAGGAGCATCCGTTTCGGGTCCTCGTGTTCATCGGCGCCAACCAGACCAAGTTTCCGCGGCATTTCGTCGTCGCTATGCAGGCGCTCGGCGAGCAGGCGGATTACGTGGAAATTGCCGGCAGCGGGCCGAATGCGCTCGACTTTCACATCGCCTATTACATCGGCGAACTCGCGGCCAAAGAGCCGAATGCGCAGTTCCATATCATCAGCAGGGACCGCGGCTTCGATCCGTTGATACAGCATCTCAAGGGAAAGCAGGTCCGGGTTCGGCGCGAGAACGATCTCGCCGAGATACCGGAACTCAGGATTCCGGATACGACAAGCCGCGCCGAACAGATCGATGCGATCGTGAAGAACCTGCTTCAGCGTGGTCACTCGCGCCCGCGCAAGGTGAAGACCCTGCAGAATACGATCAACACGCTGTTCACGAAAAAGCTCGACCAGGCGGAGCTGGACGCTATCACGGAAGAGCTCAGGAAGCGCAACCTGATCGTGGTCAAGCAGAACAACGTGAGTTATCGCCTCAAGCGATAGCCGGCATACCGGGCACATCGATAGTTTGCAGGCTATAGACCGGTTGTTTGAACGTGTACCCCGGAGGCTACCCGGTGCGGCAGCCAGGAATATTCTCGATGACGGTTGCTGCTACAGTGTATCGATCCACTCGGTCAGCGCTCGCGCCTGGTAGGCATAGAACGGGTTGTGGCGTGTACGCAGGAAATAGTCTGACGTAAGCATGAGGACACCGGCTTCTCCACGCGGCGACAGTGCTCCGAGCCTGAGACCCCGGTCATCGCCGTGGGCCATGTTGCCGTCGCCATACACCATGTCATCCGGGCGAAACGGTATTGCGATGTGCGAAAGGGAGTAGATGCCGGGCGGCCATGCAAGGCTTGTCGATTCGGGCACAGCCCGTGTCTCGCCGGCGGCCAGTGCATAAGCATCGAGTTCGTTGCTTGATCGCTCCTTGTTGCGGATGACCGTTACCGAAAAATCGTGCGGCGCCGTCGATTCGAAGTACTCCACAACGTCGCGCGGCCGGGTCTTCATCAGGTGCAGAGCCGTACTGTTGCGATTGATGTCGTAGACCACGAGCTTGCTCTTGTCAGCGGGGAGCCGGTCATACAGCAGCGTCACGATCGCGCTGGCGGTAACCGTGTTGTCGACTACGGACTGAAACGTCAGTATCGGCGGCAGTTTGGCGACTTCGGCCGGGTTCGCCAGCTGTTTGTGGGTGCGCCGCGATACGCGGTAGATCTCCCAAACGGCCCGTTTCGGAAATGACGTGAACTTGAACGGGTCGATCTCCGGCAGGATCGAAAGCCACCGAAACTGTTCGAAATAAGGTAGCCAGGAGAGTGCCGGGTGCAGATTCGTGACGATTGCCGCTGCCGAAACTGCAATCGCCGGCGACATCAGAACGATGCCGTTGGCGCAGGGCATGTCAGCGAGTTCCTCGCATTTGAGCGCATAGTCGATCGCCAGCAGGCCGCCATTCGAGTAGCCCGCAATCAGCAAGGACTTGTCCGCCCCCGGCAGGCCGGCTGCATGGCGCATCGCAATGCGGACCGCGGCCGTCCAGTCTTCCCACCGTGCCTGCATCAGCCCGCCGACTGCGAAGCCGTGGCCGGGCATGCGTGGCACGACGACGTTAAAGCCGGCCCCGGCGAGTGTCTGCGCTGTGGCGAGCATCGAATAGGGAGAATCGGACAGGCCATGCAACAGCACGGCCACGCCGCGCGCCGATGGTACGGTAACCTGGTACGAGCGATTCCAGTTTGCCGGAAAATTCTTCGGGCTACTGAGGCTGGCCGTTGCGTAACGATCGACGAGACTGTTCGGCCTGTCCCTGTCCACGATTTTTTTCGCGAGTTCGACGGCGAGTCGCTCCTCGAATTCGAGGTAGCCTGCCCAGTCGGTCCGGGCATCGTGCCGCGCCTGGAATTCGTGCTCGAACCGGACACGGTGCTCCGGCCCGAGCTGAAGCATCTTGCGCGAATCGAAAGCCCAGCCGAAGTAAATGGTCAGCAGCAATACGCCGATAACGGTGGCAATCCACCGGGTAATCTGCAAGGCGCGTCTTATCAGTGGTGTGTCCTTCACTGAGCAACGAGCATACGAATCTCGTCATCAAGCCCGGTCATCTCCCAGCGCGCCAGGGAAATGGGGATGCTGTCGATGCGGTTGAGCGTGTCGAAGAAGCTCTTGAGACGGAATTCGTCCCCCCGGTCCTCGACCTGTTTCGCGTAATCGGCGAGCGTGCGCTCGAGCAGGTACTTACCGGTCACATAGCTCGTCCCGTAGCCGGGCTGGCGAAGATACAGGTGCTGCTCGAAAATCAGCAGCTCCTTCTCTGTCTTCATCCAGCCGCGGGGCGTCCATTCCATGTGCACACCGCCTGCTTCCTCCATGGTCATCTCGTTGGCGTGCGCGTAGAGCGAACCGAGACCGCGGGCGGCGCGCTGTGCGAGCAAAATCCAGACGAGCTCTCGCGAGCGCGGGCTATCATCGTAGAGCCCCGCGTGCATGAACATCTCCTCGACGCCAGTGGCCGTCCCTTCGTTGCGACTGTCGAAGATGTTGTAGAGCAGGGCGCCCCTGCGTACGGGGCTAGCGTGCGGCTCGGAGTCCATGCGCGCCAACTCGAACCAGTGGTAGAAGTGCGTGAACAGCGGTGCCGGGTCGTAGTGCGCCGTGATCCAGAAGAAATTGCGGGTCTCCTCGGGCACATAGGCACCGAGGTGGGCGAGCAGGGCAGGCCGCATATAGTCGGCAACTGTGACGATGTCCTTGTCTTCGAGAAAATTCATAATGCGGTCGACGGCCTCGCGTGCCTTTGCGTCGTATTCCTCGGGCGAGTTCGCCGCAACCATCGGCGGCAGGTCCCGGTTGCGCTGCTCCTCGAGTTTCAGCGACGACCAGGCGCGATCGAGCTCCCTTTTCAACAGGCGGACCTCGTCCTCCCAGGTTAGCGGAACGAGGTGCACGTTCTGCTGATACCATGTGTAATTGTCCTTGCCGATGCCGGAAGGGCCCGTCTTCGAGGGCGCTTCCGCCTCTAACCACTCGGCGAGTCCGAGCGTAGCGGCATGAGCGCGCTCGATCGCTGCTCGAAGCTCCGGATTGTTGCCGTCCCTGTCCTCGAGGCGCTCGAGATTCTCGAGATCGTCACGGATGTCGCGAATACCCGTGACCCAGAGGTCGCGCGCATTGCCGGTAAGGTTCTTGCGGGCCTGTTTCATGAGCGGAGGTATGACGCCAAGTTCCGCGATGAGCCGCTGTTCTTCGTCTTTCGACAGCGGGAACTCGTAGCTCCAAAGCTCTACGACGGCGTGATGGGTCGGCCCTTCGTGCGCCGGGACGTCGCTCCGGTAGGTCCAGATCGACTTGTAGAAGGCCGGGTCCCGTGCCCACGGTTTCAATACTCGACGATTGAAGTCATAGCCGTTCATCTCGGCGCGCACGAGATGCCAGTCCACCTGCTCGGGTATCGGCCAGTCGCCGATGTCGAAGGCGTCAAGCCGCGCACGCAGCTCGAGGTATTCAGGCTGGCGCGCTTCGAAGCGCTCGGTCGTGTAGTCCGGCGCGCCATCGAGCAGGGGTGGGGCTTCGAAAGCCCTCCAGTCTCTGAAGAGTTCGATGAGATCGTCGTGTGTCGATGCCATGCTGGTGTCTGACATCGCAAGCAGGAATAGAATGGCAATCGTTTTGGCGTTCACCAAAAAGCAGTTTTGCTGAGTCATGACTCTTATACGGTGGCGGATCAGCAGCAACTATACCGCGAGTTGGACATCGTGTATTCCGTTAACGAACAGGGACGCCGCGAATGTTCAGTAAGGCCGATACGGTCGCGTGAAGTGGATGGCGAGCCCGGTGAGCAACAGCGAAAGAGAAATCCACATGGAAATTCGCCAGTAGCTGGTGGCCGGACCAACGATATTGAACTGCTCGACGTAGATGGTTTCACAGGCGCCATCACCGGTGTCCGTGCGCGTCGTGCTCGTGCCTCGCTTGTTGCCGCCAGCGCCACCATAGCTCGAGAGGTATCCCTTGATCCGTATCTGATCGCCCACCTTTATCCTGCGAACCTGTTTGCGAATAAATTCGTCGTCGGAGATCAGGTGATTGTTCGACAGCTGGTTCATGTCGAACGCGTCCCAGGCTTGCTGGTCGCGGGTCTTCACATTGCAGGTAAATATACCGTTCCAGAAACTGATCTTGTGCAGGCGTTCGTTCAGCGGGTTGTCGCCCCATATGACGCAAACATCCAGCATGTTCAGGTGGTCATTGGCCCGCGCGTGCATTCGGCTGTTGCCGTCGTGATGCCGGTACGACACGATCATGCCGGTGATGTCGTAGGCGTATTCGGGTTCGATGTCATAGGTGACGTCGTTGAAGTCGACCTGGAACGGCTTTTTCAGAGTCGGCGTTTGATGAGGCTCGCCCTGCAGTTCGGGCAGGTACTCGATTTTCCGCGGCAGGTCATTGCGGTGCCAGAAGGAAACGAGCAGCCAGGTGAAACTGACCGCGAGCAATATCCGGTTGAACTTCATGACACGTAGCGTACAGCCAGGCGGGGGCAGGAGATGCAGACGAAGGTCGCAGTTTTCGGCCTTCAGCCGGCGTTCATACAAATTTCAGCGAGCGTTAAGCAGCCTGCACGTAAGCTGCAGGCGACACTCAGGGAAATGGCCGCAGACGGCCCGCAAGGAGAACGCCATGAACATCGTAATCGCCGCTGAAAAGTCCAGCATTGCGACGTTATTGAGTGAATTCGTAAAACGACACGTCAATCCGGAGGAGATCAAGGTCTCCGAAAACCCGGACGAGACCGGCAGCTTCTTCGTCGGGCTGCAGTGCGAACGTTTCGTGCTCTCGCCGAGCGGCGTGTTCGCAGCCGACAGGCTGCGGTTGAGCGAATAATGGATGCCGGGCCGGGACAGCCCGGCAGTGCCGCTTATTCCTCGCCGTCTTCCGGTGCGGCCGGCGCCAGGTCGCCGGTCGTATCGGCCGGCGCCTCCGGTGCCTCTGCACGCTCGGCTGGCTCTGCCGACTCAGGCGGTTCGGCCGGGGCTTGTCGGGCGCCGGCGCCACAGTCCCAGCCCGAGCCTTCCAGTTTCGCCACGAGGCCTGCCGCTTTTTCCTCGCAGTATCCCGCTTGCTGCGTTGCGCTCCACAGTACCTGGTCTTCGCCAGGGGCCTCGGTATCCTTGAAGTAGTGCACCTCGCAGGGGACGCTCACACCCGGTTCGGTCATGATGACGATTCGTCGCACCATGTCGCCGGAGGTGCATTGCGTCTCTGCGCCCTGCGCCAGCGCGAGGCCGGGGAGGGCCAGGAAGAGGAAGCTCATCAGGGTCGTATGTCGCATGAGGGTCACCGTTTTGCCGTTGCGAATCTCCGAAGTATAGCAACGTGGTAGACTCCCGGGCCTTTGATTCCGGGGTGAACACGTATGCAGAAGTTCATCGGCGGCGCCATGGCGCTCATTATCCTGGCGGCTTGCGGGAAGCAGGACGCGACAGAACCGGCCACGGTCTACGACTTTGCAAACGATGATTTTGTCTGGCTCGAGGAGGTCGAGGGCGAGAAAGCACTCGCCTGGGTCGAGCAGCAGAACGCCGCGTCGCTCGGCTACCTGGAGTCGTTGCCGGAATTCGAGCACCTGAAGGAACGCAATCTCGACATCTACAACTCGGACGAGCGAATTGCGACGCCCGCGATGCGCGGCGATTACGTCTACAACTTCTGGCGTGACGAAGACAATATTCGCGGCCGGTGGCGGCGCATGCTGCTCGACGACTACGTCGAAGGCAGCGAAGAATGGGAGCTCGTCCTCGACCTGGACAAGCTGGCCGAAGGTGAAGACGAAGACTGGGTTTGGAAGGGCGCCCAGTGCCTGCGGCCCGAATACCGGCGCTGTCTTCTCAACCTGTCGCGCGGTGGCGCGGATGCGGTCGTCGTTCGCGAGTTCGACGTCGAGACAAAGGCCTTCGTGATGGATGGTTTCTCCATACCGGAGGCGAAGCACCGCGTCAGCTGGGTCGATGAAAATTCGGTATGGGTCGGCAGCGATTTCGGCAATGGAAGCCTGACGGACTCGGGCTATCCGCGCACGGCACGCCTGTGGAAACGCGGCGATCCGATCGAAGAAGCGGCCGAGGTCTTCGTCGGTGAGCAGACCGACGTCGCCGCCGGCGTGTATCGAACCTGGGACCGGGACGAGAGCTACGATGTCGCGTACCGGACGCCGAGCTTTTTCGAAACGCTCAATTACCTTTACGTGGGTGATGGCGAGTTCGCGCACATCGACATCCCGAAAGATGCCGACTTCCTGGGCGTGATGAACGGCCAGATGCTGGTGCAGCTGAAGACGGACTGGCAGATCGGGGAGACGACCTTTCCGCAGGCCGCGCTAATGTCCATCGACTTTGCCCGGTTCATGGACGGCGCCCGGGATTTCGAGGTGCTTGTCGTTCCTGGCGAGTCGATGGCGATTCCGCGCGGCGGCATACTGACGACGCGCGACTACGTTATCGTGCGCATGCTCGATGACGTCGTTTCGAAGCTGCAGCGTTTCAGTTTCGTCGACGGCCAGTGGATGAGCGAGGACATCGAGACCGACGATCTCGGGACGATTACGCTGGGCTCGTCGTCGGACGAATCCAATATCTTTTTCTTCACCTACGAGAATTTCCTGACTCCGGACACGCTGTACGTGGCGGATGAGGGCGGCCGGACCGTGAAAGCGCTGCATTCATTACCCGAATTCTTCGACAGTGAAGGCATGACGGTTGAGCAACATTTCGCAACCAGCAAAGACGGCACGCGGGTGCCGTACTTCCTTGTCTTGCCGAGGGGGTTTGAGCCCGACGGCAGTACACCGACGCTGATGTATGGCTATGGCGGCTTCGAGGTCAGCCGCACGCCCGCTTACAGCGCTACGGTCGGCCACAGCTGGCTCGAACGCGGCGGTGCCTACGTGGTCGCGAATATCCGGGGAGGCGGTGAGTACGGGCCGGCCTGGCACCACGCTGCGCTCAAGGAGAACCGGCAGCGCGCCTACGACGACTTCATCGCGGTGGGCGAGGATCTCGTTGCTCGCGGCATCACGAGCCCCGAGCACCTCGGCATCCGCGGCGGTTCGAACGGCGGGCTTCTGACCGGCGTCATGCTCACGCAGCGGCCGGATCTCTGGGGCGCCGTCGTTGTCCAGGTGCCGCTGCTAGACATGAAGCGCTATAACAAACTGCTTGCGGGCGCCTCATGGATGGGCGAATACGGCGACCCGGACACCGATGACTGGGACTACATCAGAGAATACTCGCCGTACCATAACCTCGACCCGGCCGCGGACTACCCGACGCCGTTTTTCACGACGTCGACGCGCGACGATCGCGTGCACCCGGGCCACGCGCGCAAGATGGTGGCGCGCATGGAGGAGATGGGCCACGACCTGCTGTACTACGAGAACACGGTGGGCGGCCACGCCGGGGCGTCTGACAACGAACAGGTGGCCCGTGTGCAGGCGCTGATCTACAGCTACCTGTGGGATCAGCTGGGTGGACCAGCCGCTGAATGAGCCGTCAGCCGGATATCTGGCCGAGGGTCGACATCAGGACATAGTAGACGGTCAGCACGAACCACAGGATCGGCAACAGCAGATGCACGATCGCATTGCGCGTGGCGAGCCCCGCGACCGCCATGCCCAGATGCAGGCCGACAAACAGAAAATACTCCTGTGGCAATGGCCGCAGGTCGGCAGCGGCTTTGACCATCGTTTCGGGGATATCGATGCACCAGGCGACGATCATCGCGCCGAAGAACCAGACGCGATTCCTGAAGAAGTAGGCACGTATGTCGATGTCCCTGTCCATGTCCCACGGGTACAGCATCGCGGCGAGGAAGAAAAGCACGACGGAATAGAGGGTAATAAACAGGTACTCGTAGGCGTACCAGTTGTCATGGCTGCTCCACCAGTAGAGCCCCCACCAGATCAGCAGGATGTAGACCAGGATGTTCACGGTCCAGAGCGCGTGCGGAAGGTAGAACCTGACAGTGTCGCGATGCTGGATGAGCTTGGTCGCACCCGTTGCCAGGTGCGTAATACCGAGGCCCATAATGACCGAGATAAGTACGCCGATGTATTCGAATACGCCCATTACGTTCCTGCAGAGACTACGCGATCGGCTCGAACCGCGCCTGGAAGAAACGCAGGTACTCCGGCTCGTAAACCATCTTCAGCCCGCGGATGCTGTCGCGGCGGGAGTACACGTCGATGACAGACTGTGTCACGACGTCCATATGCGCCTGGGTATAAACGCGTCGCGGGATGGTGAGACGAACCAGCTCCAGCGCCGGATGGCGGTTCTCGCCGGTCTCGGGGTCGCGGCCGGCTGACACGTTGCCGCGCTCCATCGTGCGGATGCCTGACTCGATAAAGAACTCCGCCGCGAGTGACTGAGCGGGGTAGTCATCCTGGGCGATGTGCGGAAGGAACTCCCGCGCATTGATGAATACCGCGTGCGAGCCGATGGGTTGCACGATCGGTATTCCAGCACGCTGCAGGTTCTCGCCGAGGTAGCGAACCTGCCCGATACGCGCTGCCTGGTGTTCCTCGGTCGCCGCTTCGCGGATACCCTGCGCCATTGCCTCCATATCGCGCCCGGCAAGTCCGCCGTAGGTGTGGAGACCCTCATAGACCACCACGAGGTTCTGCGCCTTCTTGAAAATTTCCTCGTCGTTGCAGGTGAAGAAGCCGCCGATATTGACCAGCGCGTCCTTTTTTGCCGACATCGTGCAGCCGTCGGTGAGGTCGCAGATCTCGCGAAGAATCTGCCGCACAGACTTGTGCGCGTAGCCTTCCTCGCGCTCGCGGATGAACCAGGCGTTTTCCATAGTGCGTGTCGCGTCGAGCATGATCAGGATGCCATGCTCGCGGCAATAGTCGTGCAGTTCACGCAGGTTGGCCATCGAGAACGGCTGGCCGCCGGCCATGTTTACGTTGCCTTCGAGGCTGATGTACGGGACCTTGTCCGCCCCGACCTTTGTTACGAGGGCGTCGAGCTTGCCGATGTCGACGTTGCCCTTGAACGGGAAGTCGCAATCGGGGTCGTGGGCTTCGTCGATGATGACGTCAACGAACGTGCCGCCCGCAAGTTCCTGGTGCAGGCGCGTCGTGGTGAAGTACATGTTGCCCGGGATATAGTCGCCTTCACTGATGAGGATCTGCGACATCAGGTTCTCGGCGCCGCGGCCCTGGTGCGTCGGCACCAGGTACTTGTAGCCGTAGTACTCCCGTACGACGGATTCCAGATGGTAGAAGTTTTCGCTACCCGAATACGCCTCGTCGCCGAGCATGAGGCCCGCCCATTGCCTGTCGCTCATCGCGGACGTTCCCGAATCGGTGAGCAGGTCGATGTAGACGTCCCGACTGCGCGTAAGAAACGTGTTGTAACCCGCCTCGCGGATAGCAGCCTCGCGCTCTGCGCGCGTGGTCATTCGCAGGAGTTCGACGGACTTGATCTTGTATGGTTCGGCCCAGGTTCGGTGGCCGGGTTCGACGTCTTTCATTTGAATTCCAGTCGTATGAAAGTAATGACGGGCTCTGCGGTCAGAGCCAGTCGAAATGCGCGGTGAAGTGCCGCAGGAATTGCGGTGCCTTGACGATGCGCATGCCACGAATGGCATCGCGCCGATCCCAAACGTACTGTATGGCTTCGAGTACGTAGTCCATGTGACTCTGCGTGTAGACGCGGCGCGGGATCGCGAGCCGCACGAGATCGGAACGTGCCGGCCGTTCCTCCCCGCTGTGTGGGTCCATGCCGAACATCACGGTGCCGATCTCGCAGCCGCGAATGCCCGCCTCGATGTAGAGTTCGACGGCAAGGGCCTGGCCCGGGTAGTGCAGCGGTTCGATATGCGGCAGAAAGCGTCGCGCGTCCAGGTAGACGGCATGACCGCCCGCCGGCGCCACGACGGGTATGCCGGAGTCGAGCAGGCCGTTGACGACGTAGCGCGTGGAGAGCAACCGGTAGTCGAGATAGTGCTCGTCCAGGATCTCGCGCAGACCGACGGCAATGGCTTCGAGGTCGCGGCCGGCGAGGCCGCCGTAGGTCGGGAAGCCCTCCGTGAGTATCAGAATATTGCGTTCACGCTGCGCGAGTTCGGCGTCGTTGGTGCACAGGAAGCCGCCGATGTTGGCGAAAGCGTCCTTCTTGGCCGACATCGTGCAGCCGTCCGCGCAGGCAAACATCTCGCGCGCAATATCGATGACCGAGGCGTTCTCATAGCCCGGTTCGCGTAGCTTGATGAAGTACGCGTTCTCGGCGAAACGACACGCGTCCACGTAGAACGGTATACCTGCCTCCCTCGCTATGCGGCTGATTTCCCGGATATTGGCCATCGACACGGGCTGACCGCCGCCGGAGTTGTTCGTGATCGTCACCATGATCAGCGGGATGTTCTCCGCGCCGTGGTCCGCGACGAGTTCCTCGAGCGCGTTCGTGTCCATGTTGCCCTTGAACGGCGCGTCGGATTCGAAGTCGGCGGCCTCGGCGCAGGGGAGATCAACCGCTTTGCCGCCGCAGAATTCGATATTGGCACGGGTCGTATCGAAGTGAGTGTTATTCGGGACGATGGCGCCGGGCCGCACCATTACGCTGAACAGGATGCGTTCCGCAGCGCGCCCCTGGTGCGTGGGAACGACCTGCTCGAATCCGAAGATGTCCGTGACGGTGTCGCGGAAGCGGTACCAGCTGCGCGCCCCCGCGTACGACTCGTCGCCCCGCATCATCGCGCCCCATGCCTCCGAGGACATCGCGCTGGTGCCCGAGTCTGTCAGCAGGTCGATGATCACGTCGTCGGCGTGCAGCAGAAACAGGTTATAACGCGCTTTTTCGATAAGACGCTCGCGCTCGGCGCGATCCGTCAGCCGGATGGGCTCGACCATCTTTACGCGATGGGGCTCGATTATGGTTTTCACGGGTTATTCACCCCTGTCGAGCCGCCCGCAGCGCCGGGCCGGCTTCCCACTCACTCAACGGTAATCGAGCGAACGTTGGTTTCGATCTCGATGCCGTCGCCGGCGGCCATCTTGCGCATCATCTCGATCTGCTCGCCCATCATGTTCATCATCATCTTGCGCTGTGACTCCGGCATCTCCTCCAGTTGCTTGTCGAACTCGGCAAGCTGGGCCCGGGCCTCTTCCATCTGGCGCTTCGTATCGTCCGCCATTTCGCCGGTAAGCCGCATGACCTGCTGGTAGGGTTCGTACATATTGCTGCCAGGTACCTTGCGATAGTCGCGCTCGATATTCTCGATGGTCACAGCGCGCGGTGTTCCGTCCGTGTCCATCGTGCCGTCCATGACGAGCTTCAGCGGCACGTACTCATCCGCGTCGATCCACGCGTTGATCGTCTGTAGCGTGAATTCCTGGTTTTCATCGAAGCTGCGCGTGCGGTCGAGGCCGTCGGCGACCAGGTGGTAGGCTTTTCGCCCTTCCACGGTCTCGGTTCCGACGAGTTCGGCCGATTCCGAGAATGCCGCGATGCTGAAGACGGCTTCCTGCGCCATGTCCTCGAAGTCGTCCTGCGACATCACCGGATCTTCGCCTGCGCCCTGCTGCAACATGCTGTCGGGGAGCACCATCTGGAAGGTATCCACGGGCTTGCCATCGGGCCCGGTCACAGTGGTGCGCTCGAAGGTGATTTTCGATACGAACCCCATGGCTTCCTGCTCGACGATGTAACGATTGACGCCTTCGCGCCGCTCCTCCTGGAGCTTCATGACCTTGTCGATGATGTCCTGCGCATCCGCGGCAAACGCCGCCAAGGGCATGAGGCTGCTGATGAGAAATAGAAACACGGGTGCTTTGTAATTCATTAATTTCCTCCGTCTGATACTGTTTTATACTCCTCTTGCGGATTGGTGAACAAGAGGTGAGCGATGACCAGCCGTCGTGATTTTCTGAAGACTTCGGGGGCCGTGGCGCTGAGCACGGCGATGCCTGCCTTCACGCTTGCTCACGACAAGCTGGAGATCCACTCGCGGCCCATTCCCGGCACCGGCGACGCACTGCCGATGGTGGGCCTCGGCAACTCGCGCGTATTCCAGGATGGCGATCTCGAGGCAACGCGCGAACTGCTGGAGCTGTTCACGTCGCATGGCGGCCGCTACGTCGACACGCTCGGACCGAGCCGGTTCACGGTCGCGAGCATCATGCAGGCCCACGATCTGCAGTCGCGGCTGTTCGTCGGCACCTATCTCGGCACCGTGCAGTACGAGGCCATGGTAGCCGAGCTCGAACGTGTGCGCGCCGCGCAGGGCAAGGAGATGCTCGATCTCGTCCTGACCTACGATTTCAATGAAATCCTGGCGGAGCCCGGGAGATACCTGCGGCTCAGGGAAGCGGGCCTGACCCGTTATATCGGTGCGGCGCGGCACAAGCGCGAGTTCCACGAGCCCATGATGCAGCTGATGGACATGGGCGTCGTAGACTTCATCCAGGTGAACTACTCGCTGCTGGAGCCCGAAGCCGGCGAGACGGTGCTGCCAATGGCGCTGGACAAGGGGGTCGCTATTCTCGTGAACCGTGCCTTCGTCAACGGCGACTATTTCGACGTCGTGCGCGGCCGTGAATTGCCGGAGTGGGCGGCCGAGTTCGACTGCGAAAGCTGGGCGCAATTCTCGCTGAAGTTCATCCTGTCCCACCCGGCTGTCACCTGCGTGCTGACGGAGACGGCCAATCCGGAACACCTGGTGGACAATCTGGGTGCCGGCATGGGTAGCCTGCCGGACGAGGCTACTCGCGCAAAAATGCTGGAGCTGGTGCAAAGCTTCGCCTGACGCCTGCGACAACGTCCGGGTTATGTCAAATCGATCAACCTTTTGCGGCATCACGGGTATGTCCTTGAGAGGCAGGCAACTCCTGGCTTGGGGCAAAACGTATGACCAGCAGAGCAATAAGGACATTGGCGGGCCTGGCGTTGATGATTGCGGCGTCGCAGGCTGCAGCGCAATCGACGCCGTTCAGCATGGAATATCGCTGGCTGACCCTGTTCGGCAGCGTCGAACACGCGGTGGCGGCCGTCCCCGGCGCCAGGATGCAGTCGCGCGGCGCGCTCGAGCACGTTCTGAAGCGGGCGTTCGTCGCCTTCGAATCCGATTACCGGCTCGCGGAATCCGCCTACACGACCGCAGAATTCCGGCGAACGGATCCGGCATTCGGGCGGCCCGAGGCATTTCAGCGCCCGCGGCAGGCCCGGTTGAGCTTTCGCGTCCGCTTTTAGGGATATTGCGCTCGACAGCCGGTTATTGACCTTATAATCGGCGGGACATCCCCGAGAGGTCCCGCCATGATCACCGTCCATCATCTCGAGAATTCCCGCTCGCAGCGCATTATCTGGCTGCTCGAAGAACTCGGTATCGACTACGAAATCAAGCGCTATGGGCGCGACCGGCAAACCGGCCTCGCGCCGCCCGAGCTACTGGAGGTACATCCGCTCGGCAAGGCGCCGGTCATTACCGATGGCGACAAGACGGTCGCTGAGTCCGGCGCGATCATCGAATACCTGATGTACGAGCATGACGATGGTCGACTGCGTCCCCTGGAGGGTACCGGCGAGCGGCTCGCGTACAACTACTGGCTGCACTACGCCGAGGGCACGTTCGCGCCCCTGATGATCCTGTCCCTGGTGCTGAGCCGGATCGACACAGCGCCCATGCCGTTTTTCATGAGGCCGGTCGCGAAAGGGATAACCCAGAAGGTGCGCGACGCGTACCTGGATGCCAACGTCACCAGGAACCTCGAATTCATGGATGCCACGCTGCGAGAATCGCGCTGGTTTTGCGGTGACCTGTTTAGCGCGGCTGATGTGCAGATGAGCTTTGCGCTCGAAGCCGCGGAGGTTCGTTCCAATCTCGCGGACGACTATCCCCATATTGCTACGTTCCTCGAGACGATCCGCGCTCGGCCCGCCTACAAGCGCGCCCTCGATAAGGGCGGGCATTACGAATTGACGGGTGCGGGCAGGAGCGGTTAGCGGACTGCCGGCCGCTATCGGTCATGTCCCCGTTCGCGAGCATCGAGACGCGCTGGTTTTTCGAGGGCGACTCGTCACGCCATCCGGATCTGCGTCGCTGGTTCGAGTCCTGCGCGCCATTTCCGCAGGCCGCGGACGTGCGGGTACCCGAGTGGACGGGCCGTGCCGGCGGCGCGCCGGACATCTACCTGATCATGCCCGGCTGCACCGACATGGGCGTCAAATGGCGTGAAGGCACGTTGCAGATCAAGGGGCTCGTCGCCGACCTCGGTGCGCGCAGTTTCGGCACCGGGCATACAGGCGAAGTACAACGCTGGATCAAATGGACTTATCCGGAGGTGCCTGCCGCTTACCGCGCGCTGTTCGAGGCGAACGGAGTCCACGGCCTCGAGACTGCGGCGGTCCACAAGACCCGGGCGCTACGCATGATCAACCTGGGCTCCCCGAAACCGGAGGAAGTGGTTCCGGGTATCAGCCTCGAAAGCGGCGTTGGTTTCGAGATGACCGACCTCGAACTGAACGGCGAGCGCTATTGTTCGGTCGCGTTCGAAGCCTTTCCCGGCGATGCAGCGGTCGAAGCGGTCTTCAACGCCGCGGTTTCAGGCTTTCTCGCGGATCTCGCCGGATCGCTTGGCATCGAGGCATCCATGCCCTATCCGGAGTGGCTGCACCGGTGAATGCCTAGGGCGCGAGGCGGAACTCGCAATAGAGGTACATCTGCTCGACACCGCCCGGCGTGACATGCTGTTCCTTCTTGTGGCGCTGCAGTTTGAATTCACTGCCGAGTGTCTCGCGGAGCAGTTCGACGTCGTAACGCTGCACGGGAAGACCGCTGCATTTCGGCGGTGCTTCCGGGGCGAATGTCCCGATGATGACGTGGCCGCCCGGCCGCAGTGCCCGGCGCAGGTTCTCGCAGTATTGCTCCTGGTCCTCAGGCTCGGTCAGGAAATGAAACACGGCACGGTCGTGCCAGAGCTCGAAGGCGTTTGCCGGCAACTCGAGTCGGGTGATGTCGCCACACAGCCAGGTGACGGTAGCGCCTCTCTGGCCCAGGCGCGCCTTGATGAGCTCGAGTGCCGGTTGCGCGAGGTCGAGCACGGTGATGGATTTGTAGCCGCGATCGAGCAGATCATCGACCAGCGTCGATGCGCCACCGCCGACGTCGATCATGGGGGCATCCGGATCCAGCCCGAGTGCGCTTATCCACTCCAGCGAGGTTTGCAGGCGAGGTTTGTACCAGCCGAGCCGCTCGGACGGCTTGCTGGTATAGACCTGCTCCCAGTGTTCTCGATGGCCCATGTCCGATTGAGTATGAGCCGCCGCGCAATGTCCCGCAAGAGTCCGCAATGCGCTGCGGTTTTCCCGGATGCTGCGGCGATAGTTCCCGTGATATTAATAACTTGCGTAGCAACACTCAGTTGCCGAGGAGCCTCGCAATGAAACTTACGTCAATGCTCGCCCTGCTGTTGTTCACAATGGCCGTGCTGGGCGGATGCGAGCGCGATCGCATGTCGGAACGCGGATTCAGCCTGCCCGAAGGCGACCCGGCCGCCGGGCGCGATACCTTCGTTTACATGCAGTGCCACCAGTGTCACTTCATCGCGGGTGAGCAGTTCCCGGTCTTGCCGGGCCTCGACCCGCCGTACGTGGAACTGGGCGGCAAGGTCACACGGGTGAAGTCATACGGTGAACTGGTCACCGCCATTATCAACCCATCGCACAGGCTGGCCGACGGCTATCCACCGGACCGTGTATCGGAGGATGGCGAGTCGCACATGTACGTCTACAACCGGTACATGACGATCCAGGAATTGATCGACCTGGTGATGTTCCTGCAGCCGTACTACGAGGTCGTGGTGCCGCAGTACAATTATCGGATGTATCCGTAGAAGCGCTCCTGCAATCGCTGTTTCGGAACCGCTTCTACTTCGTGTCTTCGAACTTCCAGAGACTGTTCTTGCTGCAGTCGTTGAGGTCCTCGAACAGGCCGTCGATCTCGTCGGCGGCATCCGTGTCCAGCAGTTCCTGCGTCGCGGCCCAGGCCGACAAGCTGGGATAGATATCGACAAATTACTGGTGTCAGTATTGTCGCGCGTTGAACATATTGTGTGTATTCGTTGCGCATGTCCTTATAAATCGACAACTTAAAAGCCAGTTTCCGGTGTTATTGACAAGTTTGAGCACGGTGTGAAACTCTGGTGCTGGATGAAAAAGGCACGGCGTTCGAAAGGGCGCTTCGCAAAGCCACCGGTCTACGGTCATTTGCTAGGACAGCGGGGTTACCACCAATGGCATTCATGCTTGGCATTACGCCGTGGCCAGTCGCCACGGCTTCGCTCCGGATCGGTCTCATCCTCTCCGCTCTGTACCTGGCGCGTACGACCGCGCACAAGGCGATCCAGGCAATGGCGCGGGCCTTCCCCCGTGGTTTTCGAACAGCGTCCAACGCGGTGTCGTGCTGGCGGGAGAACCTCGCCAATAACTCATCCCTGCACCGTTCGCTCGACGAATCGATCAAGCGCATCGAGGATGTTCATCACCAGTCCGTGAATGTACTGCCGGATCCGCCGGCCTGGGTGAAGGCGGTCAAGGCCATCGCCAAGATCGACGAGCGCGAAGGGCGCTCCGGCGTCGGCAACGGGCGCCCTGCCGTGTCGGGGAGGGCAGGGTCATGAGACGTTTGCTCGTGATCGTGCTGTGCGCCCTTTTGGCATCCTGCGGCCAGCAGGGACCGCGGAATTCCGGCGTATACATGTTGCTGGACACCTCCGGTACTTACCGCAAAGAGCTCGTCAAGGCCGAGCAGATCATCCGCTACACGCTGTCGCGCCTGGGCGAGACCGACACATTCGCAGTGGCGCGGATCGATACAGGCAGCTTCAGCGAGAAGGACATTATCGCCAAGGCGTCATTCGACGACCGACCGAGCGCCGTGAAGCGCCAGAAACGGGCTTTCGCGCAGCAGGTCGCCGACTTCGTGAAGACTGCCGGCTCGTCCCCCCAACACGGACATATCCGGTGGCCTGCTGTAACGATTTGTGAAACCTTGTGCGCGCTTATGGCGTGTCAATAACCGGGGTTGGGATGAGAAAACATTGAACATGGATACGAAGAAAACCGATTTTGGGGAACGGGCGTTCGGCAAGCATTCGAAAGGGTCCGTTACGGTCAAGTACGAGTCGCAGCAGCACGCGCTCGACTTCATATGGAGCATTCTCGGCAGCGGTGACGCCATCGGCGTGATCGAAGGGCCGGAGGGTTCCGGCAAGTCCACCGTAATGCGCCAGTTCGTCAGCGAATTACCGCGCGATACGTCGATCGCCGCGCTCGACGGCACACGCTTCAAGCCGCGCGGCTTCGTCGCGGAGATCCTCGCGCGCTACGGTTACACGACGGACCTGCAGACCACCGAGGAGCTGCTGCAATTGCTGGCGATGTTTGCCGGGCAGCAGACGCGAAGCTACCAGCCGCCCATCGTGATCATCGACAACGCGGACAGGATGTTCCCCAGCACGCTCAAGACGCTCGGCCGTATTGCCGCCATGACAGAGAACGGCAAACCCGCCCTGCGGATCATTCTCACCAGTCGCCGCAGGCTCAACGCGCTCTCCACGGAGGACGGCAAGCTCGGGGCGGCGCGGCCCATCGAGGTCAAGCAGCTCGCGCCAATGACGGCTAACGAAGCCCTCATTTACCTGCATGCCCGCCTTGAGGCCTGCGGCGTCGGCGTGCCGGACTCGGTATTTCCCGGTGACGTCTGCGACAAACTGCACGAGATATCGAAAGGCTGGCCCGCACGGTTGAATGCTCTTGCGCTGACAGCAATCAAGCGTTCGGAGCAGTTGCCCGTCACGGTCACCCGGATCATGAAAAGGCCGCAGCAACTCCCCGCCGAGCGGAAGCCGCCCAGCCTGGTCGTATCGCGGGATGGCAATACGCTGGGGGAATTCGTATTCGACGACAGGAAGGTGCTGATCGGCCGCTCGGATTTCGCGGATATCGTCATCGATGACGAGTTCTGCAGCAAGTTCCACGTGCTGCTCATGCTGTACTCGGACGGTCTCGTGCTGCTCGACCTGAACAGCGTCAACGGCACCATGGTTAATTCGGTCAAGGTCAAGAGCACGCTGCTCATGAACGACGACGTCATTTCGCTCGGGCACCATCGTCTGAAGGTTATGAACGTACCCGCACCCGACCAGGTGGCGGCAGGACGCGCGACCGCAGCGGATACGCGGCGCATGAAGAACCTCGACGAGATGCGGCGCAAGCGCAAGGCGCAGCTCAGGGCCGTGCCGTCGAAATCCCGGAACAAATCCCGCTAATCGGCCGGCGCTTCGCGCCCCAGTGGCCCGGCCGGGCATCAAATACGCCGGCAATCGACTCGCCGCAGTTGCCGCAAGCTGCCTTGCCGACTTTCACGCTGAGGTTCCACTGGCCGAGCCGGTAGCCGTCCCGGCCGATGAGCAACGTGCCACAGCCCGGGCAATATGTGCTGGCGCCCGCGGGATCGCGCACATTGCCCGTGTAGACGTAGTGCAGTCCGTTGCGTGACGCGATCTCTCTGCATCGCGTCAGCGTGCCTCTCGGCGTGCAGGGCGTGTCCAGCATCTTCCAGCTCGGATGGAACGCCGTGAAGTGCAGGGGAACGTCGCGGCCCAGGTTGTCGACGATCCAGCGAGTCATGGCATCGATCTCGCTGTCCGCGTCGTTCTCGCCCGGGATCAGCAGGGTGGTCAGTTCGAGCCAGGCATTCGTCTCTGCCTTGATATATCGCAGCGTCTCGAGCACGGGCTCGAGGTGGCCGCCGCAGATCTTCCAGTAGAAGCGCTCGCTAAACGCCTTGAGATCGACGTTGACCGCATCCATGGGGCGGAAGAATTCTTCTCGGGCGTTCTCCGAGATGTAGCCGGCCGTCACCGCCACGTTCTTGATGCCGCGCTCGCGGCAGGCAGCTGCCACATCGACTGCATATTCGAGAAATATGACCGGGTCGTTGTAGGTATACGCGACGGCACGGCTGCCGGTGTCTGCTGCCGCGACGGCGATGTCCTCAGGCGAAGCCGTTGCCTGCAGCCTGTCGAATTCGCGCGACTTGGTGATGTCCCAGTTCTGGCAAAACTTGCAGGCGAGGTTGCAGCCCGCCGTACCGAAGGACAGCACCGGCGTCCCTGGCAGGAAATGATTGAGCGGCTTCTTTTCGATAGGGTCGATGCAGAAGCCGCTCGAGCGCCCGTAGGTCGTGAGCAGCAGCTCGTCATCGCCATTGGCCCGCACGAAACACAGCCCGCGTTGACCGGCGTGCAGCCTGCAGAATCTGGGGCAAAGGTCGCATTGCAGGCGGCCGTCGTCGAGACGGTGCCAGTAGCGGGCCGCTTTGCCCGATATCGCGTTGGCAGTGTTCATGATCCTGTTCTCTTCTATATGGCTGCGCGGCTCCCTGGAATCAATGCGTAACCCGTAAAGTTACCTATTTTCATCTCCTTGCGGAGGCCTAGAATGATGCTGATGGGTCCGGCAGAGCCGCTATGAACATCGTGAGGGAACCTGCTGTCGCCGGCCAGTTTTATCCCGAAGACCCGGGAGAACTGGGGGCGCTCGTCGACGGCTTGCTCGACGAGGCAACCTGCAAGGACGAGCAGGCGCCCAAGGCCCTGATTGCGCCGCACGCCGGGTACGTCTATTCGGGATCGGTCGCGGCATGCGCCTATGCACGCCTGGCTCCCTACCGTGACGTTTACAGTCGCGTCGTGCTGCTGGGTCCGTGTCACCGCGTACCGGTTGCGGGCATGGCGCTGAGTGCTGCCCACGCCTTCCGGACGCCGCTCGGCGACGTGCCCGTGGACCGCGAGACCATCGCAGCGCTCGAAGCGGAGGGTATCGCGGTTTTCGAGCCCTCGCACCGGTACGAACACAGCCTGGAGGTGCAGCTGCCGTTTCTGCAGTCGGTGCTCGGCGAATTCAGCATCGTACCCATCGTGGTCGGCGAGGCGAGGCCGCAGGCGGTAGCCAACCTGCTGGAGATGCTGTGGGACGGGCCGGAAACGCTGATTGTCGTCAGTTCGGACCTGAGCCACTACCTGGATTACGACTCGGCCCGCGCCCGGGATGAAGAGACCCGCCGGCGCATCGAACACCTCGATACCCGGATCGACTACGACGATGCCTGCGGCGCCACGCCCTTGCGCGGCCTGTTGTTGGCCGCAAAGCGCCGTGGCATGCGTGCCCGGACCCTCGACCTGCAGAACTCCGGCGATACTGGCGGCGACCGCGATTTCGTCGTCGGCTATGGCGCATGGATGTTTGCCTGATGCGTGCGCTATTCCTCTGTATGCTCCTGCTCGCCGTGCCGGCGATGGCGGACGACGACTTTGCTGCGCTGCGCGCCAGCCTCGTCGACGAGGTGCGCACATATGCGGGGTACGCGGGCGACGCACCGTTCAGCGACGACGTGCTCGCGACCCTCGGCCGCGTCGAGCGGCATCTGTTCGTGCCACCCGGGCAGGTCAGGTATGCCTATGAAAACCGGCCGCTGCCCATCGGGCACGGCCAGACGATATCGCAACCGTACATCGTTGCACTCATGACCGATCTGCTCGATCCCGATAACAGCGACGTCGTGCTCGAAGTGGGAACCGGCTCCGGCTACCAGGCGGCGGTGCTCGGGGAACTCGTGGATCACGTCTACTCGATCGAGATCATCGAACCGCTGGCGACGTCGGCCGGTGGGCGGCTGGAGAGGCTGGGTTACGACAACGTGACCACGAAGCTCGGCGACGGATACTATGGCTGGGAGGAACACGCGCCGTTCGATTCGATCATCGTGACGGCCGCGGCAAGCCACGTGCCGCCCCCGCTGATCGAGCAGCTAAAGCCCGGCGGGCGGATGGTTATTCCGGTCGGCGGGCGATTCATGACGCAGTTGTTGCTGCTGCTGGAAAAGGGTGATGACGGCGAGATCGTGACGCGGCAGATCAGCGCCGTGCGCTTCGTGCCGCTGACCGGCAAACACTGAGTCCCGTGCGGCGCCTGCTGATAGCCACGCTCCTGGTTTCCGCGGCGGCTATCGGCTACGAGATACTGCTGATGCGCGTGCTGTCGATCGTGCAGTGGCATCATTTTGCCTACATGATCATCAGCCTGGCGCTGCTGGGCTACGGCGCAAGCGGCACCTTCATCGCGGTGCTGCGACGCCACATCGAGCCGCGGTTCGAAACGGCATTCGCAACCAGTGCATTGCTGTTCAGCGTCGCCATGCTCGTTTGTTACATCATCGCGCAGCGGGTGCCGTTCAATGCGCTGGAAATCGTCTGGGACCCCGGCCAGTTCGCGAACCTGTCCGTCCTTTACCTGGTGTTTTTCATTCCATTCTTCTTCGCAGCCTGTTGCATCGGCCTGGCCTTTACCTGCCGCAGCGACGACGCCAGCCAGATCTACTTTTTCGACCTGTTCGGGGCCGGGCTTGGCGCTGTGCTGATCATTGCTCTGCTGTTCGCTGTCAGCCCGCAACTCGCGCTCGTGTTGCTGGCGCTTTTGCCACTGCTCGGTTCGGTACTCGTCGCATCGACGTTGCCGTCACGCCTGCCGCTTGGCGCCCTGCAGCTGGCCTGGCTGCTGTCACTCGCCTTCGGCGTGCCGCAGACGCAGCTCGAGCTGCGCATCTCGGAGTACAAGGGCCTCAGCCAGGCGCTGGAAGTCATCGACAGCCGCGTACTCGGGCAATCGTCGAGTCCGCTCGGCCTCGTCACCGTCGTGGATAGTCCGTCCGTTCCCGTCCGGCACGCGCCCGGGCTCAGTTTCGCTACGCGCCATATCCCGCCGCAGCAACTCGCGGTATTCACGGATGCGGACGGCATGAGTGCGATCACGCGTTACGACGGCGAGCCTGCGTCGGTGGCCTATCTCGGCGATATGACGGCCGCGCTGCCGTTCGCGTTGCTGGACGACCCGGCTGTCCTGATTCTCGGCGCCGGCGCCGGCACCGACGTGCTGATGTCGCTGTACCACGGTGCGCGCCGGATTGACGCCGTGGAGCTCAATCCGCAGATGACCGCGCTGGTCGCTGACACCTGGGCCGAGTTTGCCGGCCGTATCTACGCGGATACGCGTGTCACCGTGCACACGGGCGAGGCCCGCGGTTACGTCGCGCGGCACAGCGGCAATTACGACCTCATCCAGATCGGGCTGCTCGATTCGTTCGGGGCTTCCGGTGCGGGCGTGCAAGCCCTCAATGAAAGCTATATCTATACGGTCGAGGCGATCGTGGAGTACCTGGATGACCTCGCGCCGGGCGGTTTCCTGGCCATCACGCGCTGGATCAAGTTGCCGCCGCGCGACAGTGTGAAACTCGTCGCGACCGCGATCGAGGCCCTGCGACAAACCGGCGTGAACGAACCGGGTCAGCACTTTGCCATGATCCGGAGCTGGAACACGAGCACGTTGTTGATCAGGAACGGTGATTTCACGGCTCGGGAAATCGAACGTGTCCGGGCCTTCGCCCGGTCGCGCTCCTTCGATACCGCCTGGTTTCCGGGTATGCGCGCGGAGGAAGCCAATCGCTATAACCGTCTCCCGGAGCCGTTCATCCACGAGGCTACTGTCGCGCTGCTGGGCGAGGATGCCGATAGCTTCCTGGAACGCTACAAATTCCATGTCGCGCCGGCGACGGACGACAGACCGTACTTCTTCCACTTTTTTCGCTGGCGCACGCTTCCGGAAGTAATGGCCTTGCGCAAGGCGGGCGGCGCCGGCCTCATCGAGTGGGGCTACCTGGTTCTCGTCGCTACGCTGGTGCAGGCGATCGTGCTGGGACTCGTCCTGATCTTGGTGCCGCTGTCGCTGGCCCGGCACGAATGGCCCGCCGGGACGGGAAGGCAGTTCGGCTTCTACTTCCTGCTGCTGGGGCTCGCGTTCCTGTTCGTGGAGATGGCGTTCATCCAGAAATTCACCCTGTTCCTCAGCAATCCGCTGTATTCGGTCGCCGTGGTTCTGAGCGGGTTCCTGTTATTCGCGGGGTTGGGCAGCGCGTTATCGGAGCGGCTCGCGCAAAGTGTGCCGTGGCCGACGGTCTCGCCCGTGACGATTGCGGTCGCCGCAATAGCCGTGCTTGCGCTGTTTTATGTCAAGTTGCTGCCGGTCGTATTTGCAGCATTCATCGGCTTTCCGGATGTCGCCAGGATCGCGTTGTCGCTCGCCTTGATCGCGCCGCTGGCCTTCTTCATGGGCATGCCGTTTCCTATGGGCTTGAAGCGCCTCTCCCGGTCCGCTGCCGGCTTCGTGCCGTGGGCCTGGGGAATCAACGGTTTCGCGTCGGTCGTCAGTGCGGTGCTGGCCACGCTGCTGGCGATCGAGTTCGGCTTCAACGCGGTGATCGTGCTGGCGTTGGTGCTCTATGCCATCGCGGCCTGGGACGA
>CBDUCE010000004.1:0-44034 GCA_965365575.1 uncultured Gammaproteobacteria bacterium
ACGGTCAGGAATTTCGGCAAGTGACTTTGCCATTTATAGATTCCGATGACAAGGCACACGAGGCCGTAGCGAGAATCAACGCGGCGGGAAAGACCGATACGTTGCGGCCGATCGTGTTCTCGACACTGGTGCAGGACAACCTGCGCGGCATCGTGAGGGAGGCCGAGGGGCTTCACCTGGACATATTTGACGTATTCCTGGAGCCGCTCGAGGTCGAGTTTGACCAGGAGTCCACGCACGAGCCCGGGCGTGCACATGGCATGACCGACATCGAGGCATACATGCGCCGAATCGAGGCGACCAATTTCGCGCTCGCGAACGACGATGGCGGTATCAGCAGGAATTACGAAATGGCTGATGTGATTCTTGTCGGTGTTTCACGCTCCGGCAAGACGCCGACCTGTCTTTACCTTGCCCTGCAGTACGGCGTCTACGCCGCCAATTTCCCGTTGACCGACGAAGAGTTCGAAAGCGGCGAATTGCCCGAGGTGTTGCTGGAGCAGAAGCACAAGCTGTTCGGTCTTACTATCGCGCCCGAGCGGTTGCGGCATATACGCAAGGAGCGGCGGCCGCTCGGCACCTACTCGAGCGCTCAGCAGGTTCGCTACGAACTCCGCGAGTCGGAGAAAATATTCAGGCGTTATGGGATTCCGAATGTCGATACCACGGAATTTTCCATCGAGGAAATCGCGAGCCGAATTCTTGATAGTACCGGCGTTGAGCGCCGGGTTCGAGCCTGATTTTTCACTTTGTGACGGCCGTCTTGGAACGGTAATTGCTTGCCTTTTGAGCAGGTGGCCTTGTGCTATATTGGCCGCATGTTACTCGACTCACAGCTGGTTCCCGAGACCCTAGTCAGACCGCGAAGTTTCGTTGGTTTGATGGCTTTGTATGAGAGTAATTACCTCAGGCTCCTGCAGCTGGTTCCGGAACTCGAGCGCCTCGATGGCTGTTTTCGCTCGAAGGTTGCTGGCGACTGCGAGCTGTTTGTCGATGTTCTCGAACGGTGCCGCTATACGATAACGATGTCGCTGACCTACCAGTTCGATTCGGACGACGGCTGCATCGCCGATCCCGACGTCAAGGTTCGCGCCTATCTCGACGGTCGCCTCGCGGAAGCAATGAGTCTTGGCGGAGACCATCAGCATGCGGAGTTGCGGCGGCTCATCAGTGAGAATTGTCGTGAACTCGACGCGCGCTGGCGCCGGAACATGATTCTCAACAAGTGGCTCGAATACCTTTCGGACCAGGGACACCTGATTCTCGAACGCTGAAGAACGGCCGGTACGCCAGTTTTTCAAACTGTCGATCAGGTCCGGGTCTCGCAAATACATAATTGACATGATTTCAGACGCTGCGGCGGTGTCGCGGTAATTCGGATTATGTCAAGAGACTCTATATGGCGAGCAGGCAGGCCATCTTCGGAACGGCAAACGAGCACGGTGACGACAATGAAAAGCTCGTCGAACTGTTCAGGAATCGCGCCGAGCTGAAGAAGGAGTTTGAAGCTCTCCGCAAGGAGAAATATCGCCTGCAGCAGCTGGTCAAGGAGCAGCAGGGCGCGACCGCGAGGGTCCTGCAAAGGCTCGAGCACCTCGAGAGCCTGCTCGTGGACCCCGAGTGGGTGCACACGGTCGTGGTCTTTTATCAACTTCGTTCATTGAACCGGCGTTGCGAAAGCAGGCTGGCAAAATTCGCCGAGCAACTCAAGCAACAACGCGAAGGCCGGCGCCGCGACGCTCAGTTGCGGACCTGGAGCGAAAAGCTCGGCGCGAAAAAAGCGGTGCTCGAAAAGAAACTCGGGGGCCACCGGGAGCGTTTGCGGCTGCTCGAAGGAAAATTGCAGGCCGAGCGACAGCACGCGGAGTCGATGCCTGCGCTGGGCAAGATTTTCAAGAGACGCTTTGTGTCCGATCGATTTGCCGAGCTGAGCGAGCAACTCGACGCGGCAAGAAACGAGGAACAGGAGTATCTGAAGAAGATAGAATCGATCGAGCAGGTAGAGCCGCCCGATCCGCCGGGTTTGACTGTCGCGGAAAAGCGCTCCATCAACTTCATGATCCTCGCTTTCGCGCAGCACCTCTTTCTGCAGTTCGGTGACCGTGATCTCGTCTCGCTCGTCAAGGAGTCCTGCGAGAAGAGCGCCGGCGCGATCAAATACGGCAGCAAGCGGGATTGTGATCTTCTGCTGGAACGCATTGCCGCGCATGTCGATTCGATGGAAAAGGCAAGCGACTACGTGGACGTACTGAAACACCGCGCCGAACTGATGGCGGAGCATGCGGTTTTCAGTCAGGACGATGACGTGGTACCTATTGCGGGCACCGTAGCGACGGTGTTTGCTATCAGCGCGAACGGCGTCGTCACCAAGTCCGATGCCAACCTTGTCGGCGAGAATTACTGGGGAATAGCCAACGTACTGAGTCGCTGAGCAAGAGCCTGTTGGAGGGCTCAGATATCGGTGCGATACATCTGTTGCCGGTAGCGATGAACCTCGTCGGACGAGAAGCCGGGGAGTTCGGTCGAGGAATGGACCGGGTCGGCTTCGAGTACCGCGGCCGGTTCTTCGACATTTTCCGACTTGTCGACTGCGAGCGGCGCACTGAGATCGCTGCTTTGCTGCGGCTCCGACAGGCTCGGTTGGCGCGCCCTCGCTTCATCGAAAATCCGCCGCAGTATTATGTCCACGCGAGGCCCCGTCGGCCGGGTGGCAGTTCTGGTGGCAGCGTCGGCGACCGCGTCGTCAGGGGAAATATCGTCAGCCGCTGCACTGTTGTCGGTACCCTGACCGAAAACCTGCATCGGGAGCTTACGCTCGTCTGCGATGGACATTGGCGGGTAGTCGACGGACTCGTCGCAGCGTGCATCGCTGCCGGTCGCGGAGAATGCAGGAGGCATCCACGCGCCAAGCGCCAGCAGCGCCATTGCGCTCCAGACAATCCGAGCCACTCTACGTCGTGGTGCCTGTTTGGTTGTCAAGGCCACCTCCGGAATATCGCCCGCCGGGTGTTATACCCGAGTATAACACCTGACGGACGGGACGCAAATTGTCCGGTCAGCCCCGGTTTTGCGCCGTCTGTGCCGGAACTCGCTGCAATTCGCGCAATTCGGCGAGGTCCGTTGCAATGCCCGCGGCCTGCTCCAGCAGCACGTCGGGCAGATCCTCTTCTTCGAGGTCCTCGAGGCTCTCCAGCGGCTCGAGGTTGAGCGCCTTGCGGCGCTCGTTCTCACGCCCGAGCTCGCGGGCCATTTCTTCCTCGCGCTCGGTGAGCCGCTGCTCGTAATTGAGAGACACGGTCTTGCGCTGGCGCGCTTCCTCGGCGTCACGGGTACGGTCTACCAGGTACTGGAAATTCGGGTCAGTCTTGGCCCTTTCCATCTGGTTCGCCGTGAGGGACTGGATCGTGCTGTCGAGCGGTTCGCCGGCACGGAACCGTGTTGTCTGGATCGTATCCCAAGGTAGCGCACTGTCCCGAACGCTCTCGCCGAACTGCTCGGCGTCGATCAGCGAGGGCAGGTTTATATCGGGATCCACGCCGCGGTGCTGCGTACTTTCGCCGGTCACGCGATAGTACTTGCCGATAGTCAGCGTCAACTGGCCGTAGCCCGGTCCTTCCTCCGGCTTGAGGTACTGGTCGAGCGAATACAGGTTTTGCACAGTGCCTTTACCAAAGGTCTGCTGGCCGATGATCACGCCGCGCGCGTAGTCCTGGATCGCGGCCGCAAAGATTTCCGATGCCGAGGCGCTGAAGCGGTCGACGAGTACGGTCAACGGGCCGTTGTAGGCCACGCGAGCGACCGGGTCGGGATCGTCGAGACGGCTGATCCGGCCGCTCGAATTGCGCAGCTGAACCACGGGTCCGTTATCGATGAACAGCCCGGACAGCGCCGTGGCCTCTGTCAGGTGGCCGCCGCCGTTGCCGCGCAGGTCCAGAACCAGCCCGTCGATTCCCTGTTCCTCGAGTTCACCAATCAGCCGCTTCACGTCTCGAGTGGTGCTCGTGTAGTCCTTGTCGCCGCTGCTCATGGCGCGATAGTCGCGGTAGAAGCTCGGAACTTCGATGACACCGATACGCCACTCACGACCATCGCGTGGCACGGTGACCACATCACTCTTCGCCGCCTGCTCCTCCAGTTTCACCTGGTCCCGCGTCAGCGCGATGATTTTCTCGCTCGCGCCGGGCAGGGCGCCGGCAGGAATGATCTGCAGGCGGACCTCGGTGTTGGCGGGACCGCGAATCAGGTCGACAACGTCGTCCAGGCGCCAGCCGATGACGTCCACCATGTCTCCCTCGGGTCCCTGCGCCACGCCGGTTATGCGGTCCTTGGGCTTGAGTTTCCCGTCGATGGCGGCCGGACCGCCCGGAATGATATTCACGATCTGCACGTAGTCTTCGTCGAGCTGCAGCGAGGCGCCGATGCCGAAGTACGACAGGCTCATCTGGATACGGTATTCCTCCGAATTTCGGGGCGACAGGTAGCTGGAATGGGGGTCCAGCGTGTGGGCGAACGCGTTCATGAACGTCTCGAACACATCGTCCGCCTTTACCTGGTCGATGCGCTTCAGGTAACGCTTGTAGCGTTTGCGCAGCAGTTCCTGCGACTCCTCCCACGGCTTGTCGGCCAGTTCGAGCCGCAATACGTCGTTCTTCACACGCTTGCGCCAGATCTCGTCCAGCTCGGCCTCGGTCTTCGCCCAGGGCCCCTCGGAGCGGTCGAACTGGTACTCCTCCACCACCGTGAAGTCCGGTTCGGACTCCAGCTGGGAAAGTGCGAAGTCCAGGCGCTCGCGGACGCGCGTCTGGTAGATGCTGAACATCTCGAACACGGGATCCAGCGGCTTGCTCCGGACCATGTCGTCGAGCCGGTAGCGGTAACTCTCGAAAAACTCGATGTCGCTCTCGAGCAGGTACATGCGATTGCCGTCGAGCGACTCGATATAGCGGTCCATGACGCGCGACGACAATTCGTCGTCAACGGAGATGCGTGAATAGTGGGACTTCTGTATGAACTCTGTGACCAGCTCTCCAACGCTCTCGTGCCGGGGGTCCGGCCGCAGCCCGTCGTCATCCATCGACGTGGTCGCCATCAGCGGCAGAGCGATGAAGCTCAGCAATGCGCCGGCGATCCAGCGAGTGCGGCGGTTGTCATATCTTTTCAAGGCAATCTCCATATTTTCGGCTGACATTGTTTCACAGCAGCTCTGTGGGCTAGGCTAGATGCCCGCGGCCCTTCGATCAAGGGCATATTTGGCATAAAATCTCGCTCTGAGCGATTAATTGTCCGCTTCGGAAACGTTTACATGCGTCCTCTGACAATGATTACCGGCATTCTGTTCGGCTCCTGCGCGGCGATCACCGTCAGCCTGACGCTGGTGCTGATCGTGTTCCTGCTGCTGGGTGACGAACACCCGCGTCTGCAGCACGAGTTTCGGCCACTGGTGAGCAGCATGCTGATCTTCCTCGGTATGACCGCAATTTCGGCCGCGAGTTTCTATTCGATGCTGATCGGCCACCGGGCACGGTTTGCGGCGCAGGGGCTGATGTGGCTGGGCCTGCTGGGCACGGCCTGGTACTACTGGCCGTGATACGGGCTACCGCAGCAGGCGAATGCTGTTGCGCGCTTTGCCGCCGCGTTCCTTGCGCTTGCGGCGGCGCATGCGCGACTGCAGCTCCGCCCGGCGGTTTTCGAGCCAATCATTGCGGCTGACCCGGGTGTTAGGTCCGGAGTCGCGACGGATGCGCGCGCGGTAATCGCAAAAGTCCTGATACGCCTCTATCTCATGCTTCAGTTCCCGGCAGATCAGTTCGATCATTATGGCGTCGTCGAGGTAACCGAGGCCGGGAATGCTGTCCGGGATGAGGTCTTCCGGCTCGGCGAAATAGGCGAGGGCGTTCAGGACGCGGTTGGCCTCGGCCTGTGGCAGGCGCCACTCGATGTCCTTCAGCATGTCGATGAGCAGGCGCAGCTTTTTCAGGCGTTCGACGACAAAGGCGGGGGCGCCGTCCGGCCCGATGCTGGTGAGTAACTGTTCGGCAGTGGCGACGATGTCCTCGGGCGCGATGCGGGCCGCGGTGGTGCGGGCCTGCTGCATGATCAGCCGGAAATGCCTGAGATCATTGTCGTCGAGTTCGAAAGTAACCCGCAGCCCCATTGAATCGCTCCACGCACGCTGACGCAGCGCAGCCTAACACGACAGTCGGATGGCGCAATATCGGGCCGGATCAGTTGCGGAAGCGTGTGTCCCAGTGCCGGGAACGGTCGAACTCGCCCGAGTTGTACGGATCGATGCCCATCGGCTCACCGCGGTCGAGCGGCGCATCGTCGAACAGCTTGAGCATCTCGCGGGCACCGGTGTCGTCCACGGCGTCTGCGTTGCTGACCAGCACGTTCTTGCCGGGACCGGCATTCTCGATGTGGCCCCCGAGGCCGGACGCGAGTTTGCGGAAGTCGGGTTGCGGCAGGGGCGCCGGCATCGGGGTAGCGCGGGCATGCAGCGCGGCGTGCGCGCAAGCGCGGCGCCGTTGCTGTACCGGTGGCGCGGTATCCAGCGCGGCATCGCCTTTGAGCCAGTTGATCAATCGCCTGATCATGAGTGATAAATCCCGTGCGGGTTTCAGTTTGCCAATACAGCCCCGCTTACAACTATAAGGCTCAATGCCCGGCGTGGTGCTGACTCTTGACATAAACCGCGCTAGGAATGTCCGTTTAACCCGGTTTTTTTCCCGAATTGTGATCAGGATCACATTCCGCCCGATGCGGGCCTAACCGGTTTGTGTTTCGGGCCGCCGGCCCGCGGAGCGCCAGCCCAGTGCGATCAGGCGCAGGGTCTGCCAGCCGAGATACGGGGAGAACACGAGAAACCAGGCAGCCGGATCGCCGGTACGGATTCGACTGCTTAGCTCGGAATAGAAATGGCCGTAGCTTCCGCCGCCATAGTCACCGAATATCGCCTGACCGACGAAATAAATGGCGACCGGCAGCACGAGCAGCCCGAAGAAGGCAAAGCCCAGCAAGAGGGCCGCCTCCCGGGTGATTGCCTTGCGCATGCTGAATTGCCGCTTTGTCACGGGGATGTCCTTCATTCACACAGGCGTATCGTTGCCCAGCGCCGGAAGCAGGTCAACCCCGCTCGCGGCAGCGGACGACGGTCAGTCGGAATCGGGTTCGGTAATTTCCTGGCGCCTCTGCGACCGTTTCCTGCGGCGCAATACGAACACGCCGAGATGCAGGCAGGCCGCCGAAAACAGGAGGTAGTGCGGGAGCACCCAAAGCCAGTTGCTGATGTAAAGTGTGGCCAGGAAGGCCGCGACGCCCGCCACCAGGTAGAAATACGGCAGCGCGTCATAGAGCGACTTGGGTAACCAGATCTTTCGGGATACGAGCGAACCGGTGTTGCGGGTGACCGCCTGCGTATCGGTCAGATTGGCCGGCTTGGTTCCCGCGTTGCTCAGCATCGATGCGATTCCTATCCCTGGATTCGTTGTAAAGCTTACGTGCTGGCGCCGCGCATGTCCGTGATTGCGCTCACATATCGTTGCGGGAGAAACGATCAGGCCGGTCAGGAATCGCGCTTCGGCCGTTCCTCGTAGCGAAACTTCGCATCGCCGATCGCGACGACATCGCCGCTTGCGAGGAAATGCTCGGTGACACGATGGGAGTTGACATAAACACCGTTCTTGCTGCCCCAGTCGATGACGCGAGTCACTTCGCCTTCCGTCATGACCACTGCATGCCTGCGGCTGATGTGCGGCGCCTCGAGCTGAATATCGTTCTGCTGCGTTCGCCCGATCGTGAGGCGTTTCTTGAACAGCGGGAAACGGAGTTCCTGGTCGTCGATCTTGCCGATCAACACCCGGCTCATACGGTCCTTGTCAGCGGCCGGGGACTGCTGCGGGGTGTGCAGTCGCGCGGACATGCGCTCGTCCAGTTCTTCAATGGCTGCTTCGAGTTCCCGCATCGAATCGTCCTGACGTACCTTGCCGGAAATTTGCTCCATCAGCTCGGCAATCGCCTCGTTCTTGGCCGCGAGTTCGACTTCGTAGTCGGTATTGGCTTTGCGTAGCCGCTCCAGTTCTGCATCGAGCTGGCTGATTCGTACCTGGCTCTGTTCCTCGCTCGACGTGAGCATTCGCTCGAGCTCGTTTTTGAATCCCCGTGTGTCCACCAGGTCCGAAGCGAGCTGCTCGTTAATCAGTTCCTGCTGGGCCACGGTCTCCGCGGCTTCCGTCAGTTCGAAGCGCAGGGTGCGGAGTTCCTGTTCATGTTCTGCCTCGCTCTTCGCGAGGCGGCCCGATACCTCGTCATAGGACTTTTTTGCCTCTCGGAGCGCTGAGGTCAACGTGTCGATCTGCCTGTTGGCTTCATCGACGGCCCTGGCGAGTTTGCGTGTCTGCGCTTCGCGCGCCTTGACTTCCGTCTCCAGGCCGATGCGCCTTGAGCGCAACCGCTCGACGTCGAACTGCAGCCGATCGATCGATTCGGTCTTGATACGGAGGTCGGCCTTGAGATCCTGGATAACCGCGTCCCGGTTACGGATAGGTGCGATATACGGATCGAACTTCATGGCCTCGAAATCGAGGTCGACGGACGGCTCCGAGTCCTGTTCCGTCATCGATTCCTGCCAGGTAAGCGATTCGAGTTCGGCGGTTCGCTCCTGATCGTCCGAGACTAATTCTTTTACATTGTTATTATCATTAGCCATACCACCCTATTATCACGAGGATGCGGTGCCCGGCGCAAGCCGCGGTTAAGGCATTACGTAAAGTGGTGATCAGTCGCAAGCGACGGTTCGGCCGTCTGCCCACGCGCGCAGCGCACTGATCTTTTCGTGCATCACGGTCGAGAGAGGCTTCGTCTGCTCGATTTCGCGCTGAATGTGCGCGGATGCGAGCGGCTCGTTCATCGCATGCGCGGCATAGAGCGCCGACACGACGGCCTGTTCTATCTCGGCGCCGGAAAAACCCTGCATGGCATCAGCCAGCGACTCGACGTCGAAGTCGCCCAGTCGCTGACCGCGATTGGCCAGGTGAATGGCCAGAATCGTTGAACGGACGCCTGCATCGGGCAGGTCGACAAAGAAGATCTCGTCGAAACGGCCCTTGCGCACGAGCTCGGGCGGTAGAGCGGATATGTCATTGGCTGTGGCAACCACGAACACGGGTGATTTCCTCTCCGCCATCCAGGTCAGAAACGTCCCAAGCACTCGTTGCGTCGTGCCGGTTTCCCCGCCACGGCCCGCGATGCCTTTTTCTATCTCGTCTATCCACAGCACACACGGCGACATGACGTCCGCGGTCTTGAGAGATTCACGCAGCTTGCGTTCCGTTTCACCGTGATACTTGTCGTACAAGGTGCCGAAATCGAGCCTCAGCAAAGGTGCGCCGAAGATTCCCGCCGTGGCTTTCGCAGCGAGGCTCTTGCCGCAACCCTGGACTCCCGTCAGCAGGATGCCTTTCGGCGGATCGAGGTGCGCCGCGTCCCGTTCGCGGCGGAACGCGGCTCTTCGCCGGCTCAGCCAGGCTTTCAGCCGATTGAGGCCGCCCACGTCACTGAACCGCGCCGTGTCGTACTCGAACTGCAGGGCGCCACCGTGATTCAACAGCTCGTATTTCGCCTGCATCACTCCTGGAAGGTCGCTGCGAGTGATCGCGCCGTCGACCTGGATTGCGTTGCGCGCGAGCCGTTCCGTGTCGGCGTAGGTGAGGCCGGCAAGATTCCGGACGAGTAACTCGTAGGCCTTCGGGTCCACCTGGACCTGGGTGCCGGCATTCTCGGCCGAATAGTCCCTGGCAACCGATTCGATGATTGCCTGGCGCTCGGCCCGGCCGGGCAGCGCCATGTCGACGCGGGCGCTGTATCCCTCGAGTTCGTTGGGCAGCTCGACCTGGTGGCTGATCAGTACCAGTTGACGGGGCACGTCGCGGTAGTGAATACAGATGTCTTTGATAAGCCGAATGTGCACCGGGTCATCGAGAAACGGGTGAAAGTCGAGGAGAACGTAGATGCCCGGTTTCGCGACCGCGCGAATGTGCTTCAGAACATCCGCCGGCTCGGAGTTGATCAGCTGCGGGGCCAGGTCGATGTCGAGCCGCTGCAGTCCGTCGGTGATCGTCCAGCGAAACAGCGGTGCATATTCGCTCGTCGATGATCGCATACCGATGTCCTGCAACATGCGCAGCACGCGTCGCTCGTCGCGGGTCTCCATGACGATCAGCGGCGTGCGCGATCGCAGAATGATTTCAAGGTCCTGGCGGCGATCCATCCCGGTAGGCAGGTCTGCGATTAGGGTTGTGCCATCTTACGGCAACCCGGCAACTTGTCGATGTGGAGCGCGTCCGGATTTTCGCCGATGATGTCGCGTACCAGGCGATCGAGTACGTCGACGTCGAGTTTGCCGTGTTCCGCCACGATAGCAATGACGAGATCGTCGAGATTCTTGTTGCCGTCAGTTTTGCGGCGCATTTCCCGGTCGAGTTCGAGGAACACGCTAACGGCCTTCGCCGTCGTCGCCCCGGAAGAAGGGCCGCCGCAAAGCGTATCGGATGCGCGCGCCCATTTCTGCTGGGCCCGGCGTGCACGGTCGTATCGCGGTCGCGAGATAGTGCCGGTGCGGCGCAGCAGTTCAAGGCTGTAGTACTCGGCGAGTCCCTCGACGATCCAGTCGTGTGCGTGGTCGGTCTCGAAGTCCAGGGCGATGTGCATGATTTCGTGTAGCAATGTGCTGGTACCGTTCTCGCTGAGCAGCGGCCTGTCGGCATGGATGTACAGCGAATAAGGAGCGGACAGTCCCCCGCGCCACATGGGCTGGCCGGCGCTCACGATCGTAATACGCGGCGGCAAATCGGCCACGATTCGCGCGAGTTCGGGCAACGTCCAGTTCAGGAGGGCAAGGATATCCAGCCGGCGCACTCCATTGTCGACCGGTCCCGCAACAGTGACATTTATTCCGGCAATATCGTCACGGCGCACCCCGAGATCGCCCATGACGATCCAGCCTTTCGGTTGCTTGAATCGGCGCTTCCCGCGTTGCACGACAAACAGGCCTTCCTCTTCCGCGTACTGGGTGACCACCGACCAGTCGGCAGGCAGGTCGAAGACGAGTCCTGTAACGCTGCGCGCGCCGCTGGCCGTGCGTGTAGAGGCGCTGGGAATGATGTCCTCGGCGCGGAACAGTCCCCAGTCTTTGCCCAGCCAAGCGTCATGGCCTTTGCCGTTGCGTTGATGCAAAACGGCAACTTGCCAGCGCAGCTTGCCGCCTTTCACGGGCGGCACCCAGTGCAGCCGGTCGCCGTCGCGACGGATTTCGCCGTCGCCCGCGAAATCGCTGAACCGCGGACTCGGGGCCCTGAAACGTACTTCGTGTAACAGACTACCGCTTTGACGCAATTCGAGTTCGACCGACGCGCTCGCGCGGGATGGCTTCGGTGTGACACGATAGATCAGTTCGTACTCGGGTGCTGCCCCGCTTCCCGCAGTATCCGTGCTGGGCCCGCCACAGGCCATCACGGGGGTTGCGAGGAGGGCGAAGGCCAGGCGCCGGAGAGATGCCAGCGGTATACCCGCCCCCCGCCAGCGGCGATGGTGGCGTCTTGAGAAACAGTTCATTCGATCGAGGGCCCTCTCGGCGTATCCTTTGTTAAGTGGCCGCATGGAGCTGGGACTATGATAGCGGACTCGAATCGTCTCTTTCGCAATGCCGTCTTTGCGGCCATCGTGGGGTCGTGCCTGGCTGGCTGTGCAGGTACGGCCGAAGTGGAGACGAAGCCGACCGAAGTATCGGTTGCAAAGCGAACGCCCGCAAGTGCTGCCGAGCGTGCGGCGGCTATTGCGCTACAGCAGGTTGGCACCGCGTATCGTTACGGCGGCTCTTCGCCTGCGGGCTTCGACTGCAGCGGGCTCGTGCAGTACTCCTACGTAGAGGCTGGCAAGTCGGTGCCGAGAACCACCGCCCAGCTCTGGAAAACGGCCGGGACGGTGGCGTATGACGACCTGCGGGTCGGTGACCTGTTGTTCTTCCGCTTCGACGGCAAAATATCGCACGTGGGAATCTACGTCGGCGACGAGAAATTTGTGCATGCGCCATCGACCGGCAAGAGAGTCAGCGTCGATTCGCTGCATGCCGAGTACTATCGGCGCGCACTCATGCGCGCAGGGCGCTTGCACTAGCAGCGGGCGTCTTGCCCGGGTTCGTCAGGCCTGCGGCTCGTCGACGATGAACGTGCGCAACTGATCGGCCAGCCCCTTGCATGCCGCCGCCTGCGCCCGTGCGATCAGCGGAATCGGCACCACCAGTGCGGGCAGGAACGAAGTACCGCTGATATCCGCCGTCACTGATCCCGCTGATTCCAGGCCCTTGAGGTCCCACACTGCGGCACTGTAATCCGCGTCGTTTTGCCACCAGGCGAATCCGAAGCAGCCACCGCCGCCCGGTCCGACCGCGCACGACAGGCTGCCGCCGCCGGCAACCCGGTCGGTGTCGCCGTCGAGCCATACGATATAGCGCAGGTTCTGCTCCGCAATGCGCTCAGCGACCCCGGGGCGTTGCATCAGTTTCGACAGGCCTTTGGTCTCCGCCGGGGCCGTTCTCGGTTCGAACCAGGGGAACAGCGAGTCGACGAACTGCCGGTGTGGAATGACCCGCAGACCTTTCGAGCCGCGCGCGAGCGCGTCCTCCACACAGTTGATGTACTTGTCCTCGGTTTCGTTGCCGAGATGGTAGCTCTTGGCAAGTATTACGATCGATTCGCCGGCCTCGATGCCGGTGATGCCCTCGCGCGCGTCCTCCACGCGCGATGTAATGCAGCCGCTTAGCGCCAGCGCCAGGAATCCGGCCGTCAATATCCTGCCCGAGCTGATGGTGGCCTCAGTCATTGGTGCTTCCCTCCGGGACGCTCTCCCGCGTGTCGTCTTGATCGGGGTCCATCGACAGTACCGCCGGACCCGCTACCGGCCCCGGCGGCGGCAAGGCTACTTCGCGGCGCTTGGGCAGCTGGGTCTTCTTCTGCCCGGCAGCCTGTTCCTCGGGCGCCGCCTCGCTGGCCGCGCTGCCCGACCGTCCTGATGCCAGGGTTGCGGCGGGACGGTCCTTCAGCGCCGCAATAGCGGTGGACTTGTCGAGGTTCATGATCATGAGCGCCGCGGCGTCTCGCATGGCGAGAATCGCGGCGCGCTTCAGAGGCTCATCACCGGTGAGCCCGAACTGCTCGCTCTTGCCGTAGGCGCTCAGGGGCCAGTTGGCGTACATGTCGCCCGCACTGTCGTAAATCTTGAGCCGGTAGCGGATCCAGACGGCGTAAGACTCCGTCTTGCTCTGGCTGGGAACCGAAAATTCGAAAGCGTCGATGCTCGGCTCGATGAGTGCGTCTATTGCCAGGGCGCTGGCGTCGTCGTCGGGCCCCAGGACGGTAACGTCATCGAACATGAATTCGAAGAGCTGGGAAAACAGCGCGGCATTCGACCGGCCAAGGTCGATACGCCATTTCTCCCGGCCGAGGACTTCATCTTCGTGAACGTAGTGTTCGAACTCTGCGGGAATGCGGAGTGCGACAGACATCGGAATCGGGTCGATCAGAGGGGTCGGAATAGTGACCGGATCGAGCGTCACGTTCGCGCCGCAGCCGGCCATGAGCGTTGCGGACAGTATTGCACCGATGAGGCTGCGCAATTTCGCTCTCAATTCAAGGTTTCCCGCTGCTGTCCAGACGCACGATCACTTCATCAGAGTCGCAACGCGCGCCAGAGTTCCCTTTTTGCCCCCAGTTCGAGGCTGTTTCTACTGTAGTGCGGCGCGGTGGCATGTGCAATGGGGGCAGGCTTCACGGTAACCGGTTTCGCAGGTATAAGGGGCTTGCTCGCAATAGTCGCCGACCCGGTATGCGGAGAGATGGCCAGACCTAAAATACTTGTTTTTCAGCATGTTCCCTACGAGCCGCTGGGTACGCTGGACCCGCTGCTCAAGGAGGCCGGGTTTCGAATCCGGTACGTCAATTTCGGCCGGGACCCCCACCAGCGGCCTTCGCTGGACAAATACGAGGCGCTTATCGTCCTGGGCGGGCCAATGAACGCGCACCAGATCGATACCTATCCGAACCTGGTGACCGAGGTAAACGTTATCCGGGAGGCCGTGGACTCGGGGATGTCCGTGCTGGGTATCTGCCTCGGCGCGCAACTGCTCGCAAAAGCGCTCGGCGGCCGGGTGGCGAGAAACGAGGAACGGGAAATCGGCTGGTACGACGTCGAGCTGACCGCCCCGGGCCGCACGGATCCGGTGATCTCGAGCTTTGCCGCGACGCAATCGGTGTTTCAGTGGCATGAGGACGGCATCAGCCTGCCCGACGGCGCGGTGCACCTGGCCACGTCGCCGGCCTGTCCCGTACAGGCATTCCGCTACGGTGAGCACGCCTACGGTTTCCAGTTTCACCTCGAAGTGGACGCTTCACTGGTCGAACGGTGGCTGACGGTGCCGGACAACCAGCCGATACTTGCCGCGGAAGCCGGGCGCGTGGACGCGCAACGGATTCGTCAACAGACATCGCGCCGCATCGGCGCGCTGCAGGATCTCAGTCGCGTGACATTTTCGCGCTGGATCGACCGATTCGATATCGCGCCCCGGCGCCGGCCATTGCCGTCCCGCTGACCGTTCAGTACGGTCGCCACTCCAGCGGCTCTTCCTGCATCAACGACAGCTGTTCGCGAAGCGCAAGCACGTGTTCTTCCCAGTACCGGTGCGAGTCGAACCACGGGAAGGCCTGTTTGAAGGCGGGGTCTTCCCAGCGGCGGGCAAGCCAGGCCGCGTAATGCATGATGCGCAGGCTGCGCAGCGCCTCGACGAGATGCAGCTCGCGGGCATCGAAGTCACGGAAGCGGGTGTATCCCTCGAGCAGGGCGCTGAGTTGCGGAATCTGCTCCGCACGGTCGCCGGAGAGGAACATCCAGAGGTCCTGCACGGCGGGGCCGCTGCGTGTGTCATCGAAGTCGACGATATGCAGCTGCTCGCCGGCGACCAGCACGTTGCCGGGATGGAAGTCGCCGTGGATGCGTAGTTGCATCGCGTCGCCGGCGCGATCGAACGAGGCCTCGACGCCGTCGATTACGTTTTCTGCGACGCTTTCATAGGCCGGCAGGAGTTCCGCGGGAATGAAGTCCTGCTCGAGCAGGTACTCCATTGATTCGACTGCGTAGCTGTCGATGTCGATACCCGGGCGGTGCCGGAACTGCGCCGTTGCGCCGACGAGATGTATCCGGGCGACGAAACGACCCAGCTGCTCGAGCAATTTAAAATCGTCCAGGTCGGGTGCACGTCCTCCGCGACAGGCATACACGGCGACGCGAAAGTCGCCAACCTTGTGCAGGGTGGTGCCGTGAATGACCATCGGCGCAACGACCGGAATCTCCTGTTCCGCAAGTTCCGCGGCGAAACCGTGTTCTTCGAGTATCGCCTTGTCGGACCAGCGGTTCGGGCGGTAGAACTTCGCGACGACCGCGTCGTCGTCGTCGATGCCGATCTGGTAGACGCGGTTCTCGTAGCTGTTGAGGGCAAGCAGGCGTCCGTTGCAGTGGAAGCCCAGGTCTTCCAGCGCCTCGAGGAAGTCCTGAGGCTGCAGCTCGGCATAGGCGAGGGACGCGTTATTGCGGTTCATTCGGCGGATGATACGCTACGGCGCAGTCGTTAGAGGGACATGCCGTGCCGCAAACCGCATCCGCACTAATCAGAGGCCTGCAATATGCCTGTGCGCTACTGCTCGTCGTGCTGCTGAATGCCGCCTGCTCGACAGCCGCGGACGATCTCGATCGTGCCGCGCTGGAGGCGGAGATCATGGAATGGCGGGACAGCCGCCGCGCTTCCCTGATGGCTCCGACCGGCTTTCTGACCCTGGCAGGCCTGTTCTGGCTCGACACGGCAATAACAACCTTCGGTTCGGCGCCGGACAACGATCTCGTGTTTCCGCCCACGGCGGATGCGCACGTTGGCCGTTTCCGGCTAACCGCCGATGGCGTGGTCATGGAACCGCGAGCGGGCGTGGCGGTGTATTCGAACGAGGAACCGGTGGGCGAGACGCTGATTGCCGACGACACGACGGAGGATCCGGTAATGATCACGCACGGATCGCTGGCGTGGACCGTCATCAGGCGTGACGGCCGCTACGCGGTGCGGCTAAGGGACTTCGATCATCCGGTGCTCGCGTCGTTTCCGCCGCTGCAGTATTTCCCGATCGACCTTTCATGGCGGGTCAAGGGCACGCTCGAACGCTACTCCGAGCCGAAGCGGGTTGCGGCGAGCACGGTCATCGAGGGGCTCGGCTGGAACCCCGAGTCACCGGGCGTCGCGGTGTTCGAGAAGGACGGCGAGACCCACCGGCTCGAAGCCTACACTTCCGGCGAACGGCTGTTCTTCGTGTTCGGGGACCGAACCAACGGCCGGGAAACCTATCCGGCCGGCCGGTTCCTGTATGCCGCCGCGCCCGGCGACGACGGGCATATCGTCCTCGATTTCAACAAGGCCTACAGTCCGCCCTGTGCATTCAACGATTTTTCCACCTGCCCGGTGGCGTCGCCGCGTAATCGATTGCCGGTACGGATACCGGCCGGCGAGCTGTTCAATCGCGATGCGTACGTGGGCACCGCGGGCGCTCACTAGTCCAGGATCTCGAAGCTGAGCCCGGCGTTCGCCTGGAGTCGTGCGATGAGCGCAGCCGCCATGGCCGACGCCGGTGTGAGTACACCGCCCTCGGAATCGAGATCGTCGAGCGCCAGGCATACCGCGCTCTCCGCCAGCATCTTGCTCGTGGACCCGTAGCCCGGGTCGCGATCACCGGTGATACGGCTGCGGATGCGCCGACCGTCGGCGAGTTTGCCGGTTTGCTGGAGATTGAAAAATCCAATCTCACGGGCTTTCGCGTCCGGACCGGTACCGGGCTTCGGCAGCACGAAGCGCTCGAGGAGGCTGCGGCTCCAGTCGAATGAAGCGAGACCGACCAGGCCCGCCAGGCCTGCGGTAATCATCGCAGACCGGAACCAGCCGCCCGGGCCACGGCCGGTGCGGATGGCTTCGCGATAGCGAAACTCCTTCCCCCACGGATAGCCGAGCAGGGCGTGGCTGCGTCGTACGACGCGGGTGTTGACGGAAGCCATGATGAACGGTGCGGTCCAGCTTCGCGCATCGGCATCGAAGCGAATACCGCGCTGGTCACCCCGGTCCGGTCCGCGTCGCTCGCCCTCGGGATTGAGGCTGTAGGGGCGGGCCAGCACGCGCGCGACCTCACGGTCGGCCCGTGCTTCGCGCATCAGGTTCATCATGCTGGCCATGGTGCCGCCGCTCGCGCCACCTTTCATGGCTTTGACCAGCAGGACGATCGAGTCACAGTATGCGCCGTAACGTTCCTTGGCCTCTTTTTGCAGGAACCATGCGCCGATATCCATCGGGATCGAATCGAAGCCGCAGCAGTGAACAATACGAGCGCCGCTTCGCCGCGCCGTGTCGTCGTGCGCGTCGATCATGCGGCGGATCCACTGGACCTCGCCGGCGAGATCGCAATAGTGCGTGCCACTCGCCGCGCAGGCTGCGACGACTTCCGATCCGTAAAGCGCGTAAGGTCCGACGGTTGTGAGCACGACGCGGGTACGCTCTGCGAGTTCGCGCATCGCCTCCGCATCGAGCGTGTCGGCGACGACAAGCGGCAGTGATGCCGCCCCGGTGCCCAGCGAGTTGCGGAGCGCCGCGAGCTTTTGCTCATTGCGCCCGGCAGCCGCCCAACGCAGGCTGTCGCCAACCCCGTAGCGTTCGCAAAGATACTCTGCCACCAGCGCACCGGTGAAGCCGGTTGCGCCGACGACAATGACATCGAATTCCCGCGGCGCGTCTTTCATGCGCCTCTGCTCTTGGCCATCAGTGCCACCTCTTTACGCCCGTCGTCCAATATCTGCGTGCCGACCGTGCGAAACCCGTAGTCTTCGTGAAACCGCATGGAGGATTCGTTCGGCGGCACGATGTTGACCTCGCAGGTGAGGACGCCGACAGTCGGCGGCAGGCTCGCTTCGAAGTCGCGATACAGGCGTGTCGCGAGGCCGAGCCGGCGGGCACCCTCGGCGATCGCAATGCGATCGATGTAAGCGAAGTCTACGTAGTTGTCGCAGAACCAGCGGTAATTCGGGCTCGCGTAGCTTGTTCCAGGGCGCATGCCGATCAGGAAGCCCGTAACTTGCTCATTGCGCATGGCCACCGAGAAATACGCGGCATGCGCCGCAAACCAGCGCATCTGTTCGAGATCCACGCTGTTGACCGCAGGTACAGACGCTTCGTTAAGCTGCAGTACTGTCTCGAGGTCGGTATCCTCGGCCTTGCGTAGCGCAATGATCGGTTTCGATTCGGCATTCGTCATGGATTTCCGTATACTGATGCACAGGCGGCATTCGATCCAGTCGACACAAAGAGACCGCCAACCCTCGCTACTTTTCCTGCCCGGTGCCGTTCACAGCGCCGGATCGCTATTGCCCGGCTGGATTCTGGCCAAATCAGGAAGATCAGTATGTTGAAGATCGTTCAACCCCGGTATTTGTCTCTGCTCGCAGCCTGCGTCCTCGCAGTGGCTGGCTGCGGCAAATCCACTGACGAACATGAAGCCGAATCGCCGCTGACCGATACGGGCGGCTTGCTGCGCTACGTCCCGGCCGACTCGCCGTACGTGTTCGGCACACTGGCGCCGCCTCCCGATGAATTCATGGACAGGATCGAGCCGAGAGTGGATCGCCTGCTGGCCGCCTATTCGGAGATGCTCGGAGCCGTCATGGCGGCGGCGGAGTCGGAAAGCGATGACGCCGAAGAGATGCAGAAAATGGACGCCCTGGTCGACGAGTTCAGGTCGCTATTGTCTCTCGACGGGCTGAAACAGGCGGGTTTTACGCGAAAATCGACGGGCCTCCTTTACGGCAACGGCCTGTTGCCGGTACTGCGAATTACGCTGAGCGATGCCACGCTTTTCGATGATTTCATTACCCGGATCGAGGCAAAGGCTGGCGAACAATTTCCCATTGGCGAGGTTGCAGGCATGCCTTACCGCTTCATCGAGGACGAAGGGGTACGCGCCATCATCGCAACCGCGGGCGACCAGCTCGTGCTCACCGTCGCGCCCGAAGGTCTGGACGATGACGGGCTTGCCCGATTGCTCGGTCTTGAGCTGCCGACGACGAATATTGCGCAGACCGGCAAACTGCTCGACATTGCGAAAGCGTACGGCTACCTGCAGGAGTACGTGGGTCTCGTTGACACGGTGCGCCTTGCAGACACGTTTATCGACGAGCCCAGCGGGCTCGACGCGATTCTGCTGGAGATGGCAGGCTACGACGCCACCACGTTGAGCGACGACTGCAAAGCCGAATTTCGAGCGCTGGCGACGGTCGCGCCACGCGTCGTGACGGGTTACGAGGAAGTATCGGCGGAGAGGGTCAGGTCCGTCGCCGTTGTCGAGCTGCGAAAGGACATTGCATCCGATTTCACCGCGTTCGTGTCACAGGTCCCCGGGCTGGGTGCGATTTACGACGGCCTCTTTTCTTTCGGCATGAGTATGAACATCGAAGCGCTGCGGACCTTTTTCGATACGCGCGTTGCCGCGCTCCAGGAGGATCCATGGGCGTGTGAACACCTGGTCGATATGCAGGACGCGCTGTTCGCGGCGCGCGAGCGGGCGCTGACACAGCCCGTGCCGCCGGTAGCCTATGATTTCCGCGGTTTCCTGGCCGTGGTCGACGAGCTCGAAGGCTTCGACTTCAGCAAGAAGCAGCCGCCAGAGAAGATCGATGCGAGCTTCCTGCTGGCGATGGATAACGCGCAGGGGCTCCTGGCCATGGGCCAGGCCATGATCCCGCAGCTGGCTGAGCTGGCTATCGAACCGGACGGCAAAGCACACCGATTCGACCTTCCGCAGGCGCAGGGAAGCACCGACGGTGCCTGGATTGCGTTGACCGAGTCGGCGATCGCTTTTTCCGTCAGCGAAGACGCGGAGACGCGCTTGCCGGCGCTGCTGGATGCAGCGGGCGGCACACCGCCGCCGTTCTTGAGCATGGGACTTGATGGTGCGCAATACTATACGTTGCTCGGTGAGGCTATGCGCTGGAGCGAGGACGAGGAATTGTCGGAGGAAATGCGTGACGCCCTGTCCGGTATATTCGAAGCAGCCGCTGACTTTTACGAGCGCCTGCAGGTTGACGTAGTCTTTACGGAACGCGGTATCGAAATCGACACGGACCTGAGTCTTGCTGATTGAATACGGAGAGATGGAAGAATGAAGAGTGAAATTGCCTTGCTTGGACGCGTAAGTGTATTAACTGTCTTTGCCCTCGCGTTTGGCGCCGCCGCCGACGAAACGGACCTTGGAGCCGTAACCGGCCTCAAGGTCGACCTGGAGCAGGTGGTCGAACTGGGTATCGTATCCTCGGTCGACGGGGTCACGTCGGCCGGGCAGCCTGATGAAGCGGCGCTGGAGGTGTTTGCAGATGCCGGTTACGCAACCGTGATCGATTTGCGCGGCACCGGAGAAGACCGGGGGTTTGACGAAGCAGCCGTCGTCGAGGATCTCGGCCTGCACTACGTCACCTTGCCGATTGGCGACAAGGACGCCATTTCGTTTGACAATGCCCGCAAGCTGGACGAGCTGCTCGAACAGTATCCGGGACCGGTACTCGTGCACTGCGGCAGCGGAAACCGCGTCGGCGCACTGCTAGCTTTGCGAGCGAGCCTCGATGGCGCCGACGACGAGAAAGCGCTGACGCTCGGACGCGAAGGCGGGCTCACCGGCCTCGAGAGTGTCGTTCGCGAGCGCCTCGCCGAGGGCGACGAGTAGCAGCGCATGCGGCTGCGTGCGGACTTCGGCCAGCGGGCCGCGGTGCTGCCGGATCAATACGAGTGGGTTCCGTCACCGGCCCCCGGCGTCGAACGTATGATGCTCGATCGCGTCGGCGAGGAGGTGGCGCGTGCCACTTCGATCGTTCGCTATGCGTCGAACAGCCGTTTTCCGGCGCATGAGCACGGCGGTGGCGAGGAGATTCTTGTACTCGACGGCGAGTTCGGCGACGAGCACGGACGCTACCCGGCGGGCTGCTATCTGCGAAATCCGGTAGGCACTCGTCACAGCCCGCGAATCGGCAGCGAAGGGGCGACGATATTCGTCAAGCTTCACCAGTTTGCCGCCGACGACACGGCGCAACTCGCGATCGATAGCAACAAGGGAGGCTGGATCCCGGGGCGCATCGATGGCGTCGAAATACAGCCTTTACATCGCCACGGCGACGAGAACGTGTTCCTCTTGCGGTGGGCGCCCGACACAGCCTACCCGGAACACGTGCATGCGGGGGGCGAGGAGATCCTCGTTCTCGAGGGCGCTTACCACGACGAGGACGGGCATTACCCGACAGGCAGCTGGGTGCGTTACCCGGACGGCAGCCGGCACCGACCTTACACGTTGGCCGAAGGGGCGCTGTTGTTCGTGAAGGAGGGCCACCTGCCGTCCGGTCGCATACGTCAGTAAACATCCTCCACGGTGTTGTAGACGTTGAACTTGCCGGTCGGCGTGATTATCTCGGGCCCCTTGATGACGTGCTTGAGCTTGCGGGTCTTGTCATCGACCACGACGATTGCCGATTCCTCTTCCTGACCGCTCCAGACCGAGAACCAGACCTCGTTGCCCGCCTTGTTGAACTCGGGCTGCACGACCCGCTTCGGACCGGGGCCGAGGTCGGCCCACTCGGCGATCGGCAGGACTTCGTAACCCGCGTCGAGATCTTCGACGTCGAAAACGGCGACGCTCTGGCTGATTGACTCTTCCGGGTTCAGCGGTGAGTCCACCCACAGGTTCTTCGATTCGGGGTGCGACTTCACGAACAGCGAACCGCCGCCCTGGCCATGGAGAACGCGCACTACTTTCCAGGCGTGCTCGGGATGTCCCTCGGGGTCCGTACCGAGAAACGTCACCTTGTCATTGCCGAGTGCGCTCGTCACCCATACGGGCCCGAACTCGGGGTCATCGAGATTGGCGCCGCGGCCGGGATGGGGAATCTTGTCCACGTCCACCAGGGCTTCCAGCTCGCGATCGCGGGAGTCGACGACGGCGATCTTGTCGGACTGATTGGCGGCCGTGAGAAAATACCGCTTGCTGCGGTCCCATCCACCATCGTGCAGGAATCGGGCGGCGCCGATGTCGGTGACGCTCAGGTTGTCGATGTCGCTGTAGTCGACCAGCAGGATGTGCCCGGTCTCCTTCACGTTGACGATGAACTCGGGGTTCTCGTGAGAGGCAACGATTGCCGCAACCCGCGGTTCGGGATGATATTCCTGCGTGTCGACCGTCATGCCGCGGGTGGAGACCACCTTGATCGGCTCCAGCGTATCGCCATCCATAATGACGTACTGGGGTGGCCAGTAAGCGCCGGCGATTGCGTACTTGTCTTCGTAACCCTTGTACTTTGACGTCTCGACCGAGCGAGCTTCGAGGCCGACCTTGATTTCTGCCACGATCTGCGGCGGGTCCATCCAGAGGTCGATCATGTCGACTTTGGCGTCGCGACCGATCGTGTAGACGTAGCGGCCGGATGCTGACAGCCGGGAAATGTGCACCGCGTAGCCTGTCGGCAGAACGCTGACGATTTCCTTGGTGTCGCCGTCGATGATTGCGACCTGGCCGCTGTCGCGCAGCGTGACCGAGAAAAAGTTTTCGATATTGCGGTCATGCTGGGGGCGCTCGGGACGGTTTTCAGGCGCAACCTTTACCGTCCACGTCGACTTCATGTCTTCGAGCCCGAATTCGGGCGGCGAGGGCGGTTCCTGCTGCAGGAACTGCGCCATGACTTCAATCTGTTCACCGGTGAGTTCGCCCGATGAGCCCCAGTTGGGCATGCCGGCCGGCGAGCCGTAGGTAATGAGCGCCTTGAGGTAGTCGGTGCCGCGTGCCCGCGTGATATCGGGCGTAAGCGGTTTGCCCGTCGCCCCCTTGCGCAGCACGCCGTGGCAACCGGCGCAGCGCTGGAAGTACAGCTCCGTGGCCATCGAGTACTGTTCTTCGGAGAGTACCGGGCCTTCGGCGGTCTGCAGCTGGCGTGTCTCGCCGGAGGCGATCGTGGATGGCGCCCCCTGGTAGCGCATTTCGCTCTCGGTTGCGCCCGTGTGCGGCTCGCCGGCTGCGCGGTCCTGTTGTCCGAGCTTTGCCCTGAGTTCGGCAACTTCCGCCGCACTCACCGCGGCATAGGAATTGCCCCACGAGTTCAACACATAGGTCAGCGCAGCAGCGAGGTCCTCGTCCTTCAGGTGTCCCATGCTCGGCATGACGCCGTTGTATTGCTGCTCGTTGACCGTGATCGGTCCGGACAGGCCGAACAGCGCAACAGCGAGCACTTGCTCGCGGTCACCCTGCAGAAAGTCCGAACCCGCGAGCGGCGGGAATGCGCCCGGCAGGCCCTTGCCGCTGGGCTGATGACACGCGCCGCAGTTGGCTTCGTAGATGCCCTTGCCGGCCGCCATGAGTTCGTCAAGCGACCCGGCCGCGGTCTCTGCGGCGTGAACACCGGCGGCGCCGGTCTCGTCGTCGGCCTGCGAGCAGGCGACGATCAGCAATGAGCCGGCGAGGGCGGCGACCACGCGCCTGAATGACTTTGCAAATCTCATTGTCTTGATGCTCCTGAGTTGGTTGTGCGTGTGATCCGCTACCAGGCCATATCGATGCCGACGGAGAAGCTGCGGCCCGGATGTGACAGGTAGGGAATCACGGGGTCATCGGGCGCCAGACCGCGCACGTCGGTCCAGGCCCAGTATGTCTTGTCAGTGAGGTTCGTTGCGCCGGCCCGCAGAGTGAGCGTGGCCCCGAGACGGACGGCGAGAAACACGTCGAAAACGGCGTTTCCCGGCGCCTCGAAAAGCTCGCCGCCGGTCTCGTCACGCGCGCTCCAGTCGTCGGTGAATGTACCGCGCAGCGACGCGCGCAATCGGCCTCCCGCCGGTTGCCAGTTAAGGCTCGCGACTGCCTGCGGTGGCCCCACCGAGTTTAGCGGTTGCCCGTTTTCGAGGTTCTCGCTGCGTGCGATGAAGAGCCCACCCTGCAGGGTCACGCCTGCGCCGATGAACGTCATGTCCATGTCTGCGCCTGCCTCGAGCCCCTCGATGACGGCGCTCGCAATATTCTGGGATTGAAACAGGATCCGGCCGCTTTCGGGGTCCGCGCCCAGGCGCACTTTGGACTCGATGAAGTCCGTATATTCGGTTCGAAACAGTGAGACGTACGCGTTGCCACCCGTGCCTCGCCAGCGCGCGCCGAGATCGATGCCATCCGATCGTTCCGAGCGGAGTTCCGGGTTGGGTACCGCCCGGATGTTGAACAGGGGTAGCTCCAGGCTGATGTTCGCGTCCTCGTAGGGCGGCGCGCGAAAGCCGCGCGAATACTGCAGGTAGATTTCTGACGAGGGCCCCAGGCGGTAGATCAGGCCCGCCTTCGGTGACAACTCGAACTCCGAAATCGAAACGGGCTCAGCGAACGGGTAATCCGCGGCGTACACGGGATCAACTATCGGCCGCATTTCATAGCGGTCTGCGCGCAGCGCGGCCGTTACCGACCATCGGCCCAGCGTGATGGCGTCTTCGAGAAATGCGCCCAATTCATCGGTTTCGCTGATCGGGAAGTCGCGCAGCGGAAATACTTCGCCCAGGAGTATGTTGGTCCGCTCGCCGTCCACGAGACCGGTTTCGAGCCCGTTCCGATACTCTTCCGTTTTGCGGTGCCTGACTTCGAAACCGTAGCTCAGGCGGTGGCTGACCCGGCCGGTGAGAACGGTCTTCTGCACATTGGCCTCCAGCCCGACAGCATTCTGTCGAAATGAAAACAGCCGTTCGATCGCGATTGGCCGTGCGCCAAGGGAACGTTCGTCGTAGGTTCGCTGCGCAAAATCGGATGTCTGGTGCCACGCCCGGATCACGCCATCGTCTGCGAACCGGTTGTCTGTCGTGAAGCCGTACTCTAGGGATACGATGTTCGTGTCGTATTCATCGTCGCCGAGCAGCGCCGTCGTGCTGCGAAAGCGCCCGCTGCCCAGCATTGACCTTGCATCGGATTGCACGGCGCCCTTTTTGTGGTACAGCGTCGCGCGCCAGCTGCTGCCGAGGTCGGTGTCGGCGACAAGCTTGATCAGCGCGGAGCGGTTACTGAAATCGCGCTGGTCGAGGTTGCTCTCTGCCGCGCCTGCTGCGGCTTCGTGGCCGTCGGCGGCGGACAGCGCCGCGAGCAGACTAAGCGAATTCGAGGAAACGGCATGCATCGCGGTTGCGGTCAGGCTGGAATCATCGTCGCGCCAGTTCGAGAGAAGCCTGCCTCCCTGCCTGCCCGAGCGAATCAAATGGCGGGGGTCGATCGTTGTCATCGCGACGACGCCACCAATCGCCGAACTGCCGTACAGGGCTGATGCCGGCCCATGAAGGACCTCGATGTGTTCGACGAAACCGGCATTCACCAGGTCGCGGGTCGCGTTGGAAAAATTACCGACGTCAAACTGATCGCTTACCGGAACGCCATCGAGAAGAACCGCGACGCGATTGCCGGCTATGCCGCGGATGTTGATGCTTTCGGCGCCGAAACGGGATCGATCCGATTCGTAGTCGATGCCGGGGGCGTAGCGAAATATGTCGGCGATCGAATTCGCGAGCTCGAAGCGAAAATTCTCGTCATCGAACACGCTGACGTTGGCAGTGATTTCCCGCCGGTTGCGCGGGTGTTTGTTGGCGACGACAACGACCTCGTCGACGATCGCCGCATCGGTTTCCGCGTCGCCGGCCGCCGAGGTGGCGTAGATCAGGGGAGCAGCGGCGGCCAGCACCAGGACCAATCGAGTGGGGGCAGGCAGATCGTGGCGCGGCATTCCAGGAACCTCGTTGCAGGCTGCGGCGGAAACAACGCCTACGGTAGGTTCCCGGCAACCAAACCGCCTTGATCCAGGTCAAGGACGACGGCCTCGTGCCGGCTAGACTGTCGAAACGTGGTCGGCGTGATCGATCCCCGGAGACAATAGCAATGATGCAAAGTAGCTTGGTGCTAGACTCGCTTCCCATGGACAAGAGTTCGTCCCTTTATGAGTCGGTTCGCAATCACTACCTGTTTTCCGGCCTCGACGAGGAGAATTTCGATCGACTCGCGGTGGAAATGAAGGTAAAGGAGCTGGACCAGGGCCAGGTCCTGTTCCATCGTGGCGATCCTGCCGACAGCTTCTACTATGTCGACACCGGTTTGATCGAGTTGAGCCTGATATCGGCAACCGGCGACAAGAAGACCCTCGAGGTTGTCGATCCGGGGAGAACCTTCGGTGAAGCCGTGACGTTCATGCAGGAGGTCAAGTTCCCGGTAACGGCCGAGGCGCTGCAGCCGTCGAAACTCTGCGGGATTCCGAACCGGGCCTTCCTCGACATGCTGCGCACGAATCGGGATGCCTGTATGCGTTTGCTTGCCGATCTTTCCCGGCACCTGCACGCACGCGTTCGGGAAATCGAAAACCTTTCCATCCAGAACGCCCGGCACCGCCTGTCGAGCTACATCATGGACCACATTATCGATGCCCGCGACGGCGATCAGGCGACGGCAAGGCTCGAGTTGCCGCGTCACGTCATTGCATCACGATTGTCGATCAAGCCCGAGACGCTGTCGCGGTTGCTGCGCAGTCTCGCGGACGAGGGCATCGTCTCTATCGAGGATCGCGTCGTTTTCATCCACAGCCTTGCGCGGCTGCGGCCCTACGACTAAAGCTGACGACTCAGGAATTCCCCTGGGCGCCCCACCATGCCGACAAGCGTTCGGTCAGAATACGTGCCGGTACGCCCTCGTAGTGCGATACGTCGTTCAACAGACGCAGCCGTGCGTGGACGTCGCCCATGAAGTCGAGGATGCTGAGGCCCGCTGGACTCTGATCGAGCCGGTCCCGATAACCACGTACGTCGAAACCCAGCAGGCTCGAGATCAGGATGCGGTTGACGCCCTTGTGCGCAACGATCAGGACGTTCTTGTGACGGTTTTCCTCGACGATACGGCGCATCACCGGCAGTGCCCGATTCAGCACGTTGACGCCGGACTCGCCCTCATGTGGCCCCATTGTGAACGGGTCCTCCTGCCAGGCCTCGTACTCGTCGGCGAACTCAGCCTCGATCTCCGAGCGACGCAGTCCTTCCCAGTGACCGTAGTCGATCTCGCGCAGTCCGGGTTCGCGGACAGGGGTCAGGTCGTGCGGGGCGGCCAGTATCGTTGCCGTCTCAACGGTTCGGTCGAGCGGGCTGCAGTAGATGGCATGCAGCTGCTCGTTCTCGAGGCGCTGGGCGAGGCTTGTGACCTGTTGTCGGCCTTCCTCGGACAGGCTTACGTTGGAAGACCCGGCAAAGCGGTCTTCTGCGGTGAGGGTGGTGGCGCCGTGGCGTACTAGCAGGATTCGGGTGGGCATGGGCGTCGATTGGTGGCCATCGGATCCCGACAGTATAACGGCCACGACGTATGGGCGCTGCAACAGAGCGCGATGCATGCCATTGGCTTCTCGAACAAATTCAGGGAGACCTGGTATGGCCCCACTATTTCGGACCACCTGGTTAAGACGCGATAATGGTTCTGGAGGTGGGACCTGGCAAGAAGAAAGCGACATAGCGCGGAGTTCAAACGACAGACGTTGAGACGTGCTAACGAACCGGGGATGACAGATGCTCTGGTCTGTAAAGACGCGGCCAGGTACTTTGCCAAGGAGTCGAAGTGAGATACGCCTGTATCCACCGACGCCGCTACCAGCACTCGATCGGGGCGATGTGTCGTCTGCTGCGCGTCTCACGCAGCTCTGGACAAAGCAGGGCTGGTTGTACCTGGCGGGGGTGATGGATCTCTACTCCAGGAGGATCATTGGCTGGGCGATCAGCCGACGCGTTGGTCGGCAGCTGCCGATCGAGGCACTGACGATGGCGCTGGGCTATCGCAACCCGCAAGGCAAGGTCCAGCATCACTCCGATCGTGGACCGCATTACACCAGCGATGACTTCCGCGATGTGTTTGAGAAGAACGGCATCGAGTGCAGCATGACTGCGCGTGCCACTGTTACGACAACGCGCCGTTGGAGAGCTTCTTCTCACTCCTGAAACGCGAACGAGTCAGGCGACGCACCTACACCACAAGGGAGGAAGCAAAGGTAGATATCTTCGATTACATCGAGCGGTTCAATAACCGCAAACGTAGCCTTAGTTACCTGGATTATCTCAGTCTTGTGAAGTTCGAGAACCGGACCGTGAGGGCTGAATCAAATGGTCCGATTTACTGGGGCCATACCGAAGGGATTCGGCGGTGCGCTCATCGCTGCGGCCTTAATGCTCAGTCGCAGAGCTCGATCCGCGGGATCCGGAACTCGTCCGTCACTGTATCCCAGGTCTGCGGCGTGTCGCCGCCCAGTAAGTCGCATAGAGCTGTTCGAAAAGTCTGTACAAACTGCTCGCCGCCATACCGTTCCTGGCTTACCTGGCGAGACGCCTCGCTACGGGCCGCCAATTCCGATGCCGGCATCTCCGACAGCTCGTCAATCGCTGCCCGGATATCCTCGACCGTATCCGAAGCGACGCAGACCCCGAAGTCGGAAACATCAATATCCGTGCTTTCACAGACGATTGGAATCAAACCATTCATCATGCCACCAATCACGCTGCCACAGCTGATCTCGGTCGCGGATGGAGCGACAAGTGCGATCGCATTCGCACAGACACTGCGGAACTGAGATGACAGCGTATCCACCCAGCCGACTGCTCGCACGTTGTCGCTCTCGAAGAGTTCGCCTCGGTAAACTTCGCAGAATGGCCCCTCTTCGGTCACCTTGCCGAGAACCGTCAGCTGAAGGTCGGGTCTTGCCGCGAACGCCTCCAGGACCAGGTCGAGGCCTTTGTGAACGGCGCTGCTGCCCCCGATCCAGATAAAGTTCTTCCGACACCGGTCGTGATCCCGTTCTATGAATTCGTCGATGGCATGTGGCCGGGGTTGCGTGAGGGGCGTGACGGGCGTCGACGAGTAGGCGTAAGTCGATCGGCCAAACTTGCCACCTTTGCAGAGAATGTAGTTAGCACGCTCGACAGAGTCGTTGGGCTTCAGGAGCCGTTTCGGCGCTATGGCTGCGCCGCGTCGCTCCGCCAGCGACCGATGTCGGATGTAGCTCCGGAGGTTGTGAACGCTCCAGTGGGCAAACATCGGGAAGAGTATCTTCTTCGTCTCCGGGCCGCACCGGTCGGCCAGCCGGCCCAGGTTCGAGACGATGTCGAAAATGACGTCGTAGCTGCCGGCAGGCTCGTAGTTCTGATCCTCGAAATGTATCACGTCAACCTCGAAACCGAGGTCCAGGAAGATTCTCGAAATCTGGAAATTCTGCCAGGCCGACACATGCGTTCGGTCGAGTGGCTTGCCGTTCAGAAAATCGTGATAAACCTTGGTCGCATACGAGATCAAAACACGGCCGTTGTTGCGGTTTTCAGGTATCAACCGGACAGGTATGTTCGCCGGCGAAGAACCGGACGAGCCCGAGAGTAGATTACGTATCCGGCTCTTAATAAAAGACATCGGCTGAAATTCGCAAATAGGCTACTCGGCCCAACATGGCGCCTCGGTCCAAAACCTGAAATGCCGCGCACCTGCCACCGTGATGCAGTTCCTTGAGGGTTTTCGCAAGTCAGTGGTCAAATAAGGGCTCCATCTCCACGATGAAGTCTTACATAATCCCGCAAAGAATACGAAATGGAATTGCCAGAAGAAGCATTGGAGCTCTCAGCGCTGGTCGTTGCGCACCCGGACGATGAAGTTCTCTGGTTTGGTTCAATACTGGAGCGAGTAGACCGCATTATTATTTGCTACATTGAGGCCAGTCACTGGCCGGAGCTGAGTGACGCCCGCCGCAAAAGCATTGCGGAACATCCACTCCGCGACCGTATTTACTTGCTCGATCTGACGCAGGTGAAATCGCATAACAAGTGTAGTTGGCCGGAACCGGTGGAAACAAGCTACGGCGTCTGTCTTGATCGATATCGCGGGTTTGACGAACCCTTTCAGCAGCAAGCGCAACGACTCGAAGAGGCACTGGCACCCGCGATCCGCGGCTTCAGGAACGTGTATACGCATAATCCCTGGGGCGAATACGGTCACGAAGACCACATTCAACTTTGCCGCATCGCGACGCGCCTGGCGACGTCGGGTGGCGCCAGGATCTGGTACAACAATTATGTCAGCAACAAGAGCAATATGCTCATGCGCCGTTACGTGCAGGGCTTCGGACAGCCTTACTACACGCTGCCAGTAGATACCGCGAAAGCGCGCGAGTTCGCCGACACTTACTACCGCAACGGCGCGTGGACCTGGATGGAAGACTACGTCTGGTTCAGTAGCGAGTCGTTTGTCGAAGGGCCACTCGTGTCACAATCTAAGCCCTGTAAAGGCGCCTTGTTTCCACTCAACTTTATTCGCGTCCCCTTTGAGCCGATGCCCGCTGCTGTCAGCAATCCCGGCCTGGCCGGCAGGCTACGCCGTAAGATTCGGTCCATCGTCCGAATTCCCAGGCACAAAGGATCCCATCCCGCAACAAGATAGGGGACAGGGACTTTTGGTTTCAGCGAGTTAGATCACTCAACGGTAACAACTTATTCCAGTAGACTTTCTCGGCAGGCTCAGTTTTGGCCTCGCTTTTTCGATTCCGATATATTAACCGCGCTTTCTACTAGCCATTCCAATACGTGATTCTTCATCGGCTCGTATCGCTCCCGACGAAGCTCTTTGTGTTTTGTTTGAATCTTTCAAGTCCATGGCTTGAGTGAGGAATGACTATGTTGGAATGGCGTGAGAAACTGGCAACATGCCCTGAGCCGGATTCATTGATGACGATCGAAGATCTATGGACTAGGCCCCATATTGCCCGCCAGATGCTCGCCTACCAAAAGTTGCTGATTACCAACGGTACGTGGTGGGAATTGATTCGCTGCCTGCGGCAGCTCACCGCGTTGCGGCGCCCTTCGGGCGTCCAAAACGGGCTGCGCCGCGTTTTGTGAACCCACTGCGTGGCTTCTCTTCCCAGCCACTGCCCACCAAAAAAAAACCGCCTGACGGCGGTTTTCTCGTGTTGGTGGAGGTGGTGGGAATCGAACCCACGTCCGCAAGCCCTACGCTACGAGCTCTACATGCTTATTCCGTCTTTAATCTTGCTGCGGGCTACCCGACGGGCAGGGAAAACTCACAGCCAGTTCAGGAAGGATTTAACGGATTAGGCCCTGAACATGCCCGCACCGCGGTCCTGTGTCGGTGACTCCCGTGATCCGGACGCACAGGCACGATCCGGGCGGAAGGCTTAGAGCTGGTTTTTAAGCAGCTAAAGCGTAGTTGTCGTCGTTGGCAACTATAAGTTTTACAGTTGGATTAACGAGGTACTCTGTCCCTCGGCATGCACCCGGAGTTTCGCGACCCGCGTCGAAGCCAGGTCACCCCCGTAAGCTAACAGTGTATGGGCAAACGCAGGATTTACAACGCATCGGGCCACAATTTCTCAGGCCCACATTAGCACAAATAACATTAATAAAACACGATTAATAATTGAAATTGCTAATGTTTTAGGATTCTCTCCTTTTGCCGGGCCCAGTCCCGCTCCTTGTTGGCGACGCGCTTGTCGTGTTGCTTCTTGCCGCGCGCCAGGCCCACCTCGAGCTTCACGCGGCCTTTGCGCCAGTGCAGGTCGAGAGGGATCAGCGCGTAGCCCTTGCGTTCTACGGCGCCGATGAGGCGGTCGAGTTCACCCCGGTGCAGCAGCAGCTTCCGGCTGCGGGTCGGATCCGCCTGGATGTGCGTCGACGCGGACAGTAGCGGCGAGAAATGTGCGCCGACCAGGTAGGCCTCACCGTTTTTGATCGTCACGTAGCTCTCCGTGAGCTGCGCACGGCCGTCCCGCAGGCTTTTTACTTCCCAGCCCTCGAGCGACAGGCCTGCCTCCACACGGTCCTCGATGAAATAGTCGTGCCGGGCCTTGCGGTTGGCGGCAATGATGTTGCTGTTGTCGGGCTTCTTTTTGCTCATGGCTATGCTCCTGCCGGAACGCGGCAGGGGGCGCGATTATACGTAATTCCGGGGCGTTCACAGCACAGCTTGCGTTCTGCTCATGCCGAAGGGCGTGTTGTCACCCTTTCGAAATTGTATGAGAATCGCGCCTTACTTCGCCCGGAGAGAGCGAGAATGCTGAGCAACCAGGCTGCCGAACCCGGCAAGCGCAAATCACTTCACGGGCACTGGTCATCGCGAATGGCCTTCGTTCTGGCAGTGACCGGTTCGGCTGTCGGTCTCGGTAACGTCTGGAAATTCCCCTACGTGGCGGGCGAGAACGGCGGCGGCGCGTTCGTCATCGTGTATCTGCTCTGCGTCGTGCTGGTGGGCATGCCGGTGATGATGTCCGAGATCCTGATTGGCAGGCGCGGGCGCCGCAACCCGGTAGCAACAATGGCCTTGCTCGGGGAGGAAGAGGGCAGTTCCAGGCACTGGCAGTGGGTCGGCGGCATAGGCGTGCTCGCCGGCATCCTGATCTTGTCCTTTTACAGCGTTATTGCCGGATGGACGCTCGCCTATATCGTCAAGAGCGCCACGGGCGTTTTTACCGGAGCGGATGCGGAGGTCGTTGGTGCGCAGTTCGGCGGCTTCGTCGGCGACTGGCGCGCCGTGGCGTTTTGCCACACCCTGTTCATGGCGCTGACGATATTCGTCGTCATGCGCGGCGTCGAACGTGGGCTCGAGCAGGCCGTGCGCTTCATGGTTCCGGCACTGCTGGTGCTCATGGTCGTGCTGCTGGGCTACTCGTTTACGTCCGGCCATTTCGGTGAAGGCCTCGCCTTCATGTTCACCCCGGATTTCAGCAAGCTGACCTGGGACAGCGTGCTGGCTGCAATGGGGCAGGCGTTCTTTACCCTGTCGATCGGTATGGGGGCCATCATGGCCTACGGTGCCTACCTGCCCGAGGAGACCTCGATTATCGGCGCTTCGGGCGCGGTCGTGATCGCCGACACGCTGATCGCAATTCTTGCGGGTCTCGTGATTTTTCCGCTGGTCTTTGCAAACGGGCTCGATCCTGCAGACGGCCCGGGTCTCGTGTTCCAGACGCTGCCGCTCGCCCTCGGCCATATGCCCGGCGGTGCGTTTTTCTCGACGCTGTTTTTCATTCTCCTGTCGTTCGCGGCGTGGACCTCTGCGCTCGGCCTGATGGAGCCGGCCGTCGCGTGGGTCGTCGAGCACTTCAACAAGACGCGCGCGCAAGCCGCGATGATCATCGGCGGGTTGATTTGGTTGCTTGGCTTCGGAACGGTGTTTTCGTTCAACATCTGGAAGGACGTCAGCTTCTACAAAGGCACAATATTTCTCAACATAGACCACCTCACCAACAACATCATGCTGCCGCTGGGTGGCCTGTTCATCGCCGTCTTTGCCGGCTGGATCATGTGCAGGAATTCGACCGCTGAAGAACTCGGCGGTGCCGGAATTCTCTACAAGCTTTGGCGTGTGCTGGCACGTTTCGTCGTGCCGGTGGGTATCCTGTTCGTATTTCTCAAGGCAGTCGGTCTGCTACCCGACCTGTCGTGACTCGTAGCCCATACTGCAGCGCGTGACATCATGCGCAAGGTAAGCCGCAGCGCGCTCGTGCCGTACTCGGCCGAGCAGATGTACGTTCTCGTCGAGGACGTCGAGTCCTACCCGGATTTCCTGCCGTGGTGTGGCGGGGCAGTCCTGCACTGGCGCGATGGCGATGTGCTCGAAGGCTCCGTCGAAATGCATCTTGCGGGGTTGCGCCGCAGTTTCCGCACCCGCAACAGGATGCGCGAGTTCGAGGCCATCGACATGGAGCTCGTCGAAGGGCCTTTCAGCCACATGATCGGCGGCTGGCACTTCGCGGCGCTCGATCACCTCGGCTGCAAGGTTTCGCTGGACGTCGAATTCGAGGTGAAGAGCCGCGCCACCAACCGGTTGCTGGGCCGCTATTTCGAGGAAATCTGCAATTCACTCGTGGACGCTTTCGTGCGGCGGGCCGAGGATATTTACGGCGCCGACGGGGCGGGGAATGCCTGATACCCTGTCCGTGGAAGTGGTACTTGCAACACCGGAGCGGCAGGTGTTGTTGACGGTGAACGTCGAAGCCGGGTCGAGCGTCGCGGACGTCATCGCCAGATCGGGTGTCGAATCTCAATTTCCCGACCTGGCGGTGGCTGAACTGGCGGTCGGGATCTGGGGCAGGCGGGTATCGCTGGATAGCACGGTAAACGCCGGGGATCGCGTCGAACTCTACCGGCGCCTCGTCATCGATCCTCGCGAGGCGCGCCGCCAACGAGCGCGCGCCGAAGAGCGATAAGGCTCAAAGTTCCTCGGCGAGTTCCCGGTTGCGCTGGATCTCCTCGACCGTTTCGCCGTCGAAAAGTACCGTTACCCAGCGCTTGGCGGTCGCGTCATTGCGGCCGATCTTCACGTAGTAGACGTAGTCCCAGCGGTCCTGGTGAAACGGGTCGGCGATCATCGGCGTACCCAGCAGAAACCTTACCTGGTTGCGCGTCATGCCGACCTCGACCTGGTCGAGGTCCTCCTCCTCGACGATATTCCCCTGCGATATGTTGGCGCGGTATACACAGCCTGCCGAGCCGACGAGCATTCCCAGCGCGACGGCGAGGGCGACCGACTTGCGAAACGAAAATTGCATTGACGAGTAACCGGATCCCGACTGTGGAATTTGCAGAGGCGCGCGCTGCTAGAGCCACGCTCCCATCTGCGTCATAATAGGCGCGCATCATACCTTCTTGCCAAACGCCGCGATAGGCGCTCGTCCTCAGGGCTACCGGGAATACCGTTAATGGAGCAACGACACGAATTACGCAAAGCCGGCCTCAAGATCACGTTGCCGCGCCTCAAGATCCTCGAGATCCTTGAAAATGCCTCGAACCGGCATCTCAGTGCCGAGAACATTTACAAGGACCTGCTGGATTCGGGCGAGGAGATCGGCCTCGCGACGGTCTACCGTGTGCTGACGCAGTTCGAGGCCGCCGGCCTCGTTACGCGGCATAATTTCGAGGGCGGGCATTCCGTGTTCGAACTCGACGACGGTGAACACCATGACCACATGGTCTGCGTCGAGTCGGGCGAGGTCATCGAGTTCTTCAGTGAAGAAATAGAGCGCCTGCAGCACGAGATTGCAGAAAAGCATGGCTTCGAGCTTCTGGACCACAGCCTGGTGCTGTACGTCAGGCGCGACGATGCAGGCACCGACGATTAAGCGGTAAAGCCGGTCAGGCGCGCTTCTGCGGCGCGCCGGCCAGCATCTCGGCCGCGTGCTCGCGCGTCGTGGCCGTAATCTCCACGCCGCCGAGCATGCGAGCCAGTTCGTCGACGCGTTCCTCGCGATCCAGGACGTGCGCCCCCGTTCGTGTCGCTTTGCCATCGGTAACCTTGCTGATCCGGATGTGGTGGTCGGCAAGGCTGGCAACCTGCGGCAGGTGAGTGACGCACAGCACCTGCCGTTCGCGGGCGACCTCGGCGAGCCGTCGTCCCACCATCTCGGCGACGCCGCCGCCCACGCCACTGTCGACTTCGTCGAAGACCATCGTCGGAATGGTGCTGCCGTCGCTCGCGATCACCTGGATCGAGAGGCTCATGCGCGACAATTCACCGCCGGACGCCACCCTGGAGAGCGGCATCGGCAGCTGGCCGGGGTTGGCGCTGATCAGGAACTCGATGTCGTCCAGGCCGCTGGCACGCTCCGCACCCTCCGCGAGCGGCTCGAGACCGATCTCGAATTTTCCACCGGGCATTCCCAGGCCGGCCATCGCATCGCTGACCGCGCCTGCGAATTTCAAGGCGGCAGCCTTGCGGCGCTGAGACAGTTCAACCGCATACTTGCGGTACGACGTTTCCTCCTGCCGTGCCGCCTGCTCGAGTTCGTGGCTACGCTCTTCGGCATGCGTGAGCTCGTCGAGCTCGGCGCCGAGCCGTGCTCGCAGATCCGCGAGCTCGTCGGGTTCGACCCGATGCTTGCGTGCGATCGACTGCATGGAGTCGAGCCGTTGTTCAACCGTGTTCTGCCGGCCCGGATCCATATCGATCGAATCCCCGTAGCGCCGCAGCGAATCGGCCGCTTCGCCGACCTGTATGCCGGCGCTGTCCAGCAGTTCCAGTACGGGCGCCAGCTCCTCGTCGAACTGAACCAGCTGCCGCAGGGCGCGCTCGGCTGCCGCGAGCATGCCGGTAACATTGCCGGCGTCGCTGTCGGAGAGAACGTCCAGAGCCGAGGCGACACCCTCGGCGAGGCGGCCGCTGTTTGCCAGGCGCTGCGCTTCCGCCTGCAGCTCCGGGTACTCGCCGGGCTTTGCGTCGAGTGATTCGAGTTCCCGGAGTTGAAACGTCAGCAGGTCGACGCGCGATTCGCGGTCGGCGTCGGCGCTTTGCAGTGCGCGGAGCCGCTCGAGCAGGGCCTTCCATTCGGCAAATGCACCCTCGGTCTGCGCGCGCAGCGCCTGCAGGCCGCCGTAATGGTCCAGCAGGTCGCGCTGCACGGAGCGCCTGCCCAGCGACTGGTGAAAGTGCTGGCCGTGGATGTCGATGAGCATTTCGCCCAGCGTCTGCAACTGCTGCACGGGCACGGCGTTGCCGTTGATGAATGCGCGGGAACGGCCGTCGGCATTGATGACCCGACGCAACAGGCACTCGTCGTCTGCATCGAGCGCCTGCTCTTCGAGCCAGGCGCGCGCCCGGGACACGCCGGATACGTCGAACTCGGCGCTGAACTCGGCACGTTTTGCGCCGCTGCGTACGAGTTTGCCGCCGCCGCGCTCGCCGAGCACCAGGCCGAGCGCGTCAACGAGAATGGATTTGCCGGCGCCGGTTTCGCCCGTCAGAACCGTCATGCCGGGTTCGAATTCGACCTCGATGCGGTCGACGATGGCGAAATCCCGAACCTGCAGCGTCACGAGCACGGCTAGCTGCCTTCGGCGGGCAGGTCCCGCTTGCGCGAATCGTGGCCCCAGTGCAGCTTGGAGCGGAGGATGCCGAAGAAGTCGTACCCCGGCGGGTGCAGCAGGGTCAGCCGGGTCTCGGACGCAACGACCAGCAGCTTGTCCTGCGGCCGGATCTCACCCATGGAGTGTCCGTCCGCCATGATCTCCGCCCGCGTGTTTTCGCGTTCCAGGAGGCGCAGCTCGATGCCCAGGTCCGCGGGGAGCACGATCGGCCGGTCCGAGAGCGTGTGGGGGGCAACCGGTACGACGACTACCGCATCGAGGCGCGGTTCGATGATCGGTCCGCCGCAGCTGAGCGAGTAAGCCGTCGATCCCGTCGGGGTTGCAATCACCAGCCCGTCGCCTGCATGCGTATTCACATAGCGGCCGTCCATCCGCGTGACGAAGTCGAGCATGCGGCCGGTCTCGCGGCGCTGCAGCACAACGTCATTCAGGGCGAGGGCGGTCGTGTCGTCTGCGTCCGGACGTTCAAGCCTTGCTTCCAGGATGAGGCGCTTGTCCGTCGTAAACTCGCCGGCCAGCACGAGCCCGACGCTGTCCAGCATTTCCTCGGGCGTGACGTCAGCGAGAAAGCCCAGTCGGCCGCGGTTGATGCCCAGCAACGGGATGTCGCCGCGTCGCGCAAGCTGGCCGGCATAGAGCATCGCGCCGTCTCCGCCGATGGCGATGATCAGGTCTGCGGTTTCGGCCAGTTCCGGCTCGGGCAGACGTCGCGCCTCGATGTCGAGGGACATTTCCTCCGCGGCCAGTACCTCGACACCGGCCCGACCCAGGTGCTCAGCGAGCACCATGATCGGCTCGGCGACGCGTGGGTCCTCGTGGCGCCCCAGGATCGCTACCTTGTTGAATTTTGCTGCCATCTCGCGTTCGCTTCCGCTGGTGCCGGCCGAGGCGCCGTGTAAGGCGATTGTTGCAGACCCTTGACCGGTCGCCAAGGCGTTGCTAGCTTGTTTTGCTACCGTAACACAGCGGACTTTTTCCGCTGTTTCCGTTTCTTGCAAATGACGGCAGAAGCAACCAGTTCCTTACCCAATGAGCGCGCGAGTCACCTGCTGCGGGTGCTGATTCAGCGCTATATCCGCGAGGGTGAGCCGGTCGGGTCGAGGACGCTGTCGAAAGACTCGGGGCTCGACCTCAGCCCGGCGACGATTCGCAATGTCATGGCGGACCTCGAAGAAATGGGGCTCGTTGCAGCCCCGCACACCTCCGCGGGACGTGTACCGACGGCGAAGGGTTATCGCCTCTTCGTCGACACGCTGGTCCGCTATCGTCAGCCGCGGGGCAACGACCTGCGTCGCCTGCAGTCTCACCTGCAAAAGAACGTCGACGACCCCGGCGCGCTCATCAGTTCCGTGTCGAACATGCTCTCCGAGATCACGAGTCTTGCCGGTGTCGTCACGGTGCCGCGGGGCCAGCAGGCTACGCTGCGGCAGATCGAGTTTCTGCCGCTCTCGGACCATCGCGTGCTGGTCATCCTGGTGTTCAACGATCGCGAAGTACAGAATCGGATCTTGCACCTCGAGCGGGAGTATTCCGAGTCGGAGCTGACGCAGGCAGCGAACTTCATCAACGAAAAATACGCCGGCATGGAAATGCTGCAGGTTCGCGACCAGATCGTCTCGGATCTCGACGAGCTGCGCGATTCGATGAACCAGGCGATGCAGGACATCATCGTGGTTGCCCAGTCGGCGATGGAGGGTGCCGCCGAGCCTGGCGGCGAGTTCGTCCTGACCGGGGAGACAAAGCTCATGGACTTCGCCGAGCTCTCGGACATCGAGACCCTGCGTCGGCTGTTCGAGGCGTTTTCGAGGAAGCGCCTGATCCTGGAGCTCATGGATCGCAGCATCGACGCAGAGGGCGTCCGCGTATTCATCGGCGAGGAGTCGGGATTTCGCATTCTCGATGACTGCAGCGTCGTCACGTCGCCGTACCGCATCGGTGACGACACGATTGGCGTCCTCGGCGTGATCGGCCCCACCCGCATGGCCTACGACAGGATCGTGCCGATCGTCGATATCACGGCCCGCTTGCTGGCGACAGCGCTCGGGCAACGCGCCTGAGCGGCAAATTCATCAAAAAGTCCGTGCCCACGCTTGATTTTTGGGGCGCGGCCCCCAAACTCGCACATTCCCTGTAACAGGCTGCGCATTGCGTGCAGCCAGTATTGATGTGGAGTTGCATGCATGAGCGCGGAGCGCAAGCGACCTGAATCCGAAGCTGCGGCGGAGGCCAGTGACAGACAATCGGCGGAGGCCGTTGCTGAAGACAGTGGCAACGAGGCGCTGGCAGAAGCGCGGGCGAAGGCCGACGAGAACTGGAACCTCTACCTGCGAGCTGCCGCGGAACTCGACAACGTGCGCAAGCGTGCCGCGCGCGACGTCGAGCATGCGCACAAATTCGCCCTGGAGAATTTTGGCCGCGATTTGCTCGCGGTCGTAGACAGCCTCGAAATGGGCCTCGCCGCCGATAACGCGGACGCAGAAGCACTGCGCGAGGGTAGCGAGGCTACCTGCAAGCTCCTGAAGACGACGCTCGAGCGCTTCGGTATCTCGGAAGTGGACCCCGAGGGCGAGCCGTTCGATCCGGAGATGCACGAAGCGATGAGCATGATGCCGTCGCCGAATGCCGAGCCGGGATCCGTCGCGCAGGTCGTTCAGAAAGGCTATGCGCTGAACGGCCGCCTGCTGCGGCCGGCACGGGTCATCGTCGCGGCGGAGGCGCCGGAGGGCCCGGGCGACCGCTGAAAAATCGGCGCCTTGCGAGCGCTTGAAACAGAAGGGCTCGCCCCCAATTCACAACAAGTTTCGGAAAACATCGAATTTTTGGAGTATCAGCATGGGTAAAGTAATCGGTATCGACCTTGGTACCACGAACTCCTGCGTCGCGGTCATGGAGGGCGGCACGCCCAAGGTGATCGAAAACAGCGAGGGCGATCGTACGACACCGTCGATCGTTGCTTTCAGCAAGGACGACCAGGTACTTGTCGGGCAGTCGGCGAAGCGCCAGGCGGTGACCAACCCGACCAACACCCTGTTCGCAGTCAAGCGCCTCATCGGCCGTCGCTTCGAGGACGATGTCGTGCAGCGCGATATCAACATGGTGCCTTACACGATCGTCAAGGCCGACAACGGCGACGCCTGGGTCGAAGCGAACGGCAAGAAAATGGCGCCGCCCGAGATTTCCGCGCGCGTTCTGATGAAGATGAAAAAGACCGCGGAAGACTACCTCGGCGAGCCCGTGACCGAGGCCGTCGTGACCGTCCCCGCGTACTTCAACGACTCGCAGCGCCAGGCAACGAAGGATGCCGGCAAGATCGCGGGTCTTGACGTCAAGCGCATCATCAACGAGCCGACCGCCGCGGCGCTCGCGTACGGCATGGACAAGAAGCGCGGCGACAAGAAGATCGCCGTATTCGACCTCGGCGGCGGCACCTTCGACGTATCCATCATCGAGATTGCCGAAGTGGATGGCGAGCATCAGTTCGAGGTGCTCTCTACCAATGGCGACACCTTCCTGGGCGGCGAAGACTTCGACATGCGGGTTATCGAGTACCTGAGCAAGGAGTTCGAACGCGAGAGCGGCGTCGACATCAGCAAGGACCGGCTGGCGATGCAGCGCCTCAAGGAGGCTGCGGAGAAGGCGAAGATTGAGCTCAGCTCGCAGCAGCAGACAGAAGTCAATCTGCCTTACATCACCGCGGATGCGAGCGGTCCCAAGCACCTCAACATCAAGCTGACGCGTGCGAAGCTCGAGTCGCTCGTCGATGAGCTCATCGAGCGCACCATGGGGCCGTGCAAGATCGCGTTGCAGGATGCCGGCCTCAAGGTGAACGAGATCGACGACGTGATCCTCGTTGGCGGGCAAACCCGCATGCCCAAGGTTCAGGAAGCCGTGCAGAACTTTTTCGGCAAGGAACCCCGAAAAGACGTCAATCCTGACGAGGCGGTTGCATTGGGTGCTGCGATTCAGGGCGGCGTACTCGCAGGCGACGTCAAGGACGTTCTCCTCCTCGACGTCACGCCGCTGTCACTCGGTATCGAGACGCTCGGCGGCGTCATGACCAAGCTGATCGAGAAGAATACGACCATCCCCGCCAATGCGGAGCAGGTCTTCTCGACCGCTGACGACAACCAGACCGCCGTGACCATCCATGTGTTGCAGGGTGAGCGCGAGCGTGCCCTCGACAACAAGTCGCTTGGCCGGTTCGACCTCGCGGACATTCCGCCCGCACCGCGCGGTTTGCCACAGATCGAGGTAACCTTCGATATCGACGCGAACGGCATTCTCAATGTGTCGGCGAAAGACAAGGCCACGGGCAAGAGTCAGAACATCGTCATCAAGGCGTCCAGCGGCCTTTCCGACGACGAAATCGATAATATGGTCAGGGATGCCGAGAGCCATGCCGAGGAAGATCGCAAGTTCCGCGAACTCGTCGACGTGCGCAACCAGGCGGACGGTCTCATTCACGCGGCCGAAAAGACGCTCAAGGACCTTGGCGACAAGGCCACCAGCGAAGAGCGCATGAATATCGAAAACGCCGTGTCGGATCTCAAGGCCGTGATGGACAAGGACGACAAGGGCGCTATCGAGACGAAGACCGCGGCGCTGGCCGAAGCATCCGGTGCGCTGGCGCAGAAGCTCTACACGGAGCAGCAGGCAGAGTCGGCCGGAGACAGCGAAGGCCAGGCCGAGTCCGGCGACGATGTAGTCGACGCGGAATTCGAGGAAGTCGATAAGGACGACAAGTCCAGGTCGGCCTGAGGAATCAGCTCGGATACCTGAAACTTGACAGGGCGCCCTCACGGGCGCCCATCTTTGAGCAAGCATGGCAAAACGCGACTATTACGAGGTGTTGGGGGTCTCGAAGTCGGCTTCGGCTGACGAGATCAAGAAAGCGTATCGCCGCCTCGCCATGAAGCATCACCCGGATCGCAACAAGGACGATACGGGCTCGGAAGGCAAGTTCAAGGAAGTCAAGGAAGCCTACGAGGTACTGCGCGACAGCGACAAGCGGGCCGCATACGACCGCTTCGGGCACGACGGCCTTCGGGGCGCCGGTATGGGCGGGCCGGGCGGATTCAGTGCCGAGGGATTCAGCGACATATTCGGCGACGTATTCGGCGATATTTTCGGCGGCGGCTCCCGGCGTGGCGGGGCGCAGGTATTTCGTGGTGCCGACCTCGGTTACGAACTCAGGCTCGATCTCGAACGCGCCGTCAGCGGCGATACCGTCACCATCGAGGTGCCCTCTCAGGTTACCTGTGAGGTCTGCGACGGTAGCGGCGCGAAGAAGGGCACCCAACCCAAGCAATGTTCAACCTGCGGCGGCGCCGGCCAGGTCCGCATGCAGCAGGGTTTCTTCTCGATCCAGCAAACCTGCCCGGCCTGCAAGGGTGCGGGCACGATGATTTCCGACCCCTGCGAAACCTGTCACGGCCGGGGCCGCGTACGCAAAACCCGTACGCTGTCGGTCAAGGTTCCGGCAGGCGTCGACGATGGCGACCGAATTCGGCTCTCCGGAGAAGGTGAGGCCGGTCGCAACGGCGGTCCGCCGGGTGACCTCTACGTCGAAATCCGGATCAACCCGCACAAGATCTTCATGCGCGATGGTGCCGATCTGTCCTGCGAGGTTCCGATCAGTTTCTCGACAGCTGCCCTCGGGGGTGACGTGGAACTGCCGACTCTCGAAGGCAACGTCTCGCTGAAGGTCCCCGCCGGCACGCAGTCGGGCAAGGTATTCAGGCTGCGCGGCAAGGGCGTGACGACGGTGAGGGACCCTCGCAAGGGTGACCTGTTCGCCAAGGTCGCCATCGAGACTCCCGTGAATCTCACGAATGAACAGAAAGAACTGCTGAGCAAGTTCGACGCGACGGTTCAGGCCGGCGGCGACAAGCATTCGCCGCGTGCCGACAGCTGGTTCGATACCGTGAAGCGGTTCTTCGAGCGCATTGGCCATTAACCCGGTCAGGCTGGGAATAGCCGGTGCGGGCCGCATGGGGCTCGCCATCATCAATGCCGTCAACGAGTTTCCCGATCTCGAGATAAGCAGCGTCTGGGTACGGGACCCCGATGCGGCCCGGGACATGGCGACGCCGTCCGGCGCCATTATCTCGAGCGACCTCGACCACGTGATCCAAGCCGCCGATGTCGTCATCGATTTCAGCCTGTTCGAGGCCACGGAGCAGGTTGCCGCCGCCGTAGTGCGCTACGGCAAGCCGCTCGTGTGCGGGGTCAGCGGTCTTGGCGAGGCCCAGCTCAAAGCCCTCGACAGTGCCGCGGCGAGCGTGGCCGTGGTCTATGACCGCAACATGAGCCAGGGGATTGCGGTTCTGCAGGAGCTCGTCGCACGTGCGGCGCGGTCGCTGGGCGATGAATACGCGATCGAGATTCACGAAACGCACCACATCCACAAGAAGGACGCGCCGTCCGGAACAGCGCTGAAGCTCGGCGAGTCGATTGCTGTCGCGCGCGACCAGGCCGGCGCCGATTCCGTCCATTACCAGTCCGAACGCCGCGGCGAAGTGCCCGGCGATCACGACGTCATTTTCTCGTCGCCGACCGAGCGGCTGACCCTGAGTCACAGCGTAACCACGCGCAGCGTGTTTGCTGAAGGGGCATTGCGTGCCGCACGCTGGATAGTGACGCGGCCGCCGGGGCTTTACGACATGCACGACGTGCTTTTTGGTGACGACCCGGACTAAATCCCAAAAAAAGCGCCTGTCTGGTCTGGCGCATAGTGCCCCCGTTCAGTAAACTACGCCGGATCGCTGAGCGGTCAGCGAAGTCATAAGCGGAAGGCGTTGTCCTTCCGCTTTTGTACATCTGCGACTAACGTCCCTTCGGGCGTGACGGCGGAAGCTGCGCTGATCCCCTGGCGGTCTGGCTTTGGATTTCCCGTCGAGTTTCGCACCGAGGGCTGCATTTGAGTACGCCGGCTGTTCTGGCTCTGCAAGATGGCACCGTTTTCCATGGCACCTCCGTCGGTGCCGACGGCAAGACCA
>CBDUCE010000005.1:0-43819 GCA_965365575.1 uncultured Gammaproteobacteria bacterium
GCTCGAGCTCATCCATTAAATCGAGCGCCAGCGCGATACCTGCCGTATTAACGCCGAGATCCTCTTCCAGGCGCTGTGCGCACCGAAGCCGACGCAGGCTGACACCGCGAAACCGCCAGCTCTCGGGGCTCCTGCCGACAGGCTCGATAATGCCTTCCTCGGCCATCTCGATGACCCGCTCGGCGGAGAGCCGGGAAGCCCGGCACACCTCGGCGAGACTCAGCACGACTTCTTCTTCGAGAATCGCGCCGACCAGGGTCGTGGTTTTCTCGTCTCGTCTCGTCATCGACTACATTCCAATATCCGCGCGCGGTTTGAAATCGAAGGCTTGCCGGAACGCCTCGTAGGCGGCTTTTTCGGTCTCGGTGTCCACCCTGGGCAATGCGATATTGACGACGACGAAAAGGTCGCCGGGTTGCCTCGCCGGAATGCCCCTGTCTTTCAGGCGCAGCTTGCGGCCGTTTGCCGAGTTCGCGGGAATCGTCAGGTCAATATAGCCCGAGGGCGTCCGTACCTTGACACTGCTCCCCAGCGCCGCCTCCCAGGGGGCTACCGGGAGATCGATGAATACATCCGTGCCCTCGACTCGATAGTACCGATGCGGCCTGAACTCGACTTCCAGGTAGAGATCGCCCGACTCGCCGCCGCCGATGCCCGGGCTGCCTTGCCCTGCCAGCCGAATGTGCTGGCCCTGGCGAACGCCTTTCGGGATCCGCACGTTCAGGGTGCGCTGCTTGACCGACGGCCTTCCGTCCGGTCCGATCTCGGTATGCTCGAGCGTGACCGCACGGCTCTTGCCCGTGTAAGCGTCTTCGAGATCGATCAGGATCTTTGCGTAGGTGTCCTCGCCGCGCGCACGGTACGAGCGGCGCGATGAGCGGGCAAACCCACCGCCAGTGGTGCCGCGCCCGAACAGGCTGTCGAAGAAGTCGCTGAAGTCTTCCGGAGTGGCGCCGGTGAATTCGCCGCCGTGGAACTCGAATCCTTCGTTCCAGTCCGGCGGCGGACGAAAATCCTGCCCCTCCTGCCATTTCGCGCCGAGCCCGTCGTAGGCTGCCCGCTTCTCCGGGTCTTTCAGGACCTCGTACGCCTCGCCGAGTTCCTTGAAACGCGCCTCCGCATCCGGCTCCTTGCTGACGTCCGGGTGGTATTTACGCGCGAGCTTGCGGTAGGCCCGCTTGATCTCGTCCTGCGCGGCGTCGCGCTCGACGCCCATCACCGCGTAATAATCCTTGTAGCGCATGGCATCTATTTGGGTACGGGAACGGCGGAATCAACGCCCTGCAGGCAATCGTTCGACGCACCGGGCACACCCGACTCAGCTCGAGGCGGCTGGAGCGACCTGGCCCTGGTCTTCGTCGTGTTCTTCAACCGCTGGATCCGGATCGTCGCCGTGCCCGGCTGGGGTCGCTACCTGCTGAACCGCCCGATGAAATGGCTGTCCTACGCCACCGAGGCGGTGTAGCCCTAGTACATCCTGCACGTCACGATAACGGTGGTGGCGGGCGTGTAGCTGTCACGCCTTGCGCTCGTCGCGGTTACGTGGAATAAGCCGGGTACTAGCGGTCGGATATTTCACGTTGCCGCATCGGCATGGTATCGATCAGGGCGAAGATCTCTGGCATAGGCACGGCGGAATCCCTGGCGATCTTGACCGAGCCGTCTTTGCCGATCAGCCGCAACGCGAATGAGCCGGCCGGGATTCCGAGGGCGGCGCGGGCGGCAGCTGCCTCCGCCACGGTTAATTCCCGGCCGCCGGCCGTCGACGTGCCGTTATCGAGCAGGGTCACCAGCACCATGTCCCGGTCCGCAAACTCCTCACGCGTCGAAGCCAACTGGTTTTGCACCTCGAGAAGATCCGTGTCGTCCGGGACTGGCGCGCTGACGAGAAGAACGCGATGCTCCCAGCGGTACTGCTCCAGTGCGAAGGGTGCCTGCATCGAATACGCGTGTACGCTCTTCAGGCGCAGTTCGAACGGGCCATCCAGATTATCGTAAATCATCAGGCCCATGCCCGTGATCCGGGCAGGATCCAGCTCGGGCCCGTCGAGCCGTGTGCCACGGTATCGGGGAACGAAACGAGAGAAAGGAATGTCGACCGTGCTCCAGGCGCCCTCTCCCGGGTCGAAGTCTGCCCAGTAACCAATCTCCTGTCCTCGCCAGCGCGCGTCGGTCGTCAATCGCCAGGTGTAGCGGCGGCCGTCGCCCCTTACGCGTACGCGGATTCCATCGTAATCGGAGAGGGCGAACTCAACGGGCCTCGTGCGAATCGAACTGAAACCGCCGCCGTCGGTGTTCGTGCGGCCGGCGAAGTACAGCTCGCCCTGTTCGATCCTGAAGTCGCCTTCGCTGCGGCCGCCCATGACGTTGTCGTTGACCACGTACCAGCGGGGCTCAGCCCGCGCCGAGGTGAATTCCGCGAGCACCAGGCCCTCCTGCGCATCGGAATCGGAGGCGTCGGACGGCGGGACGGGAACAGTCATCAGCATCACTCCGGCGATCCACGTGGCAGCGATCATGGCACTGCCTCGGCAGCAAATGTTAGCCGTTGTAAGCGAGGAGTTCATGTTCGAATCGGGGAAGCTGCGCTCGCCACTCCCGGCAGCTGATTGCGGTCCTGTCGCCGCGCGGCACGGCGGCACGCACAGAACGGCTGAGGGCACTGGCCAGGAGCCGCTGGTGATACGGAAGGCTGCCGGCGTAATACGGCAGGATATCCTCGAGCGTCAGGTCCGTGTCCAGCATGCCGATGAATCCGTCGAAGAAACGGCGGATGGCGGCGGACACCGGGCCGCCTTCGGACAGCCGGTCGGATGGAACGATCGTCCAGGTCATGTCGGGCTGCAGGACACAGGTGCCCGCGAAACTCGCGCGCCTCTTATCTGACCATTCGAACGGCCCGATGAGACTCATAGACCACTGGCCGTCGTTCCAGTAGAGATAGTTCGGATTGCCGGGGACCGGCCGATATCGGAACGACGCGGACAGCACCAGCAGCGACGTGAACAGTTCAGCGAGCACCTGGCGCTGCGGCTTCGAAACGACCCCGCGCGGCTCGGTCGCCCGCCAGTCGTCGAGGAAGCCGTGAGCGCCCTTGCCCTCCGGATTACCGGCCGTCTTTGTCGCGGGCAGCCGGCTATCCGGAGAATTGCTCGAAAGATTCATCGTCGGGCAGTCGCGCCGTGGTCTACGCCGCGGCTCGGTCCGCTTCGTAGTTCTGCGCCGCAAAATCCCAGTTGATGAGCCTGTCCAGGTAAGCGTCGACATAGGCGTCGCGCTTGTTCTGGTAGTCGAGGTAGTAAGCGTGCTCCCAGACGTCGAGCGTAAGGAGTGGTGTCAACCCGGCTGTCAGCGGCGTCTCCGCGTTGCTCGTGCTGACGATCTCGAGCGCACCGGCCTTGCGCACGAGCCAGGTCCAGCCGCTGCCGAACTGCCCGAGTGCGGCCGCCTTGAATTTCTCACGGAAGCCGGCCGGGCTGCCAAAGCGCGTATTGATCGCTTCGGCCAGGGCACCGGCGGGTTCGCCACCGCCGGACGGCGACATGCTGTGCCACAGGAAAGTATGGTTCCACGCTTGCGCGGCATTATTGAAAACGCCACCGTCTGCAGCTTTGTGAGAAGCGGCAATGATACCTTCGAGCGAATGACGTTCGTACTCGGTTCCGGCGATGGCGGCATTCAGCTTGTCGACGTAGGCCTTGTGATGCTTGCCATGATGGAACTCCAGTGTTTTGGCCGAAACGTGCGGTTCCAGCGCGTCGATCGCGTACGGGAGGTCGGGCAATGTGATGCTCATATCTTCTTCCTTAGTTGAAATCTGGCGGGAAGGTTAACGCGGCGGCGCCAATTGTCAGTACCCGGTTACAAACAGTTACGGTTAGTCGCCCGGGACGTGCCGATGCACTGCGCGGTCCGCGTATGTAACTGCCTGTAACCGGATGTTTCGTCGAGTATCGGACTCTGGCCGAACCGCAGCGCGGTGATTAAGATGCGCCACAGTTTTGGTTGTTACTGAAAAGGAGATTAACTATGAGCCAGCAAACACGCGACTGGTCCGAACTCGCCATTACGCTCTACGACAAGCTGACGGGGCGCAATGCTGAAATTACGTACGAAGCTGAAGACATGGAAGTGTGGGTCCCCAGCGGCGTCGGTGAAGACGCTTCGCACGCGAAGTGGAAGGTGAACGGTTCCCTCAGGATTCGCGCGCGCGATGGCGTCCAGGCCTGAAGCCTCTCGACCTGTCGAGGTGCAGGGAAGCTTGCACCTCGACACGCCCGGCGGCCGGTCGCTCGAACTCGTGGCGGACGGCAATAGTCTTCGAATGGAGGTGTCGCGGTGGCGGGACGTGCGCGACCTGGTGCCACGGTCGTTCCGTGGGCGCAGGCAATCGCTGCGTTTGCTCGCGAAAGTATTCGCGACACATGGTCTGACCTTCAGCCTCGAATCGGCCGGCAAACCGGTGTTTCGGCTCGGGCACGACGCGACCCCTGGCTTGCTGTCGCGGCTACTCGGGCTGGCGCCTGCTTATATTCCACTATCGGCCGTCCGCCTGCTGCTCAGGGGCTAGCCGCCCCGATGGGCTGTTCCAAGTAGTATTCACTCATGTCGAAAATCGCGGTGATCGGTGCCGGGCTCGCCGGGCTCGTCGTGTCGCGCAAGCTTGCGCAGGCGCACGACGTCGTCGTGTTCGAAAAATCCCGGGGAGTTGGTGGACGGATGTCCACGCGACGCGCCGGCCCGTTTGACTTCGATCACGGCGCCCAGTTCTTCACCGCGCAATCGACGGCATTCCGCACGTTCCTCGAACCGCTGATCGAAGCGGGGCACATTGGAAATTGGCCGGCCCGTTTTGCGGAACTCCGGCGCGAGCAGATCGTAGAGAGTCGGCAATGGGGTAACGTTCATCCGCATTACGTCGGCGTCCCGGCAATGAATTCGTTCGGTAAGGCGTTGGCGTCCGGTCTTGACGTCCGGCTGCACACCCCGGTTACTTCTTTGACGCGCAACGGCGCACGCTGGCAACTCGTCGGCGACAGGCAACAGCCGCTCGGTGAGTTCGACTGGGTGATCGTCACGGCCCCTGCCGCACAGGCAGCGGACCTCCTTACCTCGACCTCGATCGCGTCTGCCGCGGCGGGAGTCCGGATGCACGCCTGTTATGCGCTCCTGCTCGGCTTCGACGAAGCTGTGGACTTACCGTGGCAGGCGGCGCTCGTGCATGATGCCGACATCAGCTGGATTTCAGTCAACAACAGCAAGCCGGGGCGGGCGGCATCTTCGAGCCTTGTCGTTCACTCCACCAATGCCTGGGCAGACGCGCACGCGGACGACGATATTGACGCCGTACGACGGCATCTCTTGGAGGAGTGCCGCGAAGTCACGGGTATCGACACGGCGTCTGCGACGTTCGTCGACGTGCACCGCTGGCGCTTCGCCAACGTCGACCGGCAGGACGGTGATCTGTATGCGCTGGATTCGGATCAGCGGCTGGCTGCCTGCGGCGACTGGTTCGTCCGGGGCCGAGTTGAAGGTGCGTTCGGCAGCGCAGACGCCCTGGCAGAGCGACTGATGCTCGACTGCAACTGAGCCTACATCGACTCGGCCGTCTCCCATATCCTGGTCGACTGTCCGCCGGAGCGGCCGCAAACCATCAGCGGCCGGTCGAGTTCGTCACAGGCTTTCATGAAAGCCTGCGCGACCTCCCGCGTCATCGACCCCGCATCGACGGGAAAATGCAGAAGCGTTATCCCGAATTCCGCCGCGGCCTTCGAGAGATCCTCCGCCGACGGTTGATCCGCAGCCTCGTTGTCCGGCCGGGTGATCACGATGCTGCGGACGCCTTGCTTTGCGAGCAGCTGAAAGTCGGACTCGAACAGCTGCCCGGAGGCATAAACCTGCGGCGCCAGCTCGAGCACCCGCATCTGTAAGTAATCCTGTTTCACTCTCTTACCCTCATATTCGCGGGTGTTCGGTGGTCGGGTCGGACCAAGTTAACTTACTGTTTTGAATAGATTTAAGTCGATTATAGGGTCGTTTTGACTCGTTAAACCGACCATTTCGACAGCATTATTGAAGATCAGTGTGACGGGTATTCCGGGACCATTCCTTAAAGTGCCTTTATAGAGGGCAAAAATAGTCGATTAGCACCTCAAATCACCTCAAAAATGCCACAAAGTTGTTTAAAATCATAATTTTACCAAGGTCCGACCCCTACTCACTTACTCCGTTACAGGCTGCCGAGTTCCCCGGCCGAGAGTTCCGCGATACCGAGAGATTCGGGGGTGCGCACAGCCTCGCCCGCGTAGTCGCGCGCCATGAGCACCGACGTCACCTGTATCACCGCATCGGTTGTCGGCGTGTCGACGCCGACCTGGCCGCCGAGCTTCGACAAGAACACGAGACCGTAACCTACGTCTTCGTTGAGGTAGCGGTGATCCAGCCGGGGCTGCGCGCCGATGCCGAGGAAGCCCGGGGCTGTGCGATACGCCTCGCCATAATCATCGGCGAGCATGTACCCCTGGCGCATGGCCAGCTCGGGGTCCGGCAAGATACGGAGACCTAACTTCCTGCCGATGGCAATCCGCTCCTTGTCGAGCGCTTCGATGAGTCTGCCGGTCGCATCGCTCACGCCTTCTTCGTAGAACAGGAAATCGCCGCCGGTCTGCTCGATGCGCGCCGCGTTAGTGAGCGTCACGGCCGGGTGGATGATCGGGTTGGCATTCTGCAGGCTCGTTTGCATGACGCTCGTTGCCGGCTCCATGCCTGGGTAGACGTCCTGTATCAAGCGCAGCACTGCATCCGTTTGCGAGGCCGGTAAAGCGGCGAGCAGGTTGCCCGCCCTCAGCTTCAGGAACACGCGGATTCTCCCGGGCTCCGTCAGGCGAACCGCGTAATGCAGGGTCGATGTCTCGGCCACGCGCACCGCGTCGTCATTGATCCGAAGACCGGCCGCATTCTTGAACGCGAGTGCGCCCCCGCAGGAGCTCGGCGTCACGACCACGGTCTGTCCCGGCTTGAGTTTTCCGACCGCCGCGCCGAACGGCTCGGTACTGTAGGCGGGACCGACGACATAGATGAGTTCCGAATCGTGCAGCGCCTCGTCGATGTCGTGGCCCGCATAGGCGACTGTTACGAAACCCTCGAGGTCGCCCTCGGCGTGGATGCCCTTTTGACCGGCCACCGCAGCGATGTTGTCCGAAAACTGTGGAAAATCGAACAGCCGCACGTCGTGACCGTGTGCAGCGCAATCGAAGGCGATCGCCGTTCCACCCGCTCCTGCTCCCAATACCGCAATTCTCATTTCCCTGCTCCTCGAAAAAACTCGCTGAATTGCCCGGCCGGCAACGGGCGCCGGCGCGCCGGCCTCGTGTGGTTTAATGGGCGACGCGCTGCATAACAACGACAATAATTGCACATGCTTCCTCGCAAGACGATCAATCGATGAGCGACCCGGCCTGGTATTCGGTCCTGCCGCCCGTGCTCGCGATCGTGCTTGCGATCTGGAGCAAGCAGGTAATCCCGTCGCTGGCGGCGGGTATCTGGATGGGGCATACCCTCCTGAGCCGGTTCAATCCGCTGGCCGGCCTGGCGGACAGCCTCGACGGCGTGATCCATGTCTTCACGGATCCCGGCGATGCCCGGGTACTGGTGTTCACGCTGCTGATCGGACCCCTCATCGGCACAATAGAGCACTCCGGCGGAGTGCGAGGGTTCGTGCATTACCTCGAGACCCGGCGGTGGGTGCACAACGGGATCCGTGCCCAGGTCCTTGCATGGGCAACCGGCCTGGTCATATTCGTCGAGTCGAGCATCACGCTGCTGGTTGCCGGCTCGGTCAGCCGGCCGCTATTCGATCGTTACAAGGTGTCGAGAGAGAAGCTTGCCTACCTGATCGACGCCACGTCGGCACCCGTGTGCGTCATGATTCCGCTCAATGCCTGGGGCGCCTTCATCATCAGCCTCGTTGCGTCGACGGGCGTCGAGAATCCCTTGCAGACCTTTATTGCGGCTGTGCCGCTCAACCTGTACGCCATCACCGCGATCCTGCTCGCGGGCCTCGTCATCTGGAAGAACATCGATATCGGTCCGATGAAGAAGGCGGAAGCGAGAACCCGCGGCGGCGACGTCCTCTGGCCGGGCGCGGTACCGCTTGTCGACGTCTCCTCCGAGCAGCAGGTCAATGATGAAGAAGGCGTTCCATCGGCTTGGCTGATGGCGCTGCCCATACTCGCCATGGTGATCATGATGCCGGTGTCTTTGTACATCACCGGCGATGGCAACATCATTCAGGGCTCGGGCTCGGTATCGGTCCTCTGGTCCGTTTGCTTCGCGATTGCCGTCGCATGGACCATGACGCTGGCCAGTGGCAACAGCTCAGTGGCTGAATTGATGCGGGTCTTCATGAAAGGCGCCGGCGACCTGCTGCCCATCGCCATCATCTTGTTGCTGGCACTCGCGCTGGGCGACGTCGCTGTTGAACTCGGCACCGGTGTCTACGTGGCAAATCTCGTCAGCGGGAATATCCCGCCGGTGCTGCTGGCACCAATCGTCTTTCTCGTTTCCGCCTTTATCGCTTTTTCCGTCGGCTCGAGCTGGGGTACTTTCGCAATCATGATTCCGATCGCCGTGCCGATCGCGGTGACGCTCGGCCTGCCCGTGCCGCTGATGCTTGCCGCAGCTATTTCCGGCGCAATATTCGGCGATCACGCCTCGCCGATCAGTGATACAACCGTGCTGGCGTCCATGGCTTCGGCTACCGACCATATCGACCATGTTCGAACGCAGCTGCCCTACGCCCTGATTGCGGCCGCCATTGCCGCCGCCGGCTTCTTCGTCCTCGGCCTGGTTGGCTGAGTAAGCCAGAGTAAGTTATGAAATTGCGGCGCAAACTGATCTTGATCCTCGGCACGCCGCTGGCTGCGACGGTACTGTCGATGCTGGCGCTGTTCGCCATTTACTACGTGCCGGATCCTGGCCAGGCGGCACCGCGCGTGCTCGTCGCGGTGGACCGCACCCTGTGGAACAGCGCCGGCCTCAATCGGCTGACCTATGTCCGCAAACTCAGGTTGGCGGGACTGAGCCCCGTGCTCGTCGAATTCCCCGAAGGCGGTGAAGCGCCACCGGACCTGTTCGATGGCATCGACGGCCTCGTCCTGACCGGCGGCGGCGACGTCGCGGCACCAGAGTACGGCGGCGACGCGGCCGTTACGCTGGGCGTGAAGCCCGCGCGCGATGCCTTTGAGCTTGCGCTGCTCGAGATGGCGGAGGCGCGGTCCCTGCCGATCCTCGGCCTGTGCCGTGGCGCACAGCTGATGAACGTCCATCGTGGCGGCACGCTCGGCGACTTTCGTGACGAGCCACGCTTCGGTATCCATCGAAACGCGCTCGAAGGCCACCCGGTGACAATCGAGGCGGGCAGCAAGCTCGCCGCCATCTACGGAGCCGGGCGCCTCGACGAGGTCACGACTTGGCATGGCCAGCATGTGGCCACGCCCGGGCGCGGCGTCGTGATCACGGCTTATAGCCCCGACGGCATTCCCGAGGCTATTGAAGCGGTGGATGCCCCGTTCATGCTCGGCGTGCAGTGGCACGCCGAGATGCCACCCTGGGACGAGCAGCAGGAACGACTCTTCATCGCCTTCGCTGATGCTGTGCGCGATTCCCGCTAGCCGCGGCAGGCGGCAACAAAGCCTTCGAACAGCCGCCGCTGGTCCCGTCTCTGCGGCATGTATTCCGGGTGCCACTGTACGCCGACGCGCAACGGTCCATCCACGCTCTCGATAGCCTGAACAATCTCGTCGCGATCCAAAGCGCTGACGACGAGACCGTCGCCGGTTCGCTCGACCGCCTGGTGATGCAGGCTGTTGACCCGCGCCGACTCGCTTCCGATCAGGCCGGCGAGTGTCGATCCCGCGGTGATCGACACCGCCTTTCGCGGCAGGAGCGTGCCCCTGTTGGACGTGTGCACGCGTACGTTCGACAGGTCGCTCACCAGGGTGCCGCCGCGATGCACGTTGATGAGCTGCGCGCCGCGACAGATACCCATGACCGGGACACCGCGTTTCTCGGCGAGCTCCAGGACCTCGAGTTCGTAGGCATCACGAGATGGGTCGATCGAACGGGAATCCGAGACATCGCCCCCGTAGATGGCGGGATCGATGTCATTGCCACCGCCGATGACAAAGCCCGCGACGTCATCGCCGGGATAGCCGGATGTAGCATTCAGCCGGCGCGCGACGACACCGGCACGACGCAACTGCCACCGCGTGGCCCACCACGCCCACGGAATGCCGTGGCTCGGCCCTGTCACGCCAATGATCAATCGCTTATCCATTCCCTGACTTCGCGAGCCCAGCGGTTGTCGACGTTGCGCAGCATGCGCTCGCGATCCTTTGCAAACGCGAGTGAGCAGCTGGACAGCGCGTCGGAATTCGCAGCAAGGTGCTCGATACGCATCCAGCGATTCCACGGATTTGCGATGCTCCAGCCTTCCTCGTCGACGCAGGAATTCGAGAGCCGGTAGTGAAATGCGGGACGCGGCTTGATCAGCGGATCGTCGACGCTCCCGGTCACGCGTTCCTCATCGACGTGCGCGAACATCGGCAGCATGTCCATAGCGCGGTCTCGCGTCGGGTTGTGTTGCAGATAGTCGTCCACCAGCCCGGGCCAGTCCGGCGCATAATCCGGGTCCGTAATCAGCAGGTCGTAGTCTTTCTTGTAGGGCCGGATGTAGGGACTTATCTGCCGCGACACGTCGACCCGGCCCTCTTCGACGATCCAGTCGTAAAGACAGACGAATGCGCGGAGGTAGTCGAGCACGGTCCTAGCCTCAAGGTCGGGAGGTTCGACATTAAGGTGCACGCCGAATGCATACAGCACCGAATGCCGTGTGCCTCTTGCGCCGGCTGCCCGAAGTCTCTCCACCAGTGCGTCCATCGGCTCCGCCATCGACTGCATCGGGATCGGCGGCGTGACGATCTCGCATGGCACCAGGACGGCGCTCGCTCCGCCCAGGAGTTCCACGGCGAAGTTCATCAGGCCGTCATCGTCATCGTCGCTGCTGCCTTCGCCCTCGCGCGCGAGGTCCTTCAGCAATTTGAAATCGACTTCGACACGGAACTCACCGAGATCGGGTACATCGATGTTGAACTCCACGGAGCTGACACGATCCACCGTGCCCCCGAGAGTCTCGGCCGTCAGCTCGGCGAGGTTACCAACATCGATACCTTGCAGCTCGATCTCGATGCCGACACGACGGGAACTACCGTCCGCCTTATCCAGCTTGTCAGGAAGTTGCCAGTTGCTATTCATGTGCGTCACCTTGCCAAACGCGTGCCGCCGCGTCCACGCACGCCGGTGCAAAGCGCCTTAATCCTGCGTTTCGGGCAGAGTCACTCCCAGCAGCGCGCCCGCCAGGCCCATGAATGCAAGCAGCGCGATAACTCCCGCATTACCGATGATCGGCGCCAGTGCGCCGACGCTGCCGACGAGCAGCAGCAGTACGCCGATAACGGTGTTGCTGATTGCGACGTAGTCGGTCCGCCTGTTGCCGGTGGCCAGGTCGACGACATAGGTTTTGCGACCGACCCGCACCCCGCTGTGCGCGATAGACAAGGCAAAGTAGGCAAGTGGGAGGAACCACGCCGTCTGACCGAGCTCGGGCAACCCGCGCTCGACGGCAAACGTCAGCAGCCCGATACCGGACGTGAGCAAAGCAGCGGCAACCATGACTTTGCGACTCGACCGATCGGCGAAGCGCCCCCAGAACGGTGCACTGAGAAGAGATGCGAGACCCGCCGCCGCGACGAAGGAGCCGAGGACAGTGGCGGACGAGCCGCGATGACCCTGCGCGAGCGCGACGTAGAAGGGGGCGCTGAGTGCGGAGCACATAAGGAGCGCACGCGTCATCACGAAACGGCGGAATGGCCTGTCGGTTACCAGCAGCTTCAGCTTTGCCAGCGCCTGCAGGACGCTGCGGCCGCCATCGGTCTCGCCGGGGTATTCAGCAACCAGTGAGAAGACAGCGGCGGCAACAAGCCACAGCAAGCCTGCACCGACCAGCAGTGCCCCGATCAGGTCTGTCTCGCCCAGCCTTGCCACCGGCGTCATCAGCACGATACCGACACCAACCGTGAGCAAGCCCGCGGCGCTTGCGGACCAGCCGGTCAACTGGCCACGCACCCTTTTCGGGATCGTCTTGCCCAGTACATCCTTCGACGACACCGAGCAGAAACCTCGAGCGAGGCTGAAGAGCGTGATGAGACCGAGAATGGACCAGCCTGCCGCCGCACCTTCGAGGCGGAAGGCAACGAATCCGATGCCGACGATGCATGCCGCCTGCACAACGCTGCCGGCGACCCAGACCCATTTGCGAATCGGCAGGCGGCGGATGACGCCGCCGACAAAAAGCTGCGGTATCAGCGAACCCGATTCCCGAATCGGAACCAGGAGGCCCAGCACGAAGGCCGGTGCGCCGACCGCCGTCGTCAGCCAGGCCAGCGTCGTCTTGGGGCTCGCGATCGCATCGCCGAGCTTCGTGAAGAAATAGCTCGCAAGCAGGTAGACGAAGCTGCGTGGCGACTCGCGGCAAGCACGCTCATCGATGTCGCGGCAAAGGCGAGCGTCCTCTTCGTTCGTCAGTTTTTCGTAGAGGTCTTCTGTTAGTGCCATAAGTGAAGAGTAGCCACCACGGTTATTGGTCAGTACTACACTTGTTAACCCGGTAATCGAGACGCATCCCTCGATGCATTCCGTTGAAGCTAACTGCTAGCTGCTGAAGTAGTCCCTGGTACCGTGTGCTTCCACCGCTTCGCCGATTCTGCGAAGCGCTACCGCGTAGGCGGCGTTGCGCAGGGTGAACTGGTGTTCGTCAGCGAAATTCCAGACGTCACTGAAGGCCTTACTCATGAATTGCTGCAGGCGGGAGTGAACCTCCTCGAGCGTCCAGCTGTATCCCTGCTGATTCTGCACCCACTCAAAATAGCTGACGGTAACTCCGCCGGCGTTGGCCAACACATCGGGTATGACGAGAATCCCTTTGTCTTCGATTATCTGATCGGCATCACCCCGAATCGGGCCGTTCGCGACCTCGACGATGTACTTCGCATTGACTGCGTCCGCATTCTTTTCGGTGATAACGCCTTCAAGCGCCGCAGGTATCAGGATATCTACGTCGAGCTTCAGTATTTCTTCGTTGGAGATCGCGTCATGGTCAACAATTTCGCAGACGGACTGGTCGCAATAGACCGCACGAACGCGTCGGCTTCGTTGTTTTTCCTCGAAGATACTCGTCACGTCGAATCCGTCCGGCGAATAGATGCCGCCCTTGGAATCACTTATCGCAACGATCTTGTAGCCCGCTTGCTGTAGCAACCGCGCTACATGATAACCACCGTTGCCGAACCCTTGTACAGCGACGGTCGTCGCGCCGGGATCGAGCTTTTCTCGCTTTGCAAGCTCGCACACGCACATGAATGCGCCCCGTCCCGTTGCGTCACCGCGCCCAAGACTCCCGCCCAGCCGAACCGGCTTCCCGGTTATCACACCCGGCGCCTTGACTCGCTTGATGGCCTCGTACTCATCCATCATCCAGCCCATGATTCTCTCGTTGGTATAGGCATCCGGCGCCGGGATATCCACCCGCGGGCCGATGAAGTCCGCCACGGCCCGGACATAGGCTCGTGAGAGGCGCTCGAGCTCCAGCGGGGACAGCTCTTTCGGATCGACGATGACGCCTCCTTTTGCACCGCCATACGGCAGACCCACCACGGCGCACTTAATCGTCATCCACAGTGCCAGCGCCTGCACCTCGTCCGCGGACACATCGGGATGGAAGCGTATTCCTCCCTTGGTCGGGCCGAGTTTGCTGTTGTAACGACAGCGAAAGCCCGTGAAATATCTTGTCGATCCGTCGTCCATGCGAACGGGCAGTGTTACCTCAAGCGTGGACATCGGGTGCATTAGCAACTCAATGACGTCGTGAGACACGCCGGCACTCTCGCCGCACTGCCTCGCCCGACCCAGTGCGTCCTCGAAAATAGTGGTTGTCACGGCAGACTCGTCCTTGTTGTGTTGCTCTAACGAACGTTCGATTTTGGCCGATGAGGTCGTCTAATGCCAACACCGCGCCGTATTTGTGTTGGCGTGCAACGAAAGCAGGTAGTATTGGAATAACAAGAACCTCGATAACAACAAGAATTCAGGGGACCCAACACATGGCAGGCTCTTTGACGCTCGCTAACAGTGCGCGGCTGCGTTACGCGACCGGCTCCATCATGTATTTTGCGCAGGGCATCCCGCAGGGCCTGCTGGCGATTTCAATACCGGTATGGCTGGCCAGCCAGGGTGTGAGCGCGGGGGAAATCGGTTCCTACCTGGCCGTCATCGTATTACCCTGGGCCTTCAAGCTCGTCACCGGCCCATTGATGGATCGCTACGAATTCCTGCCAATGGGCAGGAGGCGGCCATGGGTGCTCGGCGCGCAACTCGGCCTCGCAATCTCATTGCTGGCGCTCATGCTCATCGAGCGCCCTGCGGAACAGGTCGGCCTCCTGATGCTGATCGGTATGCTCATCAACTGTTTCGCGGCAACCCAGGACGTGGCGGTCGACGGCATGTCGATCGACCTCACGCCAGTCAGGGAGCAAGGCCGTCTCAATGCCTTCATGAGCTTCGGAAAGACCATCGGCTGGGCCGCGACGGCGGCCGTAACAGGCGTGTTGCTTACCGAGTTCGGGCTGGGGACGACGGCAATCGTCGCATCGGCGGTTGCCGCGCTCGCCCTGTTCGTCATGCTCTTCGTTCTCGAGCGCGAGGGCGAACGAACGCTGCCCTGGACAGAGGGAGCAGCCGTATCCGTGCATCGTGCCGACACGTCGTTCCGGGCCGTGTTCAAGGAACTCAACAAAGTCTTGTGGGTGCGCACCAGCCTGATCGTCATGGCCATCATGTTTTTCGACGGCCTGGTGCACGGCTATGGCCAGGCTTTGATGCCGATCGCCGCCGCCAAGCTGTTTGGCTACACGACAGCACAGTGGTCGCAGCTGGTCGCCACCATGGGCCTCCTGGGTGCCGTCCTCGCACTGTCGATCGGGCCGGCAATCGATCGAATGGGTGCAAAGCGCATGATGCTGTTGGCCGTCTCGCTGCTCTGCATCCACGCCTTCCTGATCGCGCAGACTCAGCACCTGTGGCAAAACTCGCTCTACGTACGCGCAATGCTGTCGATCTGGGTGCTGATGCTGCCGGTAATAATGGTGTCTGCGCTGGCGCTGGCAATGGCCATCTGCAAGAGCGTCAATTCGGCAACACAGTTCGCGATCTATATGTCGGTGGCCAACCTCGGGCATTCTGCGGGTTCGAAAATCTACGGCGTGCTCGCCGAGGAAACGGGCTACGTCCAGTCCTACACGATGCTAAGCGCCCTGTTCGTCGCGCTGATCATCGCGATTCTGCTCTACAGACATCATCATCACGAAACCGAACAAACCGGGTCCGGGTCTGGAAGCACGGCGCGAGCACAGCCGAAGTACACCGTGGGCATCGGCGGGCCTGAGGCCGGCATCTTCTGGACTGGCGCCATGCGCTGCCCCAAGTGCAGGGCCGACATGGAACAGGTTGAATACCAGGGCACCGAGGTCGATCGCTGCACCATCTGCCATGGCATCTGGTTCGATGTCGGAGAGATCGACATCCTGAAGAACAGGCAGGCGGCATCCGCACTTGATATTGGCGACAAGAAGACCGGCAGACAAAGCAATACCGTCGATCGCTATGACTGCCCGAGATGCGGCGGCGCGATGGTCCGGGTCGTCGATCCTTTGCAAAATCACATCTGGTACGAGACCTGCAGTGGCTGCAATGGGTCGTATCTCGACGCCGGGGAATTGAGCGACCTGTCTACGCGATCAATTTCGGATTTTTTCAGGAGTCTTGCTGCGCCGGAACGCAAATAGCCGCACTACTGTCGTGTCGTGAATGAAAGTCGTCACCAGGCGCGTGAAAAGAACCTCTTCGCCAGCCCCGGCGATCCCGCCAGCCTTTGGACGCCGCTCTCGCTGCCAGTCTTTTGCAGACGCTCCGTGAGGTTCCTGGCTACTGGTCCTGTGGAATGCGTATCTTTTGCCCGGGATAGATCTTGTTCGGGTCTGAGATGATGTCTTTATTGGCCTCGAAGATCTTCATGTAGGCCGAGGCTTTGCCATAAAACTCTTTCGCGATAGCGCTCAGGGTATCCCCGCTCTTGATCGTGTAAATAGTATCCTCGGGCTCGGGCTCTTCCGGCGGTGGTGGCGGATAGGTCAGATCATCGGAAATGACTTTCTCGACGCCCTTGATGTTGCCGACCATCAGGATGGCGTTATCCCGGGTTGCCTTGTTGACACATTCGCCGCAAATAGTGGCAACGCCATCGTCGAACTTGACGTCTATGTTCTTGATGCCTGATGTCTTGATCTCGAGATGCTGCTTGATGTTGTCTGCAGCCTCGTCGTCAGTGTCAAAAAGTCGGCGACCAACGTCGCGGGCAAAGTCGAGTACTCCCACAGCACTACCCCTTATTGATTGTTGTTGCGGATCGTTTCTGGCTTTCGCGTGTCGTGCGGTTCAAGCGCAGTCATCCAGCCATCATAATTCAAGTATCGATCTCGACACCAGCCGCTGGCAGCAAATTGATGTGCATGGTCAAAGATGCTTGCCGATTGATCAGCACGCCCACGGTGATCGAGATCTGCCACGCATTTGTCTCGGTGGGTGAAAGACCGCGCGACAAACCGAATCGTCTTGTCGATATCGGACCCTGCCAGGGTGCGAACAAATGTAAGCGGTGCGTTTACGGAGTCCTTTTCGGCTCAGGTGTGATCGATCAGGCTCCTGTGCTGAGAACAACTCAAACTGCGTGCGCGTCATTGCTGCCCGACACCTGCTTCCTCGAGGACTTCACGCAGGACGACGGTTCGGCGCTGATACGAGCAATCGTGAGCAGCGTCACCTCCGGCACAGTTCCGTTGCTTCAGCGGTTCTCGAGGCGGTTGTAGTCCAGCAAGCCCGTGAGGTATTGATTGCTGTTCCGGTAGTCGCGCTGCACCTGGTCACTGTGCGGCCAAAATTCTGCGGAGGTGCGCCGGATGCCGTAGCGATCCATAAGCCGGCTGTAATCGTCCTCGGACCGCATCGCGCTGAGTTCCCCCACGAAATCGTCCAGCTGGTTTTCATCGACCTTCATGAAGGCACCCGGATAACTGCCCAGCACGCCCCGGGCGACCATCAGCGTGTCCAGCTGAGGCATGCGGGTCTTGTCTTCATCCAGGAAGTTCGTGACGCTGCGGCGGCGATGATTCGGCAGCAGCGTGTAATACTCGTCCCCGCCGGTACCCGAGACCGTGAGGATCGTGATTTGCGGCATCAACGTTGCCGGCTCACCCACCAACTGTTCAAGCCGTGCAAGAGCGGCTCGCTGCAGGGCGGGCACGTCGGGGGCGCCCAGCTGAAAATCATCGCCAAGCACGGGCGCCAGGCGGCGCTCGAGCATCTCGAACAATGCCTGCTTCGGGTTCGGGCTGCTGTAGCTGATGCCCGATGGTTGGGTGAACAGGGAGAAAGGCAGCAGCAGATGCTCCAGCTCGCGCTTGGAAACCCCCTGGTACCAGTCCTTGATCTCAACGATCCGGGTCTCCGCAGGCAACAGGCTGAGAAAGTTGAATTCGCCTTCCATGCGCAGGAAGTCCATGTACAGGCGAGAGTTGAGCTGGTGCCCGATGTTGCCGTAAACATCGTATCCCGCCACCAACAGGTAGTGGATCCGCTCCAATAGCCCGTAGTCCACCAGCCAGGCGGTGAGCGGCGGGGGGCCCAACAAGCCCTGGACCACGGTTGCGCTATCGAAGTGCCGCATCACCGTGAGCGCTGCATTCGGGTTCGCGCGGTCCCCGTCCCATACGGTGTCCAGGGTCAGATGTCTGCCACCGGGGAACGCCGCGTTCATGGCTGTGGCCTTGGCCTGCATGTAGTCACGCTGCAGGCGGGAGTAGCGGAACCAGGTTCGCAGAGTCGGGGCGTCGCTGCCGGCCTCGCTGGGCAAGCTGAGCAGGTTCTCCTTGTCGTTGTAAAAGGCGTCGGTTTCCGTGTAGACCTGGCTCTCAGGGCTGACAAAGAAAACCCAGAAATGGTCCTGGATTACATTCAGGGCGATTTGACCGCGACAGACGGGGCCCTTGATGAAGTTCATGATGGTGAACTGCGCCTCCTCGAGCAGGAAGCGGTAACGAACCTCGACAGGGATGGCCCCGAATACCTTGAACGGGTTGGCGGTGATTTCCGGTGCATAACCCGGCAGGCTGGCGACCTGGTAGTCCGTCTCCATGAACCAGCGGCGGTAGTCATCCAGGCGCGCGTCGTTCAGCGCATAGGGCATGTGCGTCTTGTCGATGACGGTGGCTTGCTCTGCCCAGAACCGGTAGTAAACTCGGCTCACCCCCGGGTCATCGTAGGGCCGGCGCGTTGCGACCACTTTGATGGGTTGCCCCGGCGGTGTCTCACTACGGACCAGGCGATAGAAGGCGCCCGCCTCGAGGTCGCTGAAGTACAGGTGCGCGAGAAACCAGTGTTCGTAGAGATAGCGCGCCGCCAGGCGCTGTTTGTCGCTGTCACCGTTCAGAAACGCTTCCCACGCATCGATCTGCTGCTGGGCAACGGGGTCCGGTGGCAGCTGCGCCGGCATGGGCGCCCCCTGCTCAAGCCACTCCATCAATGTCGCGTGTTCTTCCTGGCTGAGGGCCGGGAGCGCATAGGGCATGCCCCAGAGCGGGTACTTGCGTTCGAAGTCGTCCATGTCTTCCGCCCGCGGACACTGCTGCGCGCGGTTCAGACCGAGATCAAAACTGTCGGGCAACAGCGACTGGTCCGGGAGCGGGTGTACCTGTTTCAGCTCAAGCAAGCGCGCCATGACACCGGCTTCGATGTTTGTGGCCGGGTCCTGGCGACCTTCGTTGAGGACCGGGTAAAAATCGGCGGTTCGCCAGCCTTCCGTGGTCTGGTGATCAATAAAGAGACGGCTCGGTGTTGCCTCCTTCAGCCGTGATCCGGAGTAGACTTTTGCCGGGTTCGCGCCCCGGTCAATGCCGGATGGGGAGGACAGCTTCAGCTGACAGGGCGCATCATAGCAGCCGTGACAGACAATACAGCGTTGCTCGAGCACTGGCTTGACGTTGTCTTCGAAATTGATACCGGCAACAGATTCCAGCGAGACGCTGCGGTCCCGCACCTCGCTGGAACCGTAGCGCTCATCCCACTCCTCGCTAACAATCACCGCACAACCAGCCATGATGAGAATAAAGGTCGGAAGCGCGAGCACACGCATCGCGCCGGAGAAGCCGGAATCGTTCATGAGCGGAGTCTGCCTTAGCAAGCACAAATTTAGAAGGACTCCCTGTGGCAGTTTAACCACGGCACGGGCAGCGCTGGCTACGACGTCGTTATGTCAGCATCAGGCGGCGACCGCGATGGTCATCTTTAATGATGGCGCCTGGTGGCTGTACTGCGCGGGCTCGCGGTCAGGCGCTGCCTGACCCTCCAAGCAGCGCGCCGGAGCCATCCGGGCAACATTCCGTCCTCGAACAGGTTCCGCAGTGTTGCGAATGACGATTCCATGATCTGGAGCGAGTATGATAGCCGCAGCCGCAGGGCAATCCGGTTGGCGGTCACACCGCAGCGCGATTGAATTCCCACTTTACACAGGCACTACGCCCGGCATGACGCAACACGAGTATATCTTCGTCGCGATCTCGATCATTCTCGGTCTGGCGATGGCGCGTCTGCTTCACACGGCGGCACTGCTGGTTCGCGCCCATAGTCGCGTGACCTACCACTGGTCGACGATGCTGTGGGGCAGTTGCGTCTTTATTTACATTCTGCAGCTGTGGTGGGTCGGCTGGGAACTGCACCTGGTCACAGACTGGTCCATCGTCGACTTCTTCGCCCTGGTGATTGGTGCGTTATTCGTGTACGGCGCCGCCGAACTCGCGCTGCCGACCGAGGACTACGATATATCCGACAATACCGAACTGGACTTCCTCGCACACAGCCGCTCGCTCGGGCGGGTATCGGCGATGTCGATGCTCGGTTATTTCGCGGTCGGACCGTACGTGAACCTGACGATGTTCGACAACCCTCCGCTGCCGTCGTACGGGTTTCCGCTCCTTGGTGCCGGCCTGATGCTCCTGATAATCCTGAGGCCGCGATGGTTCAAGTGGCTGTCGGTCGTCTTTACCGGTTATACCTTGCTGATTCTCTACCTGACCGCCTGATCCACGTTGAAAAGCTTTTAAGTATTTAATTCTGTGTCATTTTATTCCGTAATTACCGACGTATTCGTTGTTTGAGCAGCATCACGCTGGTAACGAAGAGTCGCCGCCATGATCGAGAAAGAAAGAATCCAGTGCCTGAACGACAAGCCCGTCCGCGACGATCGCCGGTACGTCGTGTACTGGATGCAACAATCGCAAAGGGAGGCTTTCAATCCCGCGCTGGAATATGCGGCACGCCAGGCGAATGCGCTCGACGTGCCGCTCGTTGCAGCATTCGGCCTGGACCCCGGCTACGCCGAGGCAAATGCGCGGCACTTTGCCTTCATGCTTGCCGGCCTGGCGGAGACAACGTCGGCCCTCGCCGAACGAGGCATCAAGATGGTCGCACAGGCCGGTTTCCCGCCCGACATAGCGGCTCAGTTGGCAAACAATGCTGCCGTGCTGGTTTGTGACCGTGGCTACCTCAGGCATCAGCGTCGCTGGCGGGCTGATCTCGCTGACGAGATAGACTGCCGGCTCGTACAGGTCGAAGGAGACGTGGTCGTGCCGATCGAGGTCGCCTCCGACAAGCGTGAATGGGCTGCCCGGACCATTCGCAAGAAAATCAACGCGAGGAGAGGCGACTACATTCGAGATCTGCGGCCGACGAAGTTGAAGCGTTCATCCCTGCCGCTGCGTGTCAGGGGCGACATCGATCTGCGCCAGTGGCGGCACCTGCTCGACACGCTGGACATAGAGCGTAGCGTCGCACCGGTCAGGAGATTCAAGCCCGGCACGCGGGCTGCGCGACGACGTCTGTCACGATTCCTGAGGAGCGAACTGCCCGGCTATGCCGATGCACGCAACGATCCATCGGCGCCCCAGGCATCGGAATTGAGTCCTTATCTGCATTTCGGGCAGATCTCTCCCGTCGAGATTGCGGCAAAGGTGCAGCGCGCCACCGGTGGTTCGAACAACGACAAGGAAGCGTTTCTCGAAGAGCTCGTCGTGCGGCGTGAACTCGCCTGCAACTTCGTCTTTTACGCGGACGACTACGACAAATACAGCTGTCTCCCCGACTGGGCACGAAAAACGCTGGCGGACCATGAGGACGACGACAGGCCGCATCGCTATACCCGGAGCGAGCTTGAGAACGCCGATACGCACGACCGGTACTGGAACGCAGCAATGAAAGAGATGCTCGCTACAGGATATATGCACAACTATATGCGCATGTACTGGGGAAAGAAGATCCTGGAGTGGAGCAATACGCCGGAATATGCCTACAGGACGGCATTGTATCTGAACAACAAGTTCTTCCTCGATGGCCGCGACGCGAACTCGTACGCCAATGTCGGGTGGTTGTTCGGCCTGCATGACCGGGCATGGGCCGAACGGCAGATTTTCGGCAAGGTGCGCTTCATGAGCGACGGCGGGCTGGAGTCCAAGTTCGATATCGACGAGTACGTGCGGCGAGTCGACTCCCTCGAAGAAGGCTGAACCGCTAACACGCGTTGTGGCCCGTTGTGACGGGCTCGTTCGAGCCGGGTCACCCGGGAGTCGGACAGGCGTCCGGCTATTGTTGCATGGCCGGCGGCTTGGGGATCAGTACCGGCGTCCTGCGCTTGTAGGCCTCGTAGTCGTCCTGCCCGCCCCAGCGCTCGTCCGCCTTTTTTTCAAGAAGCGGGATGCCGCTCACCTTGATCAGCAAGAACGCGACAAACACTGGCGAGATCATCGTCACCCACTGCCAGCCGTGCAGCACCGGCAAGGCGACGATAGCCACTCCTGTCCACAGCACGATTTCACCGAAATAGTTCGGGTGACGGGACCATGCCCACAGACCGACGTCGATAAATTTTCCTTCGTTGCCGGGGTCGCCCTTGAATCTGGATTTCTGTCGGTCCGCAATGACCTCGATGAGTATGCCGAACGTCCAGACTGCGATGCCGACGATGCCGACAACGTCGAGCGGCACTCGCGTACCGCCGGTAATCACTGCTAGCGCCGCAGCCGCCGTCAGCAATACCCACAAGCCCTGCAGCGTCCATGCCATGAAGAATCGCAGCGGATGCGTCTTGATATCGTCGAAACGGCTGTCGCCCCCGTCTCTCGAGATGCGCATGAAGAGGAATGTCGCCAGGCGCAGCGACCAGAACATGACCATCGCCGCGACCAGTGTCGCGCGCAGATCGAGCTCCCCGGACAGCAATACGGCGACCGCGGTCGTCGTGACGTAGGTAATGCCCCCGGTAAGATCGTAATAGCGTTCGGTGCCTGCCAGCGCCGAAGGCACAAAGGCCAGCCAGTTGATTGCGAACGCGAGCGCACCACACAGTGCAAACAACGGGACCGACCCGACGCGATCGCCACCGTCGCTGCCCGCCCACGACACGGCTGCGCCAATTGTGATTGCGACGATGATGGCGCCGACGATTTGCCCGTTATTGCGTTCTGACATGCCGCTCGCTCCGAAAACCCAGCAGCTTACCGCAATATGGCGCGTCGAATGTTTCAAAGAGTATCGACTGCGTTGCCGGCGCTGTGCTGATGGACGATTCTCGTCTGATCATGTATGAGTGGCGTCATGGCGTTCTGCCGCACCACCGTAATCATCATGAATTACCGAGTTCGCGAGGGCCTCCATGACTGAACCGGCATCGACCCCGAGCGGGGTGTATCGATTCACGTCAATTGCGCGGCCGGTCGACCCGCGCTATCCGACCAACCGTGCGCTTCTGGTAGTGGTACCTTTGCTGGCCGTCGTGAGCGTCGGCCTGTCGGGTTTCCTCGCGTTGGACGGCGGCACCATTTCGATCGCGCTGCGTAGCATGTTGACGAGCTTCGCGGCGTGGGCCGTCACCCGCGAGCTTGCTCCCGATGATGATGCAGCCGCGTTTCTTGCGCTTGCGCTGGCATGGCTGGCTTACCTGTTCTTCGGGACGGATGCGGTATTGCTGCCCTTCGTCGCGCTATTTCTCGTGCGGATCGTGAACCGGTCGACTGGGCTCCCGGCGCGCCCGTTCGATACATTTTCAGTGCTCGGCCTGTGCATCTGGGCCGCCATCACGCTCGAGCAGAGCCTCATCCTGCTGCTCGCGGCTGCGGCCTTCTCGTTGAATGCAACGCTCAAAGAGCCACAACGCCACCATCTCGTGGCTGCAGCGCTTTGTCTCGCTGTTTTCGGCTGGCTGCTGGTAACCGGCCGTTCCGTCATGTCGGGTTACCTGACGATTCGGGACTGGTCGATTGTCGGCGCGCTGGCAGCAGCCAACGTCCGGGTGATCCGTCAGAACCGTGTACCGGTATCCGTTTGTGATGTCTTCGCGAAGCCACTCGATGGTTCGCGCGTCAACGCCGGCTTGTGGCTGGGGTTTCTGCTCGGCCTTCAGGCGCTTCTGACGGATGGCCGTAGCGCGTGGCTGGATACGCCTGTTTGGGCATGCCTGCTGGCCGTGCCCCTCTCCCTGTTTGCACGGCGCCTGCAGCAGTTGCTGGAGAGATGATAGCATCACAGGGTGCCAGTAATAGCCAGGGAATACGTGCCTCATGAAGTCAATGCCTAAACTCGTCGTCTTTTTTCTGCTACCGCTAATTGCCGCATGCGGCGGCGGAGATACGGAAGATCCCGCGGCCGCTCGCTGGCAGGTGGACTTTTTCGATGACTTCGATTCGTTCAATGAGGAGAACTGGCAGGACCAGATCCTCTGGGTCAACGACGAGGACCAGTGTTACCTGCGCGACGGCGAGCTCAACACGCGCGAGGTTAGCGACGGAACGCTCAAGCTCCGGGTTATCAACGTGGGCGAACCGCGCCCGTGCGACAACCTGAGTAAATCGGGCGAACTGCACCCGGACACGCCGTACGTAGCCGGTCGAATCGCGTCCAAGAACCGCAAGGAGTTTTCGCGTGGGCGGTGGACGGCCAGGCTGCGCGTGCACAGCCCCGGGCAGGACGGCATGTTTCCGGCGTGGTGGCTGCTTGGCGCCCGCAACAACGAGCCCCCGGTTCAGGAAGACGACGAGAATGTGTGCTGGCCGATGCCGGGCTCGGGCGAAATCGACATCTTCGAACACCATAGCGACGGCGGTCCGCAGCACTACGTCGCGCGAATCATCGAGAACCTGGGCAATTGCGATGGTGGTGACTGGGAAAGCAGTCAGATATATCTGAAGACGGACCTCGCCGAGTACCACGAGTACTCGGTGGAATGGCAGGGCGAAGACCTGGTATTTGCGCGTGACGGGGCCGAAGTCTACCGCCTTGCCGGTCGTGCCGACGACTTCGCGGAACCGATGTTCGCCATACTCAATTTTGCGAAGATCAATGACGCACCGATGGAAGGCGAATGGGTCATGGAAGTCGACTGGGTGCGGCACGAGTCGCTGCAGTAAGCAAACCCGTTTTGGGGACAGTGACTTTAAGTGCCAGGCGAACTTTCGGATTCGCCTGGCACTTAAAGTCACTGTCCCCGGATTTATGATTCCACGTAGGACGTGGTCCGGTAGCGCTGGAACGCGAGGGTCCCTGACCAGTGATCCTCCGCCAGCCCGCATTTCGCTTTGAGCCCGGCGAGGAATTGCTCCGGCTCCGGCAACATCTCCCAGACTTTTGGCAGGAACGTCGCGCGGCGACCGTCGGCAACGATGACGAGCCCGTCAACTCCCGGCGTCAACCGCTGCAACAACTCGGTCTCACCGGACACAGCTATCGTTTCCAGTGGCGACAGCACGGAAACCTCCACCCTGATGGCATCCACCTCGTGCTTGCCGACAGGCTCGAAACGCACGTCGCGGAACGCCGCCCGAAACGCGGAGCGCGTCACGTCCTCCGCAAGCGGGCGCAAGGCTTCGAGCGTTCCACAACAGCCACGCAAACAACCTTCGAAGCGCAAGGTGGTGAATGTCGCCGCCGGTTCTGTCAACACCCGGGGTAATTCGTCGCACGCGACAGGCAGCGGCTCGCCGTGGGCGAGCCCGTATTCGATCGAGTTACGTGCAAGACGCAAGAGTTCTGCGCCCACGGTGTCACTGCAGCCTCGAGGGTCCGGCGCGATTTGCTGTAAAGCCTGGTTGTTCATCGTCGGGCGGAATGCCTCGCCATCGTGCTTATGTAGTGGGGCTGGAACGTCCCAACTCAAGCATGAAAAGCCTGGATAGCGTTCGCCCGATAGCGGAAGATCCGGTCCAGCTGCCGCCGCACCAGCGGCAGCGCCAGAGAGCCCGCGGGCAGAAACGGCAACCGGTACTCCACGCGGTCGGTCATCCGCGTACCGTCTTCACACTCGGCGAACGTGTGCAGGTGCCTCCAGCTCCTGTACGGGCCTCGGATCTGCTCGTCGACGAACTGATCGTGCGGTTGCCACTGGACGATCCGGGTTCGCCAGGTGAAGGGCACTCCGAACAGCCGCAGGCGATAGTCGATGATCGTTCCCTCCCTGACAACGATCGGCGTCGGCGTCAGGATTCGAAAAGCGAGCTCCGGCGGCGTTATGCGTTGCAGGTTCCCGGCGTCGGCGAAAAACGCAAACACCTCGTCAACCGGTCGCGGCAGTACCGTGGTCGTCTCCAGGAATTGATCACCATCCTGCAGGGTGCCATGCGTTATTACTGCAGCACTGAAACGAGTCGTGGGTTCCTGCTCGGGCGACCTCATCCGCTACGCGTCGTTTTTCTCGCTCTGCAACGACGCCATCCAGGCCGCGTCCAGCAAGGCCTGAGTGCGCTCCGTGGCCGTCATCCACTGATCGCGAAGCGACGGGTCTCGAGCGGCCGCCGCCATGTCCTCGAACATCAGTGCAGCGCCGGGTTTGGCGGAGGGGATGTTGATTTCATCGGATGTGCCAGCGCCCCAGCCGCCCTTGCGGTACAGGAAGTCTGCTGAGCCGTCGCGATTCTGGCTCAGGAAGTCGTCGATATTGATGACACCGTCTGTGCCCGTAATGCGGAGGTCCATGACGACCGCGCCGGAGTCGAAGCCGCAGTTCCAGGTCGACGTGGAACCGTCGTCGAACTCGAGAACGCCCGTACCGCTGATCGCGGCCCCGGTTTCGCTGTCGCGTCGCAGGTGCGCGCTGACCGTATCGAGTCCCGCGTCGGGCGGCAGGTACTCGACCGCGGCGCGCATGTTGTACCAGCCGGCATCGCCGATGGCACCCATGGGTTCGAGCTCGGGGTTGTAGCGAATATTGCCGCGGTCCTCGAGGTTGAACTGGAACGCCGAGGCAACCGACCAGACAAAGCCCAGCCTGTCCTGCCGGTGCTGCTTGATATCGAGGGTGCGCGGATGGTGGACAAAGTGAGTGCCGTCCATGAATGCCACGTCGTTGTCGCGGCAGGCCGCCGTGATGCGCCTGACCGACGGCAGGCTGGCAAACGGTTTTTCGCCGAGCACGTGTTTGCCGCCTTGCGCCGCGGCAATGCAGATTTCCTCGCGGACGCTGGTCGGCGTCGCGACGTAAATGGCGTCGACCAAGTCCGAGTCGACCAACTCCTGCCAGGAGTCGAAGGCGTTCGGAACATCGTGATCGTCCGCGAATGCCTGTGCGGTTTCCATTCGGCGGCTCGACACGGCGCCTATCTCCGAGGCGTCCGCCATCTTGATCATGCCCGCCATCGAATTTGCGATACCGCCCGTGCCGACGATACCCCAGCGAATTGTTTTCACGGATTGCGCTCCTGCTGTTTGAACCGTGCCGAGCATGGTACCGCCAAACGCGGTGAATAATGCAGTGGCTCCGCTTGTCTTGAGAATAAGCCGCCGGGTTTGGTTGATCGTGGTCATGATTTCGCCCTGGTCATGGTGGGAAAGCCCTTGCAATCGATGACTAGCTTACCGGACCGGGCAAAAGACAGGGCGAAGTCTGCATGCACAAAGCGATCAAACGCCCGTCTCACACATTTCAGGAGCGTCGATCCGCTCATTCTATTGCTTTCTAAAAACGGACCATTGGAGAGGTATTCTGCGGTTTGCACCTGCCCCGGCGAGTTCCGGTGATGCCTCGCCATGGCGCGGGCTTACTGATGAAGAACGGTGATACCGTAATCGCGGGATGCGCCTCTCCCGCGCTGACTGGCAAATACTAGGAAGCGGTCACACCCGTTACGAGCGCCAGCACGACGATTATCGTCAAAATCGCAAACAGGATATTGCGATCCCTGGCATCTTGCGCGGCGTGTATGCGTTCCCATTCTTCCCACTTGGTCACTGCCTTACTCCCTATTGCACCCTGCAATATCGATTGTAATTGGACTACCAGGTGAGCTATTTGACCAGCCGGGATTTCACGTATTCCCCTGCGTTTTTCAACCTGGCCGTTGACTGGTGGAGTGCCGCGGGAATGACGGCTGACCGCGTACCGGGCCCCGTATGCTGATGAAATCGCTCCCGGTCTGCCCGAGCTTGTCAGCCTTCCCGCAGCGCCAGCGACGGTTCCAGCTGCACCAGCCGAATGCCACCCAGCATGGCCGCAATGCTCGCGAAGACGAGCGTCATCCCCAGTGCGGCGAGGAAATGCACGGGCAGCAAACGGCAGACCGACTGGCCGTCGCCAATGGTGTCGGCAAACAGGGCATTGAGGCCCGCCTGGACCGCGAAAAACGCGGCGGACGCGATCAGCCAGCCCAACGCACCCGTCAGCATCGCCTGCAAGATCGGAAACCAGACGATTCCGCGAGTACGAAAGCCGGTGAGCCTCAACACGCTGAACTCGCGGCGTTTCCTGTCGACGTTCGCCCACACGCTGCTGCCGAACGACAGGCCGTACCCCACCGCGGCGATGATCGCGATGATCCAGAACACGATACTCAGGTTACGATCCAGCGATTGGACGAGTTCGATGTCTGCGATCCGCGTACGTACATCGATACCCTGGTCCATCAGGCCGCGTCGCAATCCCGCCACGTCGTCGAGCTCCGCGGCATACAATCGGAACCCGGGGAATGTCCGTTCGGAGTCATCGACGACGGCCCCGCCCCAGCCGAATTCCGGCACGGCGCGGCCGTCGCGAAAGTCCTCGACCGCGACCATGAGATCGTGCGACACGAACATGCCGTCACGTCCGAACGCAGCCGCCGACGCGACACCCGTCACTGCGAGCGGCAGTAGTTCGGTTTCCGCGTTCCCCGCGAGCGTGCGGGACACGATGCCTTCGACCCGGTCTCCGGCTGCGACGCCGAGCTTTCCGGCGGCGTCGGACGACAACACCACGCGCTCGTAGCCCGCTGGCTCCTCGAGTTCATCCAGCACCGGGTCTCCCGCCGCCGACGGGATAAGTTCGACACTGATGATCCGGCCTTCGTCGCTGTCGGGCACGCGCAGGCGCATCGTTGCTGCGATTGCGCGCGTGCGCGGCACGATGAAGGCGACGTCGCTGCGAGCGGCCATCGCGTCGAACCAGTCGGGATCGAAGCTGCCGCTGCCGGCGGGCAGGATCTGGCGATAGCGGGGATCGTCGGTCAATGGCGCGAGCAGGTTACCGATGATGCCGAACTTGAGCCCGAACAGCACCAGCAGCGGCAACAGCACCGCGCTCAGAGCGAGGACGAAACACGCCGACATGACGTGCTCGTGCAGGAAGTCCCGCCATGCGAGGCGCACGATGAGTCCGGATTGGGAATCAGGCCGCAACGTCGGACACCGTCACGTGCATGGTATTCGCGTCGATCGCATCGACATGATGGTCGATCATGTCGAGGCCGGCGCTTTGCATCAGGCGATGGGCATGGCTCGCCACGACCAGCGTAACGCCCAGGTCGTCGACCAGCCCGACCATCAGCTGCATGATGCGTTCGGCATTCAGCGGGTCCACCGATGCCGTCGGCTCATCGGCAATGAGTACCGCGGGTTCATGGGCCAGCGCACGAGCGATGGCTACCCGTTGCCGCTGGCCCACCGAGAGCTCGGCCGGCAGCTTGCCCAGCTGCCCGGCAATGTTGAGGCGCTCCGCCCAGTGATCGGCCGATTCGCCGATGTCCTGTTGCAGCAGCCGCCGGGACAGGTTGATGTTCTCGCGCACGGTGAGATAGGGAAGCAGGCCACCGTACTGCAGCACGTAACCGATGTTGCGGCTGCGCAGATCGCTCAGCCGGTCCGCGTCGGCAGAATTCCATGCAGCCATTACGTCCTGCGTACCGGTGTCGATGGTGAAATTGAAGCGATCGCTCGCGGACGGACGCAGGATCATCGCCAGTAGTTCGAGCAGGGTGCTCTTGCCGGAGCCGCTCTCGCCGATAAAGGCGAGTTTTGCGCCCGCCTGGATGTCGAGACTCGAAACGGTCAGGCGAAACTGCGTGCCGCCCGCGCGGTAGCTCTTCACCACCCCGCGCAGTGAAAAGACCGGATCGCTCAGGGCAGGGCCTCCAGTAACAATGGGTACACGGAGTCTCCGTCCACGGCCTCACCGTCCAGCGATACCCAGAGATCGACGTTGTCATGCAGTGCACGGTAGTAAGCGACCTTGCCGTCAAGCTGATTGATGAAGTCGAACTGCCGCTGTGCCGGCCACTGCTCCCAGATGCTGAGATCGAGGTTCATCACCTCGCTCCGGTAAGGCAGGCCCTCGAGATACTCGCGCATGTAACCGAGATCCGCGAGGCTTTCACCACCCACGGCGCGCGTCGCGGACTTCACGGCTTCGGGATCGCGGCTGATCGAGGCGGCGAGACTCTTCAACTCATCGAGAAAATCGTCGGGTGCGAGCGCACCCTCTTCGGCCGTCATCAGCACCCGTTGCAGGACTTCGTGCAGGTCACTGAGCTGATCACGCGTCAACAGAACCCGGACATCGAGAGCGCGTTCCTGCGGCGCGTCGAAGTCGCGATCGATCATCCAGGCATTGAACAGCGATGGCACGCCCTCCCCGGCCTGTTCCTGCAGGTACCGCATGCGCAGACCGTAGCCCAGCCGGTCGACTTTCTCCTGGAAGGCCCCGAGCTCTGTCTCCTCACTCGCGGTCGCGATCTTCGCCGGGGGCTGCCCGGCGGCAGCGGCACGGACCTGTGCCGTGAGTTGCCCGGTGAGTGCGCCCAACGCATCCTCGAAAATAGCGACGTCACCGGTTTTTACGGGATAGTAGAAATCGCCGATGCCGCTCACGGTCGACAACTCGCGGTACTCCGCTTCTGCATAGTCGTGATTGGTAGCACCCGAGGGCGTCCTAAGGTGAAAAACGCCGATAGTGATGTCCTTGTCCGCCGCGAGCCGCCGCAAGGATTCGGCACCCAGTCCCGTCGCCGAGAGCGGGTCGTCCGCGGCGCGCGGCCCGGCGTCCGTGATCAGGATGACGTACCGCGCGTAGTAGCCGCCCCAGTCGATCGCCCGAATTGCCTCGTCGACCCCGGCGTAAGCATCTTCGTTATAGCCCTCGCTCGACACGGTCGCAGGCTGCACCCTGTCGATGCTCGACAGGAATGCCTCGCCGCTGCTGCCGTCCTCGAGGTTCGCGAACGTGCGGCTGACGTACTCGAGGCCGGGGACCGCGGACGTGCTGTCGCGGTAAGCAACCAGTCCGTAACTGACGCGCTCGGAAAGTTTCGCGTCATCAATGGCACGATAGACGCGCTGCATGACGGAACGCGTCGCATCGATGTAAGGCTTCATCGACACCGTGGAATCGATGACGAATACGATCCCGGTCCGATAGGCCTCGACGATTGCCGCGGAATCCTGCAGCGGCACCGTCGCTACGCGCAGCAGCCTCGCCTGCTGGCCGCTGACGAGCACGTCTTCGTGGTCCAGGATCGGCACGAGATAGAAATCACGACGAATGTCGACGTTCCGATCCGGCTGCACGGCCACCACTGGTGAATCGGCGTTCGCCGCCTCGGTGGCCTGCGCCCGCAGGCGCCGGTAGGCTGCAGCGTCGTTTTCGTCGACGATCTTCTTCAGCGCGTCGCGGTCGCCGAACAGCAATACCCGCTCGTACTTTGCCGGGTCGCGAAACGCGACTGTCAGCGTCTGTTGCCAGTCGACGGCTTCCTCGCCTGCCAGCCAGCCTTCGATGTCGCCCGCGCTGTTCAGGCCCACCTGCAGCCAGGCTCGGCCATCCTGCTGTTGCCGGTCGTACACGTAGTACGTCGAAAACGGTGGCACGACCCGCGGGTCTGACGCGTCGCCGGGCGTGTCGACGAGCGCAGCGCCGGGCACGGCAATGACACGCTGGTACAGCGCACTCTTGCCCTCCTGCAGCAGCGGACGCTCCACCTGCGCATGGACGTCCGTCGCGAACGTCATGACGAATCCGGTAGCCGCAACGATCCAGGCCGTGGATAGTATGTTCTTGTGCATGATGTTTACTCCCATTGCAGCAGCAGCCGTTCGGCATCCGCATTGCCGCCTGCCGCCGCCTCTTCGGCCCATGCGCGCAATTCGTCGAGCCGGGTGCCTGCGCGCTCATCCCCTGCATCGTCGGCTGTCCGGTACCACTTGTAGGCCTGGAAGGCATCCGGCCGGTCCATGAGGCTCGCGTCCTGTGAGTGATGGTTCGGATCATAGAACGTCGCCAGCGTAAACGCTGCCGCCGAATGGCCACCGCGCGCGGCAAAGAAGTACAGGAGCTGTGCATCCGCAAGGCGGCCCTGTGACAGGAACTCCTCCGCTCTCCGGTAAGCCTCGGCATAGTCGGCGCCGCCGGCCCCGGCTTCGAGTTCGTCGATGACTTCTCTTGCCGTATCGCCGCGTTCGGCGGCTGTCTCTGCGGGCGCGACGGTTTCGAGCGGACGATCAGTGCCCGGAGCCGGCACCGGTGCCGGCTCCGGTTCGGGCCTGAGCCACACGACGGCCAGTATGATTACGACTACGGCGGCCGCGGCAATGGTGACCAGCATGCGGTTGTCGATCTGGCCCCGACAGCGCCGTCGCCGGCACGTTGCCGTGACCGAAACCGGATCTTGTAGCAGTGGTTGCACGATCGTGCTCCTCGTTTATTGATATGCTGGAACTGCGGATGCGGAGGATGCGGTCATCCACGGTATCCGCATTTCCTGGAGTGAGATGCGCCGGCCGCGATCTGACGTTGTGCCGACCGGAGATCTGATTTGCGAAAAGCTTGGTTGAGCGCGCTGCTTGTCGCAGCGATTGTTTTCGCGCTGTATTCCCTGGCCGGATTCGTACTCGCTCCTCATCTCGTCGAACGGTGGTTGAGTACCACGCTTGCATCGGATACCGGCCAGAAACTGAACATTGAAGGCGTCGCTCTCAATCCTTACACCTTCGAAATATCGCTGACACACGTTACTCTAATTCGACCGCAAAACCCAGCCAGGGTTTCGGTCGGTCGCGTCGAAGCACAACTTGACCCGCGGAGTTTGATCGAGCCGCGCTGGTCGTTTCATAACACGGTGAAATTGTCCGAAGTGGCCGTGCATTCTGTGGCGGACGGGCAAGCGGACTTCACCGCCAGCGCATTGTCCGCCACCGGCGTTACGCTCGATCCACGACAGCCCTCGGTAACGATCGAGAGCCTGCACGTCGCTCGGGCATCGCTGCGGATGGTGAGACATGCCGGGGAAAGCAGCCCGGAACCATCCTGGCTGAATCACCTCGTTCTGGCCGATCAGCGCCCGGGCGCTGCGATCGGCAACATCGTCGCTAACGCCGGCCGCCTCACGTACCTCGACTCCACGGTACAGCCCAGTGTGGAGATCGTCGTCGAGGAGATCGATGCGAGACTGTCGCGGGACCGAAACAACGCGGTAACAGAGGTCGCATTGAGCGGTAACGTAGCCGGCTCCGGCGACGCGAAACTGACGGCGCGTTGGCAGCCGCCGGGGTTGCAGCAGAATTCGACCCTGCAAGTTTCAGTGTCCGACCTCGAGCTGTCCACGGTATCGCCGTATGTCGCCCCTGTCATCGGGCGGGATATCGTGTCCGGACGTGCCGACTTCGATTGCGGTCTCGCGGGAAATGCGACGGATGTGTCCGTCGAATCCCGGGTCGAGGCATACGACCTGCGCCTCGCGAACCCGGACGAGGATCCCGCTGACGTAGAGCCGCGGCTCGCGCTCGCCCTGCTCGAAGACCCGTCAGGCCGGGTGCTCGCCGTTCACCGCGACCGACTCGACCGGGCGAACGGTGCGGCCGGGCCGGCGAGCCTTTGCGGTGACCTGTGGCGCGGATTCATGGCGGAATTGACGGTGGCGCCGTTTGACGTGCTGGCGGACCTGGCCGGTTGGCAGCAAGGGCCGCTCGATCAGCTTACCTTCGAGACCGGAAGCGCCGAAATCTCGCCCGATGCAGATGCACAACTCCTTGCCCTCGCAGGCGCGTTGCGCCAGCGGCCGCTGCTCGGGCTGAGCATAAGACCCGGCTATGATGCAGCCGCGGACCGTCGCGCCCTTGCGAATCGGCAGCTGCGTCTGCACATCACGCTCGCGACGAGCGCGCGCCCGCCGGGCGGCTCGGAGCTTGCGCCTCTCGATGTCGGCGATGCGCGGGTACGCGATATCCTCGACGAGTTTGCGAGCACCCGCCTTCGCTCTGCACAACGCCAGGGGATCGACGCACGGTTTCCAAACAAGGACGATCGCTACTACGAGGCCGTCTTCGAGGAACTGGTCAAGAACGAGGATGTCAGCGAACCGGCGCTACAGCGCCTGGCGCGTTACCGCGCGCGCGCCGTGGCCGATGCGCTGAGCCGACACGGCATCGACCCCTCTCGCCTGCAGGTTGCCGGCGAGCCCGAACTCACGGGAGCAACCGGCGAGATGCTGCCGTTGTCCATGTCGCTCCGGGTCCTTGCGCGTCACTGATACCGGTGCGTGAATGCACAGCTCAGCTTTCATTGGCATACCTGGTCAAAAACCGGTCCAGCTGGTTGGCGAACTCCTGTTTGTCACGCTGGCCATACGCGCTCGGGCCGCCGCCCATTTCCACCCCGCTTGATCGCATCGTGTCCATGAAATCTCGCATATTGAGCTTGGCGCCGATGTTTTCGCTGGTGTGCAACTCACCGCGAGGACTCAGGGCGTGCCCGCCCTTTTCGATGACCTCGGCGGCGAGCGGGATATCGCTGGTAATGACCAGGTCCCCGGCGTCGAGTCGTTTGACGATCTCGTCGTCCGCAACGTCGAAGCCGCCCGGAACCTGGAGTGTCTTGATGTTCTTCGAGGTCGGTGTGCTCATGGGCTGATTGGCCACCAGCGTCAATTGCACACCTGTCCGGTCTGCAGCCCGGAAGAGGATTTCCCTCGCGACGACCGGACACGCATCGGCATCGACCCAGATTTTCATGTTGCCTGCTCCAGGCTCTCGCTCGCTTCCAGCCACTCCCCCTCGAGCGACTCGATTGCTGACTTTACGGCCGCCTGGTCCTGAATCAGCTGAGTCAGTTCGTCCTTCCTGCCCGGGTCGGCGTATACCGACTCATCCGCAAGGCGCGACTCGAGCTCGCTCAGCCTGGCACGATTTGAAGCAAGCGCTTTCTCCACCTTCCGGACCTGGTCATGAAGTGGTTTCAGGCGCTGCCGCTGCTGCGCCTGTTCGCGCCGCTGCTGCTTCCTGTTGACACTTTTCGCAGGACCGTCATTCCATTTGGCCATGGCCTGCCCGGACTTCTCTTCCTGCTCCCTGAGCCAGGTCGGGTAGTCATCGAGACTGCGATCAAACCGGTCAACAATACCGTCGTGAACAATGAGCAATTCGTCGCATACACTTCTCAGCAGATGGCGATCATGGGAGATAACGACGAGCGCGCCCGTGTACTCGATGAGCGCGACGCTCAGGGCCTGGCGCATCTCCAGGTCGAGATGGTTGGTCGGCTCATCGAGCAACAGCAGGTTGGGCCCCTGGCGAATCATCAGCGCCAGCACCAGTCGCGCTTTCTCGCCGCCGGAAAACGGTGCAACCGGCTCGAAGATGCGCTCACCGCCGAAGCCGAAGCGGCCCAGGTAGTTGCGATGATCCTGCTCGCGATCGTCGGGTGCGTAGACCCGCAAATGATCGACAGGACTGCTCTCGGGACGCAGTAGTTCGAGCTGGTGCTGAGCAAAGTAGCCGATTTTCGTGTCCTTGCTCAGGTGCCGCTCGCCCCTGAGCAGCGTGCCGCCCGTTGAAAGTGCCTTGACGAGCGTTGACTTGCCGGCACCGTTCATGCCGAGCAGGCCAATTCGGTCGCCCGCCAGCAAAGTCAGGTTGACATTATCGAGAACGACGTCGTCATCGTAGCCAAGCGTTGCATCGGTGAGGCCCAGTAATTGTTGTGGCTGCTTTTCAGGCTCCATGAAATGAAACCGGAACGGCGAATCGACATGGGCAGGGGCGATTTGCTCCATGCGTTCGAGCATCTTGATGCGGCTTTGCGCCTGGCGCGCTTTCGAGGCCTTGTATCGAAATCGATCGACGAAGCTCTGCATGTGCCTGATTTGCTTTTGTTGCCGGGCGTACATCGCCTGTTGCAGCGCGAGCTGCTCGGCACGCAGTTTCTCGAACTGGCTGTAATTGCCGGTGAACATACTGATCGCGCAGTTTTCGATATGCGCGATGCGCGTACAGATCTGGTCGAGGAAATCCCGGTCGTGCGATACCACCAGCAAGATACCTTCGTATCGTTTCAGCCAGCGCTCGAGCCACAGTATCGCTGGCAGATCGAGATGGTTGGTTGGTTCGTCGAGCAGCAGGACATCGGACCGGCACATGAGTGCGCGGGCGAGATTGAGCCGCATGCGCCAACCGCCGGAAAACGAATCAACCGGGTTGGTGTACTCAACCGCCGCGAACCCGAGACCGTGCAACAAACGCGATGCGCGCGATTCGGCCGTAAAGCCGTCGATGGCCTCCATACGTTCGTACAGGATATGGAGGTCGGGCTTGTCCGCGGCGGCCTCACCCTCGGCAATGGCGGCCTGCACTTCCCGTAACTCGCGATCGCCGTCCATAACGTAGTCGACGGCAGAGCCGCTGCCGCGCGGGCTTTCCTGTGCAACGTGGGCAATTTCATACCTGGGATCCAGGACGAGTTCGCCACCGTCAGGTTCCAGTTCGCCGAGGAACATCGCAAACAACGATGACTTGCCACAGCCGTTGGCCCCGATTACACCGACCCGCTGGCCGGCGTGAATCTGAAAGCTTGCGCTTTCGATCAGGACCTTGCGGCCGCGCCGCAGAGAGATATTTGAGAGGGCAAGCATGGCCGGCAGGATTATAGGTCACGTACGGTGGCGACGACACGGGCATCTTGCGTGCGCCAGGCGCTTGATTCTTTTGCTAATTATCAACCAGTTAGCGGCGCTTCCGTGGCTGCTACGGCTTCCAGCTCCTGCAGGGACCACGCTTGCGGCCTGGCGGCGAACAAGGCCTTCGTTTCCCTCCAGGTGTCCTGGAACAGCTCGGAGTTCCTGTAGGCATCGAGGTGTGCGGCCGATTTCCAGACGCTATACGTAAAGAAGACGTCAGGGAGGCCGGCTTCATTGTAGAGCGACAAATGCCGACATCCATCGAACTGCCGAATTAAGTGTTTGGATGCATTGAATATATCCAGGAAAGCCTCGCGCTCTTCCGGCCTGAAATGCATCCTGACGATTCTGGTGATCATTGGAATGGATCCCGGTCGTGCAGCCTGTGTCGCGCCACAGCCTACTTTCAATTCCCTTGATATTGAAGCCTTTACGGCAGTTTGATGTTAATCCGTTTCCGATCTGTCTTATACTTTGGGGTCTCCGCAATATGAACAATAATCGGCTGATACAGCCACCTCAGGGAGCGCGGGGGCAGGATGACTGAGTTTCCAAAAAAATCGATCGATGACTGGCGCGAGCTGGCGACCAGGGAAAGCAAAGGCCGGTCACCGGATGAGCTGACCTGGAATACGCCGGAGGGGATCGCGGTAAAGCCGCTGTACACCGCGCAAGATATCGAAGACATCGGGCATCTTGACTCACTGCCGGGCATCGCACCGTTTGTCCGCGGACCCCGGGCGACCATGTACGCGGGCCGTCCATGGACGGTGCGCCAGTACGCAGGCTTTTCCACGGCCGAGGAATCCAATGCCTTTTATCGAAAGAACCTGGAGGCCGGCCAGACCGGGCTGTCGGTCGCTTTCGATCTTGCCACTCATCGAGGTTATGACTCCGATCACCCGCGTGTTGTCGGTGACGTGGGCAAAGCCGGCGTAGCGATCGACAGCGTCGAGGACATGAAAATCCTGTTCGACGGGATTCCCCTCGACAAGATGTCGGTTTCCATGACCATGAACGGGGCCGCGTTGCCGATCATGGCGATGTACATCGTTGCCGGCGAAGAGCAAGGCGTCAGCCCCGGGCAGCTGGCCGGTACGCTGCAGAACGACATCCTGAAGGAGTTCATGGTCCGAAATACGTACATCTATCCCCCTGCGCCGTCCATGCGGATCGTGTCCGACATCATTGCCTACACCTCCGCCAACATGCCTCGCTTCAATTCCATTTCCATATCCGGGTACCACATGCAGGAGGCCGGTGCTACCTGCGCCCAGGAGCTGGCTTACACGATCGCCGACGGCATCGAGTACGTACGTGCGGCGATCGACAGCGGCCTCGACGTGGATGCTTTCGCGCCACGGCTGTCGTTTTTCTTCGCAATCGGCATGAACTTCTTCATGGAAGTGGCGAAGCTCAGGGCCGCGCGGCTGTTGTGGTCGACGCTCATGGCAGAGAAGTTTTCGCCGCAAGACCCGCGCTCGCTGATGCTCCGCACGCACTGCCAGACATCCGGCGTCAGTCTCACCGCCAGGAGCCCGCACACGAATATCATCCGGACCACGGTGGAGGCCATGGCGGCCGCACTCGGCGGGACGCAGTCGCTGCACACGAATTCGTTCGATGAAGCCCTGGCGCTGCCGACGGAGGCTTCGGCCCGCATCGCCCGCAATACACAACTCGTTCTGCAGGAAGAAACCGGTATCACGAAAGTCGTGGATCCATTGGCGGGTTCCTACTACGTGGAGAACCTGACGAACGAGCTCGCGGCCGCCGCACGCGAACTCATCGACGAGGTCGAGGAGATGGGCGGCATGACCCGGGCTGTCGAGACCGGCATGCCCAAATTGCGCATCGAAGAGTCTGCCACCCGGCGCCAGGCACGCATCGACCGCGGCGAAGAGACGATTGTCGGCGTCAACAAGTATCAACAGGCGGAAGAATCGGACATCGACATTCTCGACATCGACAATGCGGCCGTGCGCGAGTCCCAGATCCGCCGCCTCGAGAAGGTACGCAGCAGCCGGGACGAAACAGCATGCGAAAACGCCCTGCTCGCCCTGACCGAGGCAGCGGAGAAAGACACCGGCAACCTGCTCGCACTGGCCGTCGACGCCGCACGTGCCCGGGCCACGGTCGGCGAGATCTCCGATGCGCTCGAAAAAGTCTACGGACGGCATCGCGCCGTCACCCAGTCAATCTCGGGGGTTTATGGCGCCGTGTACGAGGATGATGATGAATTTGCTGCACTACGACAGCGAGTCGCCGATTTTGAAAAAAGCGAGGGCCGCCGCCCGCGAATGCTGATCTGCAAGCTCGGCCAGGACGGGCACGACCGCGGTGCCAAGGTGATCGCGACAGCCTTCGCCGATATCGGTTTCGATGTCGACATCGGGCCGCTTTTTCAGACGCCGGACGAAGCGGTTCGCGAGGCGATCGAGAACGACGTTCACATCATCGGTATCTCCTCGCAGGCCGCCGGCCACAAGACACTGGTCCCGCAGGTGATCGCCGGCCTGGAGAAGGAAGGCGCGGACGACATCGTCGTCATCTGCGGTGGCGTCATTCCACCGCAGGATGTCGAAGCGTTGCTTGGCGGCGGCGTTGCCGCGGTATTTGCCCCGGGCACCAACATCCTGGAGGCCGCGGCTGAAGTGCTCGATATCGTAGAAAACCGCCAGTCTGCTGCGTAGGCAGGTCGGTAATAACAACAAGGTTGGCACATGCATGAAGTAATCGAAGAACTCGAAAAAAAACGCCAGGCAGCCGCACTGGGGGGTGGCCAGGAACGGATCGACACTCAGCACCAGCGCGGTAAGCTGACCGCACGCGAACGCGTCGAGCTGTTGCTCGACGAGGGAAGTTTCGAAGAATGGGACGCCTTCGTCGAACACCGCTGCGCCGATTTCGGCATGGCTGACAAAAAGGTCCCGGGTGATGGCGTGGTGACCGGTACCGGCATGCTCAATGGCCGGCTCGTGTTTGTCTTCAGCCAGGATTTCACTGTCTTCGGCGGCTCGTTGTCCGAAGCGCACGCCGAAAAGATCTGCAAGCTCATGGACCAGGCCATGAAGGTCGGCGCGCCCGTAATCGGGCTGAACGATTCGGGCGGCGCCCGTATCCAGGAGGGGGTGGCATCGCTCGGCGGCTATGCCGAAGTCTTTCAGCGCAATGTGCTGGCGTCGGGGGTGATACCGCAGATCTCGGTCATCATGGGCCCGTGTGCCGGCGGCGCCGTCTATTCGCCCGCGATGACCGACTTCATCTTCATGGTGAAGGACACGTCATACATGTTCGTCACGGGACCCAACGTGGTAAAGACGGTGACCCACGAAACGGTAACCGCTGAGGAACTCGGCGGCGCGCAGACCCATTCGACTCTGTCCGGCGTCTGCGACTGTGCCTACGAGAACGATGTCGAGACCTTGTTGATGGTGCGCCGGTTCGTGAATTACCTGCCGTCGAACAATCGCGAGAAAGCGCCGTTCCGGCCGACGCCGGATGCGCCCGATCGCCTGGAGATGTCGCTCGACACGCTGGTGCCGGATAACCCGTCCCAGCCTTACGACATGAAAGAACTCATTTATAAAGTGGCGGACGACTATGAATTCTGGGAACTGCAGCCCGAGCATGCGAAAAACATCATCATCGGATTCGTTCGCATGGACGGCCACAGCGTGGGCGTCGTTGCCAATCAGCCCGACGTCCTGGCCGGCTGCCTGGATATCAAGTCCTCGATCAAGGCCGGCCGGTTCGTGCGTTTTTGCGACGCGTTCAATATTCCCATCCTGACGTTCGTCGACGTGCCGGGTTTTCTGCCCGGGACGGGCCAGGAGCACGGCGGCATCATCAAGCACGGTGCAAAATTGCTGTTCGCCTACGCCGAAGCCACGGTTCCCAAGGTCACGCTCATCACGCGCAAAGCCTATGGCGGCGCCTACGACGTCATGGCCTCCAAGCACCTGCGCGGTGACGTCAACCTCGCCTGGCCGAGTGCCGAGATCGCCGTCATGGGACCCAAGGGCGCGGTGGAAATCATCTTCCGCGAGGACCTTGGCGACGAAGAAAAGATTGCCAGGCGCACCGAGGAATATCGACAGAAGTTTGCCAATCCGTTTGTCGCAGGGAGTCGTGGATACATCGACGACGTCATTGCACCTCATACCACTCGAAAACGTATTTGCCGCTCGCTTGCCGCGCTACGCAACAAGAAGCTCGACAACCCCTGGCGCAAGCACGACAACATTCCGCTGTAAAAGGGGCTACCGATGTTCGACAGAATCCTGATAGCGAACCGGGGCGAGATCGCCTGTCGCGTCATCAAATCCGCGCGCAGCATGGGCATCGAGACCGTTGCCGTCTATTCCGATGCGGATCGCGACGCGCTGCACGTGCAGATGGCCGACCAGGCCGTCAATATCGGCCCACCGCCCTCGGCGCAAAGCTATTTGCTGAAAGACAGGATCGTCCAGGCCTGCGTGGACACGGGTGCGCAGGCCGTGCATCCGGGCTACGGCTTTCTCTCCGAAAACGCCGAATTCAGAGAGGCCCTGGCCGCGGCGAACATCGTCTTCATCGGCCCGAACGCGCGCGCCATCGAGGCCATGGGCGACAAGATCACGTCCAAGAAGCTGGCCGACGAAGCGGGCGTCAACACGATACCCGGGTATCCCGACGCCATGAAAAACGCCGACCACGCTGTCGAGGTGGCCAACAAGGTTGGCTATCCGGTCATGCTCAAGGCAACGGCCGGCGGCGGCGGCAAGGGCATGCGCGTCGCTCGCAACGACGATGAATGCCGGGACGGCTTCGAGCGGGCCGCGAACGAGGCGCGCTCGAGCTTCGGCGACGATCGGATCCTCGTCGAGAAGTTCATCGAAGAACCGCGGCACATCGAGATCCAGATCATGGCCGACCGCCACGGCAACGTCGTGTACCTCAATGAGCGTGAATGCTCGCTGCAACGGCGCCACCAGAAGGTCATCGAAGAAGCGCCGTCCCCGTTTATCGACGAAGCCACCCGCGAGAGGATGGGCAGCCAGGCTGTGGCGCTGGCGAAAGCGGTGAATTACGAGTCGGCGGGCACCGTCGAATTCATCGTCGACAAGGACCGCAATTTTTACTTCCTCGAAATGAATACCCGGTTGCAGGTCGAGCACCCGGTCACGGAGCTGATAACCGGCCTCGACCTCGTCGAGCTGATGATTCGCGTAGCCGATGGAGAGAAACTACCGGTCAAACAGTCTGATGTTCCAATCGATGGCTGGGCTATCGAATCCCGCGTCTACGCCGAAGACCCGTCGCGCAACTTCCTGCCGTCGACCGGCCGGCTCGTATACTACCGGCCGCCCCCGGAGAACGAACATGTCCGTGTGGATACCGGCGTTTACGAGGGCGGCGAGATATCGATGTTCTACGACCCGATGATCGCCAAGCTCATCACGTATGGCGCGAACCGCGAAGAAGCCCGGTCCCGCATGTGCACCGCACTCGATCAATTCGTCATTCGGGGCGTGTCAAGCAACCTCGGTTTCCTGGCAGCGCTGATGCGGCATGAGCGCTTTGTCGACGGCAACATAAATACCAACATGATCGGGGAGGAGTATCCGGACGGTTTCGATCCATCGGATGGTCAGCTCGACAATCCCACGACAATCATCACGATAGCCGCCTCGATGTTGCGGAGTTACCGCGATCGCGCCGCCCGGATCGACGGCCAGCTGCCCGGGCACGAGCGCCAGGTACCGAAAGACTGGGTTGCGATTATCGATGGCCAGCAATTCCCGATCACTATCGTGCCCGTGGAAGGCGGTTGCGATGTCACCATCGACGGCAAGATCAACGTGGTCCGCACGAACTGGGCATTTGGCCAGCAGCTTTTTGGCGGCACGATCAACGGCAAGGAAGTCTTCGCCCAGGTCGAGCGTATCGCGCAAACCTACCGCGTGCAGCATGCCGGTTGCCGCTCGGATGTGAGTATTCATACGCCGCGCGCCGCCGAGCTCATTAAGTACATGCCCGTAAAAACCGCGCCCGATATGTCGAGATTCCTGCTATCTCCGATGCCGGGCTTGCTGGTGTCGCTGTCCGTCGAGGAAGGCGACTCCGTGAGCGCCGGCGAACAGTTGGCCGTGATCGAGGCCATGAAGATGGAGAATACGCTGCATGCTGAACGTGACGGCATCGTGGCCAAGATCTACTACGAAATCGGCACGAGTCTCGCCGTCGACGACAAGATCCTGGAACTGGAGTAGCGCGGGTGCCGCCGCCAAAGCGCACGCCCGTCTCGGAGCAGGATGCGGCCGTACTGGCGGAGGGCGTGATCGCGGGGAACCGGAGGGTGCTTGCGCAGGCCATCACGCTGATCGAGTCCAAGCGCAGCGACCACCGCGCCGCTGCCGCGGCCCTGCTCGAGCGGCTGATGCCGTCCGCCGGCAACTCGATTCGACTGGGGATCTCGGGTGTCCCCGGGGTTGGAAAATCGACGTTCATCGAGGCGCTCGGCAATCACGTGATCGATGCCGGTCACCGCGTGGCCGTGCTCACCGTGGATCCCTCTTCGGCGATCAGCGGCGGCTCGATCCTGGGCGACAAGACACGCATGGAACTGCTTTCCCGCCGCGACGAGGCCTATATCCGGCCCTCGCCCGCCGGCACTACGCTGGGTGGCGTCACGCGGCGCAGCCGCGAGGCCATGATCCTCTGCGAGGCAGCCGGTTTCGACGTCATCATCGTCGAGACCGTGGGCGTCGGACAGTCCGAAACCAAAGTGGCGGACATGACCGATATGTTCCTGCTGCTGCTTCTGCCCGGCGCCGGCGACGAGCTGCAGGGGATCAAGCGCGGCATCGTGGAACTGGCCGATCTCATCCTGATCAACAAGGCGGATGACGACATGGTAGATCTCGCCGGACGAGCGGCGGCCGAATATCGCAATGCCTTGCAGTTGCTGCATCCCCGTTCGCCAGGCTGGAAGGTCGAGGTCAAGAGCTGTTCGGCACGTGACGGCGCCGGCATCGCCGAAGCCTGGGAAACCGTGTTACGCCATCACGAGATGCTGAAATCCAGCAGCGAACTCGCGGCGCGGCGCGCAGCGCAGGCCCGTGACTGGATGTGGTCGGATGTCAGCGACAACCTCGTCGAAGCACTCAAGAGCGATCCGCAGGTCCGCAAGCAGCTTGCGTCGCTGGAAGCGGCAACCAGCGACGGCCGGATGCCACCAACGATTGCCGCCAGGAACCTGCTCGAGATATTTCTCGAACGCCACAAGGAAACGGGGCGCTGAGTCCCACCCGGAGGTAGCAATGAACGACCGTCCCTTCAAGGTGCTGGGCATACAGCAGATCGCCGTCAGCGGACTGGACAAG
>CBDUCE010000006.1:0-39328 GCA_965365575.1 uncultured Gammaproteobacteria bacterium
TCGGTCAACGGTTCCGTCCCTTGTTATCGACTTGTCTCACTTGTTCGCAAACTCTAAGCCCGAAGACATCTGTGTGCTTCGGCTATCGGCGATCGGCGACACCTGCCACGCGCTCGCGGTAATACGCAACCTTCAGGATAACTGGCCCGATGCCCGAATCACGTGGGTTATCGGCAAGACGGAAGCAACCCTGATGGGCGACATACGGGACGTCGAGTTTATCACCTTCGACAAAAGCAAAGGGTTGCGCGAGTACCGGGACGTGGCGCGCGCTTTATCGGGACGTCGTTTCGACGTGGCTCTGTGCATGCACGCGTCCATGCGTGCCAACCTGCTCTGCCGCACATTTCCTGCGGCCGTCAGGCTCGGCTTCGACAAGGCCCGCGCACGCGACTTCCAGTGGCTGTTCACTAACCAGCGGATCGGCGCGGCACGGGAGGAACATGCCCTGGAAGCAATGATGGGTTTCGCGCGGCACATAGGCGCGCAGCCGACCGAACTGCGCTGGGACATCCCGATCGGCGACACCGAGCGCGCGTTTGCACGGCAATACGCCGCGCCGCGCACCGTCGTTATCAGTCCCTGCAGCAGCCAGCGGAGCCGCAATTTCAGGAACTGGCCGGTCGAGCGCTTCGTCACGGTAGCGCAATACCTGGCGGAACGCGTGCAGGCGAAGGTCGTGCTGACCGGCGGGACGTCGGCCCTCGAAGAGGAATATGCGCGCGTCATCGCCGGGCAGGCCGGCGCCACGAACCTGGTCGGACAGACGTCGTTGAAGCAACTGTTTGCCCTGATTGCCGCCGCCGACGTGGTCCTCTGCCCGGACTCCGGTCCGGCGCACATGGCCACCGCAGCCGGCACGCCCGTCATAGGCCTCTATGCCACCTCGAACCCGGACCGCACGGGCCCCTACCTGTCGCGGGACCTCTGTGTGAACCGTTACCCCGATGCCGTGGAGCGATATCTCGGCAAGCGTGTTGCGGACCTTCGCTGGGGTCAGCGGGTCAGGCACCCAGAGGCGATGGACCTGATCACAACGGAAGACGTTAAAGGCAAGATCGACGACTTTTTCGGAACTTAAGCGATATTAATCGCTAAATATCGGATTTTTGTGCGCCATCCTCGCGCCCACCGAGTGTTCGGGCACAAAGAAGCGAGATCTCCGCGCTTTCCAGATCTTAGCCACTTTTTATTCGTTTTTGCAGCTTTTTCCTGCCAAATTGTGATGCAATCCGTAGGCCTGTGATGATCGCCCTCGCGTTTTCCGGCATCGCCCGACGGCATTCATGCAGCAACTCCCGGTTGATTTTCGCCATTTCGGCGATTTTTAAGGATTTTCACCATATTTTACCGGACGATAATACCGAACCATCCGGCCGACCGGTGCAGGGCTGCTCGGTCAGCGCGCCGGCCGATTTTTCAAGATGGGGGCTTTTGGCGTCTTTTAGATGCTTTTTAGGCGATCATGGGCAGTATTAATCGCCGCATGCACTCGGGACACGCTCAGTTCCTTGAGGCAGCGCAGGTGGCCGAGTGGACAGGTGCGTTCGAAGCAGGGGCTGCATTCGAGATCGAGCCAGTGGATATCACGCTCTTTCGTGAGCGGCGGCGTAAACGCCGGCGACGAGGACCCATAGATGCCGTGGACGTGGGTACCGACCGCCGCGGCGACATGCATCAGCCCCGAATCGTTACTGATTGCCTGCTCGGCGTAGCCGAGCAGATCGATGACGTCCTCGAGCGAAGTGCGCCCGCAGAGATTGTGTGCGGCGCTCTCCGATGCGATACGCGCGCCGGCCGGCGCATCCTTGTCGGAACCGAGCACCCAGACATCGAAGCCGTCGTTCGTCAGCAATGCGGACAGCTCCGCAAAGTATCCCAGCGGCCAGCACTTGGCGGGACCGTATTCGGCGCCGGGCATCAACGCGATCACGGGGCGTTGGGTCAGAATGCCGAGCGAACTCATGACGGTGCTTTGCCGGTGCCGGTCTACCGTCAACGCCGGATACGGGACCGGGGGCAGCGCCTCGCCGGGTTCGAGGCCGAGCGCTACGTAGCGCTTAACCGTCTGGTCGAGGACCGACCTGTCGAACGGCCGCACATCGTTGATGAGACCGTACCGCGACTCGCCGCGAAAACCGGTGCGCGTCGGTATGCGGGCGAACCAGGGGATCAGTGCCGACTTCAGCGAGCGCGGCAGAACGATGGCCTGTTCGTAGCCGTCGTCCCTGAGCGCATAGCCGATGCGCCGCCGCTTGCCGAGCCCCAGTTCGCCGTGCCCGGTCTCTGCGGCTATGCCGCGGCGTACCTCGGGCATGCGCGCAACGATGGGTAACGACCAGGCCGGCGCCAGCACGTCCAGCGCACGGGTGGGCTTGCGTTCATGCAGCAGGATAAGCAGCGCCTGCGCCATCACCATGTCGCCGACCCACGACGGCCCGACGATCAGTGTTGCCGGGGAGGTCATGCGCTCAGCCGGAAAGCTGGTCCAGGTAGTCTCTTACGCCGTCCTCGACACGGCGAAACTCGACGTCGCAGCCGGCCTCGCGCAAGTGGGTGAGATCGGCCTGCGTATAGCTCTGGTAGGCGCCCTCGAGATGCGCCGGAAAGGGTATGTAGCGAATACGGCCGCGACCATGCCAGGCGATGACGGCGTTGGCGACGTCGTTGAAGGACTGCGCCTGGCCGGTGCCGGCATTGAACACGCCCGAAACGCCGGGATTGTCCAGGAACCACAGGTTCACGGCGCAGACGTCATCCACGTAGACGAAGTCCCGCAGCTGTTCGCCGTCGCCGTAACCGCCGGAGCCCTCGAACAGGCGCGCTTCCCCGTCGGCAACGACCTGGTTATTGAAATGAAACGCGACGCTGGCCATGGAGCCCTTGTGCTGCTCCCGCGGCCCGTAGACGTTGAAATAGCGCAGGCCGACGACCTGGCTCTCGGGGCGAGCTGCGACACGGCGCACGTAGCGATCGAACTGCAGCTTCGAGTAGCCGTACACGTTCAGCGGCAACTCGTTGTCGGGATGTTCAGCAAACGCCGGTGATGCCCCATACACTGCCGCCGACGAGGCGTAGAGGTAAGGAATCTTCTTGCCGAGACAGAAATGCAGCAGGCGCTGCGAATAGGCGTAATTGTTGCGCATCATGTAGCGACCGTCCCACTCGGTGGTCGCGGAACAGGCGCCCTGGTGCAGGATCGCGGTCAACGAGGCGCCGAACGCGGGGTCCTCGTCGAGGCGCTGGATGAACTCATCCTTGTGGAAGTAGTCGGCAATCGGCTGGTCCACGATATTCACGAACTTGTGACCGTCCTCCAGATCGTCGACGACGATGACGTCGTCGTGGCCACGCTCGATCAGGGCGCGGACGAGGTTGCTGCCGATGAAGCCGGCGCCGCCGGTCACTACGTACATGGCTCAGCTCCCCATCCGGACCGCGCTAGGCGTCCTGCTCGAGATAGTAGACAGCACCGCAATACGGGCATTTCGCTTCTCCGGTTTCCTGCACCGGCAGGTAGACCTTGGGATGTGAATTCCACAGATACATGCCCGGCATAGGACACGACAAGGGCAGATCGCCCTGCCGTACCGCGTAGCGGTGCTCCGCATTGGCCGGTATCAGGTTCTGGTCGACGGTGCCTGCTCTGGCTGCCACTGAAGAATCCATTGTGCTCGCTGGGGTAGCGCGAGTATACGCTGTCGCCCGCGCCGGCCGCTACGACCCTTGCTCGCCGAGATGCTGTTCCCAGACCGCGGTGACGAAGGCGCGTTCGCCGGAAAGCTCGTCGTCAGCGACGAACGGCGGGCGGTCGTTGAGGCTGAGATGATGCAGGCGGCGGCGGAATTCCCGGTAAGTGGCCTGCAGCCGGGCGGCGGTCTGCACGTCGAGCCGGCCGACGGAAGCCAGCGCGGCAATCTGGCGTATGTTGTCGCTGTAGCGTATGACCGCCGGGTAACTGCGGGCATTGCGAAGCACCAGGTATTGCACAATGAACTCGATGTCGCCGATGCCGCCGCGGCCGTGCTTCAGATCGAAGCGGCCGGTCTCGCTATTGTCGAGTTCCCTGCGCATACGCGTGCGCATCGACACGACGTCGTCGCGCAGCGCGTCGAGCCTGACGCGCGACATCAGTGTCCGGGCACGGATGCGCTCGAAGTCCCTGGCCACCGCCTCACTACCGGCGACGGGCCGCGCCCGCAGCAGTGCCTGGTGCTCCCAGGTCCAGGCGTTCTCCTCCTGGTAACGCTGGAAAGCATCGGTGCTCGTGACCAGGACTCCTTTGCGGCCTTCGGGCCGCAGCCGCGTGTCGATCTCGTACATGACGCCGGAACTGGTCTGGGTCGTCAGGAAGTGCACCAGCCGCCTGACCAGGCGCCCGAAGAAGATCGCATTGTCGAGCGGCTTGTCACCGTCGGTCGTCTGCCGGCCGCCTTTCGAGTCGTGCAGGAACACGAGATCGAGATCCGAACCATAGGAGAGTTCGAGGCCGCCGAGCTTGCCGTAGCCGATGACACCGAAGCCGGCGGCGTGCCGCTCACCGTCGACTTCGTAGTACGGTGCACCGTGCCTGGTGGTGAGATCCAGCCACGCGGACTCGAGCGCATGGTCCAGCACAGCTTCTGCAAGAAAGGTCAGGCTGTCACTGACCTTCATGATGGGCAGGGAACCACTGAAATCCGCTACCGCTACGCGGAACAGGTTCGCGCGCTGGTACTGCGCGAGCGCCTCCATCCGGGCTTCGCTGTCGGACTCCTGCAAGAGGGCAAACCGTGCCGCGAGTTCGGCCTCGAATTCGGCTTTCTCGATGCGCTCTGTTTCGATGCGCGGCTCCAGCAGTTCATCGAGCAAGACCGGGTAGCGCGCGATTTGCGCTGCGACATAGGAACTGCTCTCACACAGCTGCACGAGCCGGCGCGTGGCGAACAGGTTCTCGTTGAGGAGCGATACGTAGGCGCTGCGGCGAAGGATCCGGTTAACGATCGACAGCGTTCGGTCCAAAGCAAGCAGCGGCTCGTGACACTGGACGACCAGCGAGATCAGCCGCGGCATGAAACGCTGTAGCCGCTCACTGGAGATTGCGTCGATCTTCAGCGTCGAGGGGGCGTGCTGAAATGCCGCCACCGACTTGGCGAGCGCAGCCGCATCCTCCTGCTCCGAAAATTCTCTCTCCCATGCCCCGGCCGGGGCGCCGCTGTTCCAGAGTGCTTCGAAGCGCCGCTCGCGTTCATCGTGGGCGTCGATATCCCCGCCGCGGAAGGCTATCGCCTCGAACTCGCGCGTGACATTGCGGCGATGCCCCTCGAGATCGCGCACCAGCGTCGCCCAGTCCGTATACCCCATCGCGACGCATAATCGTTCGCGATCCGTTTCGTCCCGCGGCAAGTCGTGTACTTGCTGATCGCGAATTGCCTGGATGAAATTCTCGAGGCGCCGCAGAAACACGTAGGCATTCCGCAACCGCTGGACGGTGTCTCGGTCCAGGCCCCGTCCGCCGACGAGTTCCGGCAACACGGACAACAAGGACGGCTGCCGCAGCATTTCGCGATGCCCTCCGCGGACCAGCTGCATGGACTGCACGATGAACTCTATCTCCCTGATACCGCCCGGCCCGAGCTTGATATTGTCCGCGAGGTCGCGTCGCTTGACCTCTGCGGCGATCAGCTCATGCATGTCCCGCAGCGACTCGAACACACCGTAATCGAGGTAGCGGCGATAGACGAACGGCGTGATCAGGTTCTCGAAGAGATCGGCGGCCACGGCGGGCTCAGGCGGCTGGCCGACGATTCGCGCCTTGATGTACGCGTAGCGCTCCCAGTCACGGCCGTGCTGCAACAGGTAGGATTCGAGTGCCGCAAAACTGGTGACGGGCGGTCCGCTGTCGCCGAACGGCCGCAGCCGGGTGTCGACCCGGAACACGAAGCCGTCCGCGGTCCGCTCGTCCAGGAGCCCGACGATAATCTGCGACAGGCGAGTGAAATACTGCTGGCCACTTAGCCGGCGCGCTCCGTCGCTTTCCCCGTTCGCCGGATACAGAAACACGATGTCGATGTCGGAGGAGAAGTTCAGTTCGCCGCCGCCCAGTTTGCCCATCGCCAGCACGACCAGGGGCACGACCTCACCGCCCGGGTCCCGGAAACGACCATGGCGTTCCTCGAGCCGTGTCTCGGCGTAGCGGCCCGCGGCCGCGAGCAACTGATCCGCAAGTGCCGACAGCGAGCCGAGCGTCTCGTCGAGCTCCGCCATCCCCCCGACCTCGCGCCACAACACGCTCAGCATGAAGCGATGCCTGAAGCGGCGCAGCCGCGACTTTACCTCGTCGATGCCCGCCGCGCCGCTGCCGACCTCATCGGCGAATGATTGCAGTCCGCGCAGATCGGGTGGCGATGACAGTTCCCCAAGCCGCCCGCGCCAGTAGTCCCAGTCCCGCAACAGGGCGTTACCCGCGAATTCGCTGACGGCGACGACGCGAAGCAACTGATCCTCGACATCCCCGGAGAGGTCCACGCGCCCATGTGCCTCCTCCAGCCGGTCGAACCAGCGGGTCACGACGGGGCGTAATGCCTCCGGCAGCCGGCTCAGCTTGTCCTCGTCGATCGACATCCTCACAGTCTAGCGAAAGTGCGGTCGCGGCCGCGATAAACTGTCGGCAACGGCAACCGGGTAAAGGGCCATGTCTGACAAGAAACACCTGCTGATCGTCTGTCACTCGCAATCGGGCACGACTTCGCAAATGGCGGATGCCGTCATTCGCGGGGCGCGAAGCCCCGATATCGACAATGTCGAGGTACGTACGCGCACCGCCCTGGAGGCGACTGCCGCGGACCTGCTGTGGTGCGATGCCTTTATACTCGGCACGCCCGAGAATTTCGGCTACATGAGCGGCGCGATGAAATACTTCCTCGACCGTTGCTTCTACGAGTGCGTGGACAGGATCGATGGGCGTCCGTACGCGCTCTTCGTGCGTGCGGGCAACGATGGCACCGGCGCGATCACGAGCCTGCGGCGAATTCTCAGCGGGCTGGCGGTCAGGGAAGTGCAGGAGCCGGTATTGATCGCCGGTGAATTCGACGCGGCGCGCCTCGTTGAATGCGAGAAACTCGGTATGACCCTGGCGGCCGGCCTGGAAGCCGGCGTGTTCTGACTCAGGCGGTTGACGCTTGCACCCGTACGGAAAGTTCCGCCAGGACGTCCTCGAGCGGCAGCGGCTTGCCGATTGCATGGCCCTGCGCGAAGTGCACGCCGAGTTCCGCAACGAGCTTGCGCGTCTTTTCGTTTTCCACATACTCCGCGACCGTCTCCAGTTCCATGACCTTGGCGACCTGCGTAATTGCCGCGACCATCGACTCCGAGATCCGGTTTTCCGAGATGTCGCGGATGAATCCACCGTCGATCTTGAGAATGTCGACCGCAAAGTTCTTGAGATAGGCAAAGGAACTGAGACCGGCACCGAAATCATCGAGCGCAATGCTGCAGCCGTGCTCGCGGAGTGCAGTTATGAACTGCTGGGCTTTGGCAAGGTTTGATACGGCAGCGGACTCTGTCACCTCGAAACCGAGGGATGTCGCGGGCAGACCGGCCTCTTCCATCTCCTGCTCTATGAACTCCAGAATGTCGTCATCCGAAAGCGACTGTCCCGAGAGATTGACCGAGAATATCGCTCCCGTATCCCGGACGATGCTCGGGTGCTCTGAGAGCCGCGTGAGCGTCTTCGATACCACCCAGCGATCGACCTGGGGCATCAGCTGATACCGCTCCGCCGCGGAGAAGAATGCCGACGAGGGTACTGCGCTGCCCGCGTCGTCTTTCATGCGCAGCAATATTTCGTAGCGCGGTACGTCGGAACTGTCCGTGAGGCTCGAAATCGGTTGTGCCATCAGCGCAAACCCGTCCGAATCCAGCGTCTGCTGGATCTGCGCGACGAGCTGCATGTCGTCGTGACGCCGAATGATGCTTTGGTTCTCGTCGTCATAGACTTCGATGCGGTCGCGGCCATGATCTTTTGCCGCTTCGCAGGCCATGCGGGCAGCCGTGAGCGACGCACCTTCGTCACCGGACCGGCGATTGAACTCCGCAACACCGATACTGATGGTTATCTGCAGCGACCTGTCGCCTTCCAGGTAGCGCAGTGACTGCCCTTTCTCCCGGACCTGTCGAGCGAGCTCCAGCCCCTCTGTTGCAGCGGCATGCGTCAACAGGATGCAGAAATCGTCGCCGGTAAGGCGCGACAACACGGCGCTGCGCGGCAGGTCGTTGTCGAGCATTCGGGCGAAGCGCATGATGACCTCGTCGCCCGCGCTGCGCCCGAACGTGTCATTGACGAGCTGCAGGTTGTCGAGGTCAAAATAGATGATCTGGTGCGCGTCATCGTCGGATTCGAGGCTCTTCCATGCTTCGTGCATTTGTGCCTCGAAGCCCGACCGATTCATCAGCCCGGTCATGGTATCGAACGACTTCTCGATCACGTATTCGACCTTGCGCACGATGTGCGACATGAATCGCCGATGCGCAGTGGTGAACGGTTCGCCGCTTACCCGGCTCAGCAGGGCGAGCATGCCCTCGACATTGCCCTGATTGTCCGTAACGGGACACAACAGCGTCTGGTAGCCCTGGTCGGCGATTGTCTCTCCGCCCTCGACCGCGGGAATCTCGAAAACGACGGGTGCCCGCTTGCCCTCGAGCTTGGGCAGCATTTGATCGACCAGGTAACGATCCAGCGCCTTGCGATTGACGTCCTTCCAGCTGGAATGGGTCGCGCTGATGCGAATGCGCTTTGCAGGCATCAGCAGGACGCTGTAGGCGATCCCGAGGAAGCGGCCGCTCTGGCCGACGAGTTGCGCCAGGCTTGCGTGGCTGCGCGACTGTCCGTGAATCTTCTCGTCGACTTCGTAAACGAGCTTGAGCTCTTTTTCCACGTCCCTCGCCTGCGCGCGGGCATCCTGCAGCTCGTGGTCGATGGCCATGCCCTCGGCGATCACCGCCACTGCCGGTGCGAGTATGTCGCTGAGCAGGCTCGGATTGAACGAGGACGACTTGCCCGCATTCCGTGAGAAGACCGCTACCAGGAATCCCTGCACGTCACCGTCATCGGTGAATACCGGCAGTACCAGCAGCGTGCGCCCGGATTTCAGCGTGCGCCGCACGAACTTGTGCTCGGCGTTATCCGCGAGCAGCAGGTCGGCGTGCAGTTCGGCGACGAATTCGTTGACCTCGTAGTCGTCGGCGCCGTCGCTGCTCCAGATACAGCTTCGATCGAGGCCGTAAAAGCAGAAGCACTGCGCCCGGGGGACCAGGGATTGCAGCAACTCGGCCGCTGTGCCGATACTCCTTCTTGTTGTGAGGCTGTGAATGTCTGCTGGCACGGCAGCTTCCGTTGCGTACAAGGCTTTCCACGATGCCATTTGCAGCCACGGGAGGCTGTGATTCAGGTCTCAACAGAAACTATTTTTTTGTGTTGTTTCAGCTCATTACGTGCATCGAAGCCGCTGGCTGCGGGTCACAGGGCAGCCAGCCACGCGTCGTCGGAGCCCTCTTCGACGCCCTCGAATAGCGGCGTCGACAGGTAGCGCTCCCCGGTATCCGGAAGCATCGCCAGGATGACCGAGCCATCGGACGCGTTTTCCGCCACGTCGAGCGCCGTCGCGAGTGTCGCGCCCGCCGAAATCCCGGTAAATATGCCCTCTTTTGCAGCCAGCTCGCGCGAGACCTCGATGGCACGCTCGTCAGTCACCGACATCAACTGGTCAAAGATCTCGCGATCCAGAACATCGGGAATGAAATCCGGGGTCCAGCCCTGGATCTTGTGCGGTTTCCAGTCGTCACCTTTCAGGAGCGCGGCGCCGGCCGGCTCGGTCGCCACGATGGTCACCTCGGGCCGGGCTGCCTTGATGGTGCGCCCGGCGCCGGACATCGTGCCGCCGGTGCCGTAGCCCGTCACCCAGAAGTCGAAGCGCCGGCCCGCAAAATCACGCAGGATCTCGGGACCCGTGGTGCTGGCGTGGTATTCGGGGTTCGAGGGATTCTCGAATTGCCGCGCCAGGAACCAGCCGTGTTCCGCGGCGAGTTCCTCGGCTTTCCTGACCATTCCCGACCCGCGCTCGGCGGCAGGGGTCAGGATGACCCTCGCGCCGAGACCGCGCATGATCTTGCGCCGCTCGACGGAAAACGAATCTGCCATTGTCGCAACGAACGGATGCCCGGTCGCGGCACAGACCATTGCCAGGGCAATTCCGGTATTGCCGGACGTCGCCTCCACCACGGTCTGTCCCGGTTCAAGGTCTCCGGACTCCTGTGCATCGTTGATAATTGCAAAGGCAAGCCGGTCCTTGATCGACGCCATCGGGTTGAACGACTCGACTTTCACGTAGATTTCCACGTTGTCCGGGCCCATGCGATTCAGGCGCACCACCGGCGTGTTGCCGATGGTCTGCAGAATATTGTCGTAGATCATCCTGTTGTTCCTTGTTATCGAATTTCTGTCCTGTGTATAGCAGAAAAAGCCCCGATTTCATCGTCCGCCCGATAAACCAGCTGTCTCGGCCCTTATGCCGTTGTGTTATATGTACGCGGGGTAGCGGCCGAATTCCGGGCAGGAAACCGGCGATATTTCGGACGCATCCTGAAATCTTAGACAAATGTGTTATTTGGCGCGATTTCGGAAACGAACCCAGATAATAGTGGTCATAGGTTTGAAATCGCAGGCATTTTTAACGCTCGAATGAAACTACAACAACTCAAATACCTGCTGGCGATCGTCGATAACGGGCTGAACATCACGGCGGCGGCCGAGCGACTGTATACCTCGCAGCCAGGCGTGAGCAAACAGCTAAAGCTGCTGGAGGAGGAGCTCGGTCTGCAGTTGTTTACCCGCAAGGGCAAGAGTCTCGGCGGCATCACCACGGCGGGAGAGCAGGTGATCGAGCGGGCGCGCCTGATCATGCAGGAAGTGGAAAACATCCGCAGCCTCGCATCCGACTACTACCACGAGGAAGAAGGCACGCTATCCATCGCGACCACGCATACCCAGGCGCGCTACGTCTTGCCTGACGTCATCAGGGAATTTCGCAAGCGTTACCCGCGTGTCAGCCTGAACCTGCATCAGGGGACGTCCGAGCAAATAGCGGACATGGTCGCGGCGAACGAAATCGATTTCGCGATAGCGACCGGCTCGCGCGAACTGTTCGCCGACCTGCTGCTGGTCCCGAGCTACCGCTGGGACCGCAAGATTCTGGTCCCCAACGACCACGACCTGACCAGGCTGAAGCGCAAACTGACGCTGCAGGATCTCGCCAGGTATCCGCTCGTCACGTACGTATTCAGTTTCGGTGGGCAATCCTCCCTGAAGAAGGCGTTCTCGAACCTGGGACTGGAGCCGGATGTCGTCTTCACCGCGCGCGACGCGGACGTTATCAAAACCTATGTGCGCATGGGTCTCGGGGTGGGCATCGTCGCGAGCATGGCCGAGGACTGCGATGACAGGAAAGATCTCAAGGCAATCGATGCCGAGGGCCTGTTTCCGCGCAGCACCACGTGGATCGGTTTCCGCAAGGACGCCGTCATGCGGCGTTACATGCTGGACTTCGCGCAGCTGTTTGCGCCGCATATTACCGTCAGGCAGCTGGAGGAGATGCGGCACGCCCGCACGCAGGACGATATCGACAAACTCTACGCAGAAGCGGACCTGCCGATTCACGGAGGCTGTTCCGACGGCCCGGGCCTGGACGAGCAGCGCAAGGCGGTAGGGGCCTGACTAGTAAATACGGATACCGCCGTGGCGCTTGCGGATGCGGTGGTCCACCCACCACAAGCCGCCGAGAAAACCCGTGACCAGGCACACGGCGATGGCACCGCCTACCCACGTGTACGGGAGGCTGTACTGGTAGCGCTCCGCGCGGCTCTGGAAATTCTCGTTGGCCTCCGCCAGATCCTCGACCCGCTGCTGCGCAGTCTGCAGTTCGGATGTCAAAGCCGCCGTCTGTTCCTTGAGCGAATCGATGACAGCCGCGGGCTCGGCGAATTCGGCCTTCGCCTCCTCCAGCTCCGTGGTCAGGCGTTCAACCTCCGCCTGTGTCTGGTTGACGATCAGCTTGGCAGGCGGTTCGTAAACCACGTAGGCCGCCTTGACGTAGCCCTCGGTACCGTCCGCAAGCCGGACACGCGCGTACAGGCGGTCGCGCGACAGGACCTCGAACTCGGTGCCGCTCTCGAGCGAGCGGAACGGCCGGTCGCTGGTGTTCTCGGCCTTGTGCAGCCCGAGCATCAAACGGTCGGTAACGTAGCCCGTCTCGGCCGCTGCCAGTACCGGTAGCAGCGCGAACAGCCCGATCGCTAATCTCATATCTGGTTCTCCCTTGCCCGCCGCGAGTTTACTACAGCATCGTCGGAAGTCTTTACAGTTATTGCTCGTAAAGCCAGCGCAGCAGGGCTACCTGTGCCTCTTCGCCCGGACCGCGGTGGACGTCGTCGTGGTTGTGCAGCATCACCACGGCAAAGCGCCGCCCCGACTTCGCCTGCAGGTAACCGGCGATCGCCGCGACATGATCCAGCGATCCCGTCTTGAGGTGTGCCTGCCCGGTGAGCCGCTCATCGTCGAATTTGCGCCTGAGCGTGCCATCGAGCCCGGATACCGCCATCGAGGCGAGGTACTCGGGCATGTAAGGCTTGCGCCAGGCCAGCTCCAGCAACGCACCGAACTCCCGCGCCGACACGCGAGCGTCCCTCGAGAGACCCGCACCGTTGTCCAGCCTGAGCGTCGGAAAATCGATGCCGGTATCGTCGAGCCAGTCTTCGACGACCTTGCGGCCGCCGCTTTCGGTACCCGGCGGCCCGAGCACCTCCGCGGAAAGGGTGTAGAGAATCTGCCGCGCCATCACGTTGTTGCTGTTCTTGTTGACCCGGGAGATGATCTCGGCGAGCGGCAACGACTCGAACGACACAATCGGCTCTGCGTCTTCAGGCGCTTTCGCGTTCTCCCATCCGCCCGTGAACTCACCGCCCGATTCACGCCACACCGACATGAACAGGCCGTAGGCAAACTCGTTGTGGCTCAGGGCGGTGCGATCCATCGCGTAACTCTTGCAGCCGGTGGGGAAGCGGCCACTGAATATCATTTTGTCGATGGCCTCGTTCGCCGTAATCGTTATGCCGCGCTGATAGCCGCCGCAATAACCGCGGCGCAACGCAAGCCGGTTTTCGACCCGCAGATTCTCCAGCGGCGGGTCGATCCATACGCGCACGGCGTTGCGGTCATGATCGGGTTCGAACCAGTAGCGAACGACCTTGAAATTCATCAACAGTGCATTCGGGCCGACGTTATAGGCGCGCAATGGCTGTCGGTCGAACTCGGCCGGATCGTGCCCGGGCACCTCGAAGTAGCTGTCATCGAGCAACAGGTTGCCGTCGATAGCGTGAATGCCCGCCTGTCGCACGAGTCGCAGCATTTGCCAGACGCGTTCAGAGACGAGGAACGGGTCGCCGTGGCCGCGAATCAGCAGGTCGCCGGCCAGGCGACCATCCTCGAGTTCGCCGAGCGCGAAGATATCGGTCCTCCACCTGTAGTTCGGGCCCAGCGTGTCAAGGCCGACAAGCGTCGTCAGGAGCTTCATCGTCGATGCCGGATTGCGCGGCACATCGTCCTTCCAGTTCAGAACCACTTCGCCGCTCTCGACGTCCTGCACGTAAATACTCAGCGAATCGTGCGGAACCTTGCGGATGTCGAGGATGTGGCGAACGGGCTGCGGCAGTTCGTTCTGCTCCGCAATTGCGATTGATACCAGGCTGCCAAATAGCAGCAAGCCGAGGACTGGCCTGTACTTCATAAATAGTCTTTTGCTAGTCGAGTTGTTGTTGCTGCAACGCGCGCCTTGCTGCGCGTTGCACAATCCAGATGACCGCTGCAATGGCAAAGATCGCGACGGCCGCGATCCAGTAGGCCCCGCCAGCCGGGCGAACATCACCTGCGAGAATGGCGCCTAAGTCATCCGCGAGAGTACCAAGATATACGTACAGCAGCACCGCAGGCAACATCCCGAGCGCGGTCGCCGCCACGTAGGTCGCGGGCGTAACCCGCGTCAGTCCGAACGCGTAGTTGAGTACATTGAAGGGCAGAACGATGGCAAAGCGGGTCAGTAACACGATGTAGAACGACTGCGCGTTTACGGCTTCGTCCAGCGCCTGCAGCTTCAGGCTGTCACCCATGCGCTTCTCGACCCAGGAACGCCCCAGCGCCCGTCCTGCAAGGAACCCGCCGAAGGCGCCGGCCGTGATCCCCAGCAGCGCAAACAGCAGCCCGGGCAGCAAGCCGAACAGCAGCCCACCCAGCATCATGGATATCCAGCCCGGGAACAGCGCAACCGTCGCGAGTGTCACGGCGGCGATGTAGGCAACGGGCACGGCAACCGGGTATTGCTCGTTCAGCCTGGCAAGTTGCTCCAGCCACTCCGTGACCGGCAGGATACGAAACAGCATTGCAAATCCCACGATTCCCGCGAGCACGAGCAGGCGATTGATCGTGGCGCGCGTCATCCGCGACTTCGCCCGCCCGGCTTCCTGATACCGAGCGTTCGAATCCGGTCGGCAAGGGTCGTCGGCTTGATGCCCAACAGGTCGGCAGCACCGCCGGCGCCCGACACTCGCCAGTTCGCCTGCTTCAGCGCGGCGATGGTATTGTTCTTCTGAAACTCCCGCACCTCCTGTTCCGTGAGAAACTCGGGAGCGGCAGTCGAGTCCGATGCCGTGTCGGGTCCGCCGGTTGCAGATTCCGGCAAGGACGCTTCGAGCCGCAGCACGTTGCCACGCGACAGGATTACCGCCCGCTCAATGACGTTCTTGAGCTCGCGCACGTTGCCGGGCCAGTCGTAAGCGCGCAGCTTGTTCGCTTGTCCGCGAGTCAGCGTCATGGGTTCGCGACCGAAATCCTTGCAGGTCTTGATGAGAAACTCCTGAGCCAGTTGAATAACATCGTCGCCCCGGTCCCGCAATGGCGGCACGTCGATCGGAAAGACGCTGAGCCTGTAAAACAGGTCTTCCCGGAAATGGCCGTCCACGATGTACCTTTCCAGGTCCCTGTTCGTCGCCGCTATAACGCGCACGTCGACCGAGCGCGTTACATCGTCGCCGACGCGCTCGAATTCGCTCTCCTGCAGCACACGGAGAAGCTTGCTCTGCAGCTCCAGCGGTATCTCGCTGACTTCGTCGAGGAAGATAGTGCCGCCGTCGGCCAGCTGAAAGCGGCCAATGCGGTCCCGGTGTGCGCCGGTAAATGCGCCTTTCACGTGACCGAAAAACTCGCTTTCGAACAGTTCCTTCGGGATCGATGCGCAGTTGACCTTGACCAGCGGTCCTTCGGACCGCGAACTTCGCGCATGAATCGCGTGTGCAACCAGTTCCTTGCCGACTCCTGATTCTCCTTGCAGGAGCACGGTTGCCGGCGTATCCGCGACGGCCTCGACTCGCTTGAGCATGTGTCGCAAAGCCGGGCTGGTGCCGACGATTCGACCCATGTTCATGGCGACATTGACTTCTTCGCGGAGGTAATCGCGCTCCTGCTCCAGTTCCTCGCGCAGCCGGGCGTTTTCCGCAAGCGTCCGGCGCAGGCGCGCTTCCGCCCGTTTGCGTTCGGTGACGTCCTTCGAGGCTACGAGCAACTGGTCGACGTTGCCCCGGCTGTCGCGGTGCGAGATGGACGACATGACGATGTCGAGCACGCGCCCGTCCCTGGTAACCATCTGGCGGTCGACGTTGGTGAACTCGCCGCGATTAATTGCTTCGGCAAGGCGGGTGCCGGAAAACCGGCGCCGATCCGCTTCGCTGTAGAAATCAGTCACCGGCCGGCCGAGCACCTCCTCGCGGCTGTAGCCCAGCTTTTGCAGCCAGTGATCAGTCACCGTCTGGACATGCCCGTCAGCATCCAGCGTATGCAGCATCGCCGGTGTCGAGCGATACAGATCCCGGTACTTGAACGCCGCGCGGGCCTGGTCCGTGACCTCCGCATACATGGCGATCGTGCGCAGGTAACGGCCCTCGGGGTCGTATTCGATGATTGCATCGCTCAGGCAGTCCACAACTTCACCGGAACTGGCAACAAAGCTGATCGGCTTGCTTTCCAGCTTGCCGGTCCGCCGCAGCGCCGGGCGGAATTCCTCCTCGATGCGGCGCGCACTTTCGGCCGTGACGAACTCGAGCGGGCGCCGGCCAATCAACTCGTCGCGCGCATAGCCGAGCCGCTTCTCGAACGCGTCATTGACGTCGACGAATCTGCCGTCCTCGTCGATCGCGGTTGCCATCGCCGGTGCCTTGCGAAACAGCCATTGGTAATCCTCGTGCCTGCTCATCGTGCGAGTCTATACGAAATTTCGTAATCGAGGTTACGAATTTTCGTTATTTACGATTTTTCGTAACCTGCGCCTGTTCGATAACTAGTTGTTTTTAATAAGGTTCAGAAGTTGGCACGGCTCGTGCATTAGGAGTAAATAACTAAACCTGTCCGGCCCGAAAGGGAATCCGGCTCTATCACAAGGAGTGACTGTCATGAAGGACTACAAAGAGGAAGGACTTGCGCTGGCAGGCATGCTGGTCGTGCTGCTCGGCGTCATGTTCGCAGCAGCCGCCACCGTTGCCTGAGGCATTGAGGGCAGAAAGCGGCAGCGGCCACCCTTGATATCGGGTTCGCCGGCCGCAGATCGAAACGGAGCGCGGGGGGCAAGTCTCTCGCGCTTCCAACAAACCCCCTGAGGTGGGTCGCGACCGGGAATCTCTCCCCCTACAGCCCGGTCCGCAAGCCGCCTCGCACGATGCCGGCTGGATTGCCGGCGTATGAGGACCAGGAAGGTCCGGCGGCACCCCCCTGCCGCTATGCCTGGGCGCCGGAGTCCGCTCCGTGTCGGATCGGCCCGCTGGATCGAGTATCGAATACAGCACTCCGGCGCCTTCTTTTTTCCCCAGGCCAGCACCCTCAGCGCTGAGCACGATCGCGCTGTCGTTCCGCGCGGGTCGCGTGATTCCTCGATGTCTGCTTGCTGATACTCTCGCGCACCTTGCGGAGCCAGATTCGAGCCCAGGCGAACTCGGCACCCAGGATGGCCAGCCCGATCGGGATTACGATGAGCCCCGGGCCCGGCGTAACGAGCATGACGATGCCAAGCAGCACGACGGTGGATCCGACGGCGAGCACGGCAATGCGGCGGGCCGTCTTGTAGGTAACATGCGCAGCTTCTCGAAACATGCGACTCCCCGTCTGTCCGGTTGCAGTGCAGATTACCACCAAATGATTCCCTATAATCCGGGCGTTGCCGCAGGAGACAGATTGCATGCTGACCCATTTCATACTGCTGCCCGGGCTGTACTTCGTCTATGCCGAAGTGGACCGGCTGCGCGTCCACGCCGAGCCTGCCGTGGCCGAACTCGCGATGCAGCAAGCAGGGCGCAATCTCGTGAACCTGCCGCAACTCGAATTCCGGCTGAGCATCACGCCTCATTGCGCGGCGGGCGGCCAACCCGAGTCCCTGTCGATTACGATCGCCGATACGCACACGAACGTGCGCGGTGAAGACCTGCAATCGACAACGTCAATTGACGTGTCGATGCTTGTCTCTGCAAGCCAGCTCGCACCGTTCGCGCTGCGGGAGTTTTGTGTCGACCCGGCATCAGTGGGCGAATCGCTGTTGCTCACCGCGGCGCTGGCGGCGCAGGTATCGCTTCGATGCGCGCGCGCCGAAGGACAGTCGGTCGTGTTCGCGGCGGAACCACTCGACATCAGGGTGGACTGCATTGCTTCCGCCGCGGAAGCGGAGCGCATGCCGGATTAGGTCGGGTCGGCGACGAGATGGCCGCGCAGAAAATCCAGTGTCCGGGTCCACGCGTCGTCGGCGTACTCGGGATTGAAATTATTGCCACTCGGATTGGCGAACGCGTGGCCGGCGCCTTCGTAAACCTGGATTTCGTACTCCTTGCCCAGGCGCTCCAGCACAGCCTCGAAACGCCGAACCGACTCGAGCTTGATACCGCGGTCTTCGGAGCCGAACAATCCCAGTATCGGCACCTCGAGAGCGGCGAGCCTGCTCTCGTTGTCGGTCACCTGACCGTAGTAGATAACGGCAGCGTCGAGGTCTTGCGGAAACAGCAACGCCGTGTTGAGTGACCAGCCGCCGCCGAAACACCAGCCGAGCGAAGCCACGCGCGGTGCGCCTGCCGTATCGGTCACGAATCGGTAGGCCTGTTCGAGGTTCGATGTCACCGAGTCGCTGTTCTCAACGGCGCGCATCATCAGTTGCCGCGCCGCCTCGGGCGTCGTCGCAGCTTCACCTCCGAACAGATCGACCGCAAGAACGATGTAGCCCTCGGCCGCAAGCCTGTCGGCCATTGCCCGGATATTGTCGTTCAGACCCCACCATTCATGGATCATGATGACCGCCGGGAGCGGCTCGATCATGTCCGAGGGAAACGCGAAATGGCCGTAGACAAGTTCGTCGTCGACTTCGGCATAGGCCAGGCGCTCGGCCGTTACCTCGCGCCCTGGTTCGACCTGCGCTGCTTCGCTGGGGTCGGCCGTATCATCCGCGTGCTCCTGGGTCATCGCCTCCACGTTTGCGACGGCGGCAGCCTGCTCGTCCGCCACCGGACCCGTGTCGTTGCGGCCGCAAGCGGCAACAATGCATAAGGTGATTAACTGGGCCGCGACGATTGCGCCGCGCCCCGGCGTGCGGTAGCTCATAGAACGATCCCGGCCAGTTTTGCCCAGTGTAATGGAAAACCGGCGCCTGTCGAAGGACTCGCGGGCTCATCCGGCTGCTATTACACTGCGAATTCTTCGCGCTGACCCCGGGATCGCCGCATGACCATTCTGCAGGAATCCATCATCTATCTGCTGGCGGCAATCATCAGCGTGCCAATCAGCAAGCGCCTCGGTTTCGGTTCCGTACTCGGCTACCTGTGCGCCGGAATCCTGATCGGCCCATTCGGCTTCGGCTTCATCCACGAGCCTGAGCATATCCTGCACTTCGCGGAACTCGGTGTCGTATTCCTGTTGTTCATCATCGGTCTCGAACTCAAGCCGACCCGACTATGGGTCATGCGCAAGATGGTTTTCGGGCTGGGCACTGCGCAGGTCCTCGTAAGCGGGGCGGTAATTGCCGCACTGGCGTGGCTCTACGGCCTGGAAGTCGAGGCTGCCGTGGTCGTCGGGCTTATCCTCGCGCTCTCGTCAACCGCATTCGTGCTGCAGATGCTGGCGGAGAAAAAACAGCTGAACTCCCAGTTTGGCCGTGCGGCGTTCTCGATCCTGCTGCTTCAGGATCTTGCCGTCATTCCGCTTATCGCGGTTCTGCCAATGCTTGGTGCCAGGGCCGACCTCGAGAGCGGCTTCGATCTCGCGGAACTCGGCGTGATCGTCGGCACGCTGGTGCTGCTGATCGGCGGCGGCCGCCTTGCCCTCAAACCGGTGCTTTATACTGTCGCGGCCGCGGGAATTCCGGAGCTGTTTACGGCCACGGCGTTGCTCGTCGTCATCGGCTCTGCCCTGCTCATGGACTTTGCCGGCATGTCGATGGTGCTCGGCGCATTCATCGCGGGCATGCTGCTGGCCGATTCCGAGTACCGGCACCAGCTCGAAGCCGATATCGCGCCATTCAAGGGCTTGCTCCTGGGGCTGTTCTTCATTGCCGTGGGCATGTCGGTCAATATCAGCCTGCTGCTGGAAGTGCCCGCCAGGATCATGCTGTTGGTCGCCGGTCTCATGGTGTCCAAGGCGATTGTGCTTATCGTCCTTGCGAGAATGTTCGGCATGTGCGACCGGCGCAACGCGCTGAGCCTTGCCGCGGTCATGTCGCAGGGCGGCGAGTTTGCATTCGTGCTGTTTGCGCTGGCCGCACGCGAACGCCTCGTGCCGGCCGGCGTGATCGACGAACTGATACTGGCTGTGGCCGTGTCGATGCTGCTGACGCCGTTCGTGTACCTGCTCAATGAGCACTTCGGCGCGAAACTCGGCAGGGCCGAGGCAGCGCAATTCGACGAGATCCCCGAGGAAGATCACGAGGTCATCATCGCCGGATTCGGGCGCGTTGGACAGATCGTGGGCAGGCTGCTGCAGAGTATCAACAAGCCATTTACGGCGCTCGAGATCGATTCCTCACAGGTCGATATCGTGCGCCGTTACGGCAACAGCGTGCACTTCGGCGACGCTGCCCGGCCCGAGGTCCTGCGCGCCGCCGGCGCGGCTCAGGCGAAAATACTGGTTCTGGCCACAGCCGACATGGAGACGTCGCTGCACATCGCGGAGACGGCCAAGCGCCAGTTTCCGAACCTCACGATAATCGCTCGCGCGCACAACCGGCGGCACGCCCACAAGCTCATGGACATCGGCGTGGACAAGATCTTTCGCGACACCCTGCTGTCGAGTCTCGCGATGGGTGAAAGCGTGCTGGAAAGGCTCGGCATCGACGACAACGATGTACGGCACGTATCCGACACTTTCCGTGACGCCGACGAAAAGCTGCTCATGGAGCAATACGCGATGCATGAATCCGAAGAAAAGCTGATCCAGTCGGCAATAGACGCGGCCCAGGAACTCGAGTCGATCCTCGAACAGGACCTGCGGCGCCAGGGCTAGGCCATGGACGACCCGCCGCTCATCGATATTCGCAATGCGACGATCTGGCGGGGTGAAACGCGCGTCTTCGACGAGCTGACGCTCACGATCGCGCGGCACGAGCGCGTCGCCATACTCGGTCCGAACGGCTCCGGCAAAACCACGCTGCTCAAAACCATCAATCGCGAACTGTACCCGGTCCAGCGCGAAGGCTCCTGGGTCCGCATCCTCGGGCGCGAACGATGGAATGTCTGGGAACTGCGACGCCATATCGGCATCGTTTCCCATGATCTGCAGCAACGCTATCGCCCCGCCACGACCGCGCTCGAAGTCGTGCTGTCGGGGTTCCTTGCGAGTATCGGCGTGCAAGGCGTCCTCGGAGAGGGGATCAGCGACGAAAAAATTGCTGCCGCGCGCGACATCCTCGAGGAACTCGGCATCACGGAACTTGCCGACACGCCCCTGCGGGCGATGTCCACCGGGCAGCAGCGGCGCTGTCTCCTCGCCCGGGCTCTGGTGCATCAGCCGGATACGCTGATCCTGGACGAGCCGACCTCCGGGCTCGACTTCGCAGCAAGCTTCGATTACCTCGCACGTATACGGGCGCTCGCGAGGGCTGGCCGCAACATCATTATCGTGACGCATCATCTGAACGAGATTCCTCCCGAAGTCGGCCGCGTGGTAGTTCTCGACCGCGGCTTGATCGCAGCGGACGGCCCGAAAGCGGCGGTGCTGAAGCCGGAACTGCTGAGCCGGGTCTACGGGACCCGGATCGCGATCGCCGAGATCGACGGCTATTACCTCGCGTACCCGGGGCACGGGGACTCGTCAAAAACGTGACGCATTACGTTAACTTCCCCGTAAATCGGGCCTATTCTGGGCGCATGCTCAGAATCCTGCGATTGTTGCTCTCCGGCCTGCCGCTGATCGCGCTCCCCGCGGTCGCCGCGGAGTCGGGCGTTGCCACAGGGATAACGAACGTGGGTCCGGCCGCGTTCTTGTTCACGATCGGCGGCGCGCTATTCCTGACCCTGATTTTCCGCCGGGCTGCGACCCAGGTCGCTCACTATTTCGTGTCGCGGCTGGGCGAGTACAGGATTCGCCGCGCACTGGAGGCGCGCAGCAAGGACGTGCTGCACGATTTCATGCTGCCGGGCGCCTACGGCGGCATTGCGAAGATCGACCACGCCATCATGACGGCCGGCGGCATACTCTGCATCCAGACGAAACATTACAATGGCGTCGTGTTCGGTGAACCCGATGAACCGCAGTGGACCAACGTCGACGGCGTTACGCGCCGCCGCTTCCTGAACCCCCTTATTCAGAACGAAGGCCGGACCCGCGCGCTGCAGAAGGTCGTTCCCGAGGTACCCGTCGCAAACCTCGTGATATTCACGGGCTCCGTCGAGTTCACCTCGGCACCGCCGAAAAATGTCATTCGAGTCGGTCAGCTCGAGAGCTTTATCGCGAAGTTCGTCTTTGGCCCGAGCAAGGTCGAAGACTGGGACGCCGTCTGGATGACGGTCAAGTCGGCTGCGATGACCGACGACGCTACGCGCAAAGACCACGCTTCCCAGCTCGGCTTCACCTGATCCGTTTCGGCGCCCGCCGATACCCGATGCTTTATACTCGGGCGCCTTGTTGCCGCCGGACGCGTCGAGCATGCACGAAACCGCAGCCCTGATTTCCTCGCCGATCGGCGTACTGGCCATTCTTTGTGCCGTCGCCGGTTTCTTCTTCTATCTCGAGCAAGCGACGCGGGCGAAACTGTTTCAGTACCTGCCGCCGTTGCTGTTTATCTATGTTACGCCCGTCATCCTGAGCAACGTGAACATCGGCGGCGCGTCCGTCATCCCCAACAAGTCCGTCATCTATAGCGGCCTGAGCACCTTCGCACTGCCGGCTTTCATCGTGTTGATGTTGATCAAGGTCGACGTACCAGCCGTCATCCGAATTATGGGCAAGGGCGTGCTGGTCATGCTCATGGGAACGGCCGGCGTCATGGCGGGCGGCGTTATCTCTTACATGATTGTACATCGCTGGTTGTCGGACGACGCATGGATGGGCTTCGGTGCGCTGGCCGGAAGCTGGATTGGCGGCACGGCCAACATGGCGGCAACCAAAGAGATGCTCGGCACTTCCAGCGAACTGTTCGGCCTCGCCGTCATCGCCGACAACGCCGTCTACATCGTCTGGCTGCCGCTGCTGCTCATGTCGCGCAACTTCGCGGACCGCTTCAATGCATGGGCACGCGTGCCCCCGGAACGGCTGGCCGCCATGGAGGCAGCCGCCGAACTCCACGTGGAGGAGGAGCATCCCCCCACCATGCCGGAATACATCTTCCTTGCGGCCGTCGTCATCGGCGTCACATGGATGGGAATCGCTCTCGCGCCCGGCATCTCGCAGTGGATCGGCACGACGATCGAACCGCTCGCGCCCGTTTTCGGTGAATCGACGACGCGCGTCCTGCTGGTAACGACGACGGCACTGTTGCTGTCGGCGACCCCCGTTTCCCGGTTGCCGAACTCGACGGCGCTGGGAACGGCTCTCGTCTACATCTTCGTCGCCGGAATCGGTGCGCGCGCCGAGATTGCAGGGCTCGCCCAGGCACCGGCATTCCTGCTCGGCGCATTCATCTGGATATTCATTCACGGCGCATTTTGCCTGGCCGGCGCGTGGCTCTTTCGCGTCGACGTGCACAGCGTCGCCATTGCCTCTGCCGCGAACATCGGAGCGGCGGCGTCCGCACCCATCGTCGCCGCACACCACAAACCGAGCCTGGTGCCCGTATCCGTCCTCATGGCTCTGCTCGGCTATGCGATGGGTAACTACCTTGCCCCCCTGACCGGCTACCTGGCCAAGTTCGCTGCCGGACAATAGGCCCCTTGACATGCAGCTATTTAGCTGCATAATAATAGGCAACCATTTGGCTGCCTTTTAAATAATGGACGCTGTTTTCAAAGCCCTGGCCGACCCGACGCGGCGCGCACTGCTCGACCGACTGCTCGACAGGCAGGGCCAGTCGCTGATGGAACTCGTCGAGGGCCTCGGCATGCGTCGGCAGTCCGTCGCGAAACACCTCGCCGTACTCGAGGCGGCCGGCCTCGTCAGCTGCCAGTGGCACGGGCGCGAGAAACTGCACTACCTGAACCCCGTTCCTATCGCGGAAATCAGCCGCCGCTGGCTGGACCGCTTCTCGGGCCCGCGTGCAGAAGCCCTCCTCAACCTCAGAGATGCATTGCAGGAGAACGAACATGAGTAAGCCCGAATTCATCTACATGACCGTCATCGCCGCCCCGCCGGAACGCGTCTGGCAAGGCCTGACCACCGCGGAATTCACGCAACAGTACTGGCACGCAACGCGCATCCAGAGCGAGTTCACGCCCGGCGCGACGATACAGTTCCTGAATGCCGACGACAGCGTGGGCGTCACTGGCGAGATACTCACTGCCGACCGCCCGAACGAGCTGTCCTACAGCTGGCGGTTCCTGCGTAACCCGGACGCCGCGGGCGATCCGTCATCGCGTGTAACATTCAGGCTGGAGCCGATCCGCGCCGGCACGCGCCTGACCGTCATCCATGATCAGCTCGTGGAGGACTCCGCGACGGCGACCATGGTGGCCTTCGGCTGGCCACACGTAATTGCAGGGCTCAAGACGCTGCTCGAAACCGGCAAGGCGGTTGACTTCACGGCGCCTGATGAGTCGGACTGCCCCGGCCAGCAGTCCGCAGCGAGCGCCTAGGCCACCCGCCCGAGAGGATGCTTGCGGCTCGCAACGGCCTGGTACCGGCAGATCCGGTTCCCGGGTGGATCGATGAGGGTTGCTTCACGCAAAATAGCGGCCGGGTTGATGGTATCTTGACGCCATGCCGAAGGTCACGATTCAGGACGCGAAACGTTACGCGAAACGCACGGCTGTCGTTATCGTCGGAATCGTCGCTTTGCTCGCGGCGCTCTTGTTATGGGTATGGCAGGAGCGCCCCGATATAGCGGATACGGGGCTGCACCCTCCAGTCGTGAACTCGCCCCCGGAGACCGCGGTAACCGCGACCTGGCTGGGCATTACGACGCTGCTGTTCGACGACGGCGAAACGCAGATCCTGGTCGACGGTTTTATATCGCGTCCCACGTTGTTCGAGTCGCTCACCGGACGGCCCGTGAACTGCGACGCGCCCATGATCAATTACGTCATGAACGAATTCGGCATGCGCCGCCTCGCAGCGATCATCCCCGCACATTCGCACTACGATCACGCAATGGACGTCGGCGCGGTTGCCAATCGCAGCAGCGCATCGATCCTCGGTTCCGAGTCGACTGCGAACATTGCCCGCGGCTATGGCGTGCCGGAAGACCAGATCGTCGTGGCCGAGGCCCGGGTACCCTACGAGTTCGGCGATTTTACGGTGACGCTAATCCCTGCAGCGCATGCACCCATCGGCCTCCGCGGTGAGGTGCCGCTGGCGGGAACCGTGGAGGCGCCGCTCGAGCTGCCGGCGCCGATTACGGCCTGGCGCGAAGGCGGAAGCTACTCGATCGTAATCTCGCACCCGCAGGGAACGACCATCGTCCAGGGTAGCGCAGGCTACAGGGAGGGGGCGCTCGACGACGTGCGGGCCGACGTCGTCATGCTCGGCGTCGGGCTGCTGGAGAGCCTGGGGCGTGACTACGCGGAACGCTACTGGCAGGCGCTCGTAACGTCGACCGGGGCGAAACGTGTCTTCCCCGTGCATTTCGACGACCAGACCCGCCCGTTCGGCGAGATCGCACTGCCACCGAAGCTGATCGACAACTTCGTCAGGACGGCGGGATGGCTGCAGGACATACGCAACACCTGGGACAGGGACACGCAGATTTACCTGCCGGTGTTCGGAGAGCCGCTGGTGCTATACCCGGAGCAGGCGCCGGACGCCTGAGTCGCTCAGGCCTCGACCGGCCGCAGCAGCGAGAGGTCGCCATCGATCAGGGCTTCTTTCCCGGTCTTGCTGAGGCGCTTGACGCGGTATTCAAGGCGCTGCGCTGCGGCGCGATCGCCGGCGGCCAGCTGGAACACGAGCTGCAGGGGCGCCCGCCCGCGCAGGTATTTCGCGCCGCGAATTCCGCTCTCGTGCTCCTCGATGCGACGGGCGACGTCGCGCGTAATGCCCGTATAAAGGCTGCCATCCGCGCAGCGCAGGATGTAAAGACTGTAACTCAGGCGTTGCCGCCTTTCAGGGCCTCGCCCAGCACGCGGAAAGCGCCGATCTCGACACTGGTGAGATTCTCCGGCGTCTCGGCGAACGTCAGCGCGAGTTCTCCGGCGCCGTCCAGGGCGTCGACGGGCTCCCTGAACTTCAGCGTCAGGGTGTTGCCCAAGAGTTGCGCTTCCTCGACCATGTCGTGCCCGCCAAATTGCTTCTCGTTGATCTCGATGTACATGGACTCATCGAAATCGTCTTCGATCGTACGAACCAGCAGCAGGTAATCGTCGATGTCGCCCGTGTCCGTCGTCTTCGCGAAGAACAGCATCGTAGCGTTGTCGCGCACATCGAAGGCAACGGTATCGTAATGGCGGCTGTCGGCCATTGGGCCCTCCACAGCAAGATGATTCCTGCAGTCTACGCGACACGGCGCCTTATTTCAGCGATGCGCGCATCCTTCTGCTGCCACAGTTTGCCAAGCCATCGATGCACCTCACGACGAAACTCACGGTCGTTCTGGTAGTCGCCACTGACGAGGGCAGGATCGATGGGCAGAACGGTGACGTCGAGGATCACCTCTACGCGATCGCCGCAGACCATGTCCCAGAACTTCGGTGGGTCATTCGCATACACGAGCGTGACGTCGAGGATGGCATCGAACACCTCCCCCATCGCCGAGAGCGCAACAGCGATGCCGCCTGCCCGCGGCACCAGTAGATGCTCGTAAGGCGATTTCCTCGCCTTGCGTTTCGCTTCGCTGAAGCGCGTGCCTTCCACGAAATTAATGACCGAGGTCGGTGTATGGCGAAACTTTTCGCAGGCCTTTCGCGTTGCCGCGAGGTCGCCCCCCTTCTTCTCGGGGTGACGCGCCAGGTAGGACGGCGCGTGGCGTTTCATGAACGGCATGTCGAGCGCCCAGAACCCGAGGCCGAGCAGCGGAAACCAGATCAGTTGCTGCTTGATGAAGAACTTCAGCAACGGAATACGACGATTCAGCGCAACCTGCAGCACCACGATATCCACCCACGTCTGGTGATTCGCCAGCACCAGGTACCAACCGTCCCTGTTGAGCGTCTCGGCGCCGTCGGCGCGCCATTCTCCGGAGCCGGACCCTCGCAGGGCGAGCCCGTTGACCGCGATCCAGTTTTCCGCAAGCCACATCAGCCAGCGAGTCAGCACGCGGCGCACGCCCGCGATCGGCAGGAGCAGCTTGAAAAGCGCGAGCGTCATTAGCGGCACGAACCAGAACACCGTATTGACGGTCAGGATGCCGAACGTCAGGACGCCGCGCGCCTGCCTGAGAACTCCCCTCACCCGCTACCCCGGATACCATTCCCGAAACGCCGCATTTTAGCCCGACTTGCCCGCTTTATTCCCTTGGAGTAACGTGAAACCGGGCAGGCTGAAAACGAAACCAGATGATTACATTGTCTATCAACGGCGAGTCTCGGGCTCTCGACGTCGACCCGTCAACGCCCTTGCTGTGGGTGATCCGGGACTATGCCGGATTGACCGGAACCAAGTTTGGCTGCGGCATTGCGCAGTGCGGTGCCTGCACGGTACATGTCGACGGCAGGCCGGTCCGTTCCTGCGTATTGCCGGCGTCGGCAGCCGTCGGCAGGCAGATTAAGACGATCGAGGGCCTCAACAGCGGCGAGGACAGCCTGCACCCCGTGCAACAGGCATGGATCGACGAACAGGTCCCACAATGCGGCTACTGCCAGTCCGGCCAGATAATGGCGGCTGCGGCGCTGCTGGAGCGCACACGGGCACCGACGGATGCCGATATCGACGCGGCAATGTCGGGCATCGTCTGCCGCTGTGGCACCTATCCGCGCATCCGCAAGGGCATCAAGCGCGCCGCAACGATTGCGAATTCCGCAGTGGCGGAGACCGACAATGGGTAAGTGGACGCGACGTGCGTTCATAACGGCCGGCGTCGCTGCCGGTGGTGTGGTCGTGTTCGGTGTAGCCATTCGCCGCGGCGACCGGTCCGGCAAAGTCAGGGGGCTCGTTGCGGCCGACGGTGAATCCCTGTTTGACGTCTGGCTGAAGATTGCGCCCGACAACACCGTTACGGCGATCATCCCGCACGCCGACATGGGGCAGGGCGTGCATACCGCGCTCGCGATGATGCTGGCCGACGAACTCGACGCGGACTGGTCCGCCGTGAATTACGAGGAGGCGCCCGCTCACAAGGAATTCGCCAACTATGCGCTCGCGCGCGAATACTCGACGTCCGGCATGGAATTTCCCGCATGGCTCGTCGACTCCGTCGACGGCCTGTTCTTCCGCGCCACCCAGATGATGGGCCTGCAGATAACGGGTGGCAGCCTCTCCGTTCGCACGACCGGCCAGCTCGCCATGCGCGTAACCGGCGCGGCAACCAGGGCGGTGCTGCTGGAAGCGGCCGCGGACGAATGGCAGGTTCCCGTCTCCGAACTCCGTGCAGCCGACAGCATGATTCGCCACGAGGCGACGGGTCGCGAAGAAACGTTTGCTCACTTCGCGCCCGCGGCTGCGCAGCTTCCCTTGCCCGACAAACCCGCGCTGAAGTCGCCGGACGCCTTCCGCATCATGGGCACGTCGCCACCACGATTCGACGTGCCCGCGAAAGTAGACGGTTCTGCGAACTTCGGTATCGATGCCGTTTTGCCCGGCATGAAATACGCCAGCATCAAGGCGGCTCCCGTTTTCGGCGGCCGTGTGCTGTCCGTGGACGAATCCTCCATCCAGGCAATGCCCGGCGTTCGGAAGGTCGTGAACCTCGGCGACGCGGTGGCCGTCATCGCCGACGGCTACTGGCAGGCCAAGAAGGCCCTCGACAAGCTCGCGATCGAGTTTGGCGATGGCGGCAACGGCGCTACGGGGCAAGATGGCATATTCGAGCAGTTTGCCCGGGAACTCGACTCGGCGGCCGCCGAGGATCGGGCCAAGGACGATTTCGAATCCGGCAATGCGGCCGCCGCCCTGGACGCCGCGGCGCAGGTGCTCGAGGCAGAATACCGCGTCCCCTTCCTCGCCCATGCGACCATGGAGCCGATGAATTGCACGGCCTGGGTTCACGATAACCGCTGCGAACTCTGGCTCGGCACGCAGAACCCGCTCGGCTTCGCCCAGCAGGTAGCCGAGGCAATCGAGATGGACCCGGCGCAGGTCTATCTGCACAACCAGTACCTCGGCGGCGGCTTCGGCCGGCGCGCTTTCGACGATTTCGCGATCCAGGCGGCAAGAATCGCCGCGGAAGCGCCTTACCCGGTAAAACTCATCTGGTCGCGCGAAGAAGACATGCGCCACGACCATTACCGCCAGGCCAGCATCAGCCGGTTTCGCGGCGGACTCGACGCCTCCGGCAACGCCATCGCATGGCACAACCATTACGTGAACAAGCACGACCCGGAAGAGGCACCGCACATCCCTTACGCGATTGCGGATCAGGCCATCGTCTACAGCGAGAGCGAGACGCATGTGCCCTGGGGTTTCTGGCGCAGCGTCGACCACTCATTGCATGCATTCTTCACCGAGTCCTTTATCGACGAACTGGCGGTAGCCGCTGGCCGTGATACCTATGAATACCGGCGCGAGCTGCTTGCCGGCTCTCCCCGTTTCCGCGCCGTGCTGGATCTCGCGGCGGAGAAGGCCGGCTGGGGCGAGAGCCTGCCGGAGAATACCGGCCGGGGCATCGCCATTCATCACTCGTTCGGTAGCATCGTCGCCCAGGTCGTGGACGTCGAGATCGTCGGCGGCAAGCCCAGGGCGCGTCGCGTCGTCTGCGCCGTGGACGCCGGATACGCCGTGCATCCCGACAACCTCGCCGCACAGATGGAAAGCGGCATCGCCTATGGCCTCACGGCCGCGCTGTACGGCGAAATCTCGATCAGCGACGGCGCTGTCCGGCAATCGAATTTCCACGACTACCGGATGCTGCGCATGGACGAAGCGCCGGACGTCGAAACCTATATCATCAACGGCGGCGGAGTAACCGGCGGTGCCGGCGAACCCGGCACGCCACCTATCGCGCCGGCGTTTACCAACGCGATCTTCGATGCGACAGGCATTCGTATTCGCGAACTGCCGGTCAGCAAACACGAACTGCGCTTGAAAGATGTCGAAGACGTGGCCTGACGTTATTGCGGGAGACAATCATTGAACAGTGAACGAATCCGTGCACTTCTCGCGGAGCTCGACAAGGAATTGAAATCAACGGGTAAGATCGACGATGAGACGCGCGGATTGCTGTCCAAACTCAATGACGACCTCGACGAGATCGCGCCGGGCAGTGAAGACACGCTGAGCAACAGCGCCAGGGAACTCGAATCCCGTTTTGCGGCCACGCATCCGGTTGCCGAGCGCATTACACGCGAAATCGCGGACCTGCTCGCGAAGATGGGCATCTGACCGTCAGCGCCAGACGGTCTCGAACATCTCCTTCAAGCCGGCATCGCGGAATTTCGGCGGACCATTCTCGATATCGTCGTAGCGAGCGACGAGCTGCAGGTCCGGCCAGTAGCGCCGGATCTCCTCCGGTGAAATGGAGAACGGTGGGCCGGTCGCAACGACATCGTCGTATTCGAGCGTGATCAGCAACCTGTAAGCGCCCGGGGCCAGCAGCGCGTTGATGTGCTCCGCATAGGCTGGACGCTGCTCCGCTGGCGTCGCAACGAATGCGCCGCGATCGTACCAGCCGGTAAAGCCCGGCTCATCGAAGGCGAACAGGTCGCCACAGCAGATCGTGATATCGCGGTCCACGGCAGTGTAGGCCGGCAGCCTGCCCTCGCGGACCGTGCATTGCAGGCCGTTCTCTTCGAAGAATGCGCGCGCCGCGATATCGGACAACTCCACACCGACAACGCTGTTGCCCTGCTCCTCCAGCCACAGCATGTCGACAGTCTTTCCGCACATCGGCACGAGAACGCGCCTGCCCGCGGCTTTCCAGTACTGTTTAAGGCTGGCGTTCCCGCCCTCCTCGTGCCATCCGATGCGCCCTTCGCGCCAGCGTTCCAGCCAGGATTCGATCATCGTCATTTTTCCGGTATCGATTGCGCTAGGTAGATCGCGCAGTTTACGCAAACTGACACTGGCGTTACCATGCCCGCGCTTTCGATCCTCAGGAAACCGACTCATGGCAAATGCTATTCGCATTGACGGCAAGGCCAAAGCGGCTGAATTGTCGGAGAACATCAAGAAAGAGACGGCCGCGCTGGCGCGCGATCACGGCATCAAGCCCGGCCTCGCGGTGGTCATCATCGGTGAAGATCCGGCGAGCCAGGTGTACGTGCGCAACAAGAAACGCACGGCGGAAGCCTGCGGCTTCCATTCGCTCCAGCATTCGCTGCCGGCTGATGTATCGCAACAGGAGGTGCTCGATCTCATTGCATCGCTCAACGAAGACGAAGCGATCCACGGCATTCTCGTGCAGCTTCCGTTGCCGGGGCACCTGGACGAACAGCAGATAACGCAGTCCATTTTGCCGTCGAAGGACGTTGACGGCTTTCACTACATCAACATCGGCAAGCTGACGGCCGGCGATACCGCGGATGCTTTCGTGCCCTGCACGCCTGCGGGATGCATGCTGATGATCGAGGATCATCTCGGTGCGGACCTGTCCGGCCTCGCCGCTGTCGTGATCGGCCGCTCGAATATCGTCGGCAAGCCGATGGCCAGCCTGCTGCTCGCGAGAAACGCAACGGTAACGATCACTCACAGCCGCACCAGGGACCTGCCCGCCGTGGTGCGCGGCGCGGATATCGTGGTCGCCGCAGTGGGACGGCCCAACATGGTCGGCGGCGACTGGATCAAGCCGGGAGCGGTCATCATCGACGTCGGCATCAATCGTGTGGAAATAGAGGTCGACGGCGAGACGAAATCGAAGCTGATTGGCGACGTCAACTACGACGAAGCCTGCGAGGTTGCCAAGGCAATAACGCCTGTCCCCGGCGGTGTCGGGCCGATGACGATCACCATGCTGATGGCGAACACGCTGCGCTCCGCGAAACTCGCGGCGGGCCTCGCTGCCTGAGTCAGTTACCGGCCGTCGACTCGAGCCTGAACCGGAACGTCCTGCACGTCTTGATCGCGGGGACCGGCTGGCCTTCGGGCAGCGGCTGGTACCGGGATGCCCTGATCGCGCGAATTGCCGGTTTTTCGAAGACGCGGTTGGTGCTGGTCCGCACGGCGATACGATAAGGCCTGCCTCCCCGATCGACATTGAAACAGACCTGCACGTCGCCCTCGATCCGTTCGCGGCGTGCCACGGAGGGGTAGACCGGGGCAACCGTGTTCAATGGAACGCGCTCGTGACGCCCGTCCTCGAGATGGGTGACACCGGGTTCGTCGGCTGCACCCTTAGCGGCCCAGAGCAGCAAAACCGCCGGCAGCCAGTACCTATTGGCCCGCATCATCCGCGGCCGCCTCACGTCGATCGTCGATGATAATGCTCGGCGACACGGGATCGACCGCATCACGATACATCGCCCTGAGTGTCTTCAGTGTTCGGGCGTTCGGGTTCAGTTGCTCCCCCATGGAAATGTCCCGCTCCGCCTCGGGATAACGTTCCTGCTTGAGATACACGAGCGCGCGGTTGCTGTAGCAGCGCCAGTAGCCGTCATCGAGTTCCAGCGCACGATTGCAGGCCCGCAGCGCTTCGTCGAGTCGCCCCAGCATGGCAAGCCCCGCACACAGGTTGGAATAGCCCGCAACGCGATCGCGCCGGCTGGTTGCCGACATCAGGCCGCGTTCGGTCAGCCTGACGCCATCCTCCGCGTTCCCGACCCTCAGGGCCGCGGCACCATCCGCAAGATCGGCGTTGCCGGGCCCGAACACGGTCTTGGCGACCGCCCCGGATTGCCCGGCGGGCGTCTGCGCTTCGGCGAGCGCAGCCAACAGCAGCAGCAGTGGGAGAAAGCGAGCGATAGTCATGTCTGTCGGGCTCGCCTCGCGAACCCTGTGTCAACCGTCTTGTTTCAGGTGCCTGTCAAAAAATTGGACGGTTCTTGCCCATGCGAGTTCAGCCGCATTTTCGTCGTAGCGTGGCGTGGTGTCGTTGTGGAAGCCGTGCTGCACGCCTTCGTAATCGTAATTAACGTAATCGACACCCGCGGCTTTCAGACCTTTTTCGAATGCCGGCCAGCTCGCATTCACCCGTTCGTCCAGCCCGGCATGGTTGAGCATCAATGGCGCCCGGATCGCCGCCGCGCGCTCCGCTTCCGGGTGCCCCCCGTAGAATGCGACGCCGGCATCGAGATCCGGCAACCTGATGGCGAGTTCGAGCACCATGCTGCCACCGAAACAAAAGCCTACCGCGCCCACGCGGCCCGTCGTGTCCGGGTGTTCGCGCAGGAAGCCGACTGCAGCGATGAAATCTTCAGTCATTTCTGCACGATTGCGTTGACGTTGCAGCTCCCTGCCGTCGTCGTCGTTACCGGGGTAACCGCCGAGCGGGGTCAGTGCATCCGGCGCAAACGCGATGAACCCCGCGACGGCGAGGCGCCGCGCGACATCCTCGATATACGGGTTCAGGCCACGATTCTCGTGTATGACCACGACACCCGGCAACTTGTGGCCAGCCTTCGAGGGCCGCGCAAAGTAGCCGCGCATGACGCCGGCACCTTTTGGCGATGAATACTTCTTGTAGCCCACGGAGATTGACGGGTCGTCGGGGTCGACCTGTTGCGCCAGCGCGTAGTCCGGGCTCAGCGCCGTCAGCAGCGTGGCGGCGGAAATACCGCTCGCGGTGAACCGGGCTGCACGATCGAGAAACTCCCGGCGCGTAACCGTGCCGTGCACGTAGCCGTCGAAGAGTTTCCACACTTGTTCATCGACATCATGTTCGTCAGTCATGGGTCAGCCGCTTATGTAGTGTTCGAGATGCTCGATCTCTTCCTGCTGGTCCGCGATGATGGCCTGCACGAGGTCACCGATCGAAACCATTGCGATCACGCGGCCGTCCTCGACAACCGGCAAATGGCGGAGTTTCTTCTCGGTCATGATTGTCATGCACGAATTGACCGTGTTGTCGCAGCCGGTCGTCAGCACGTCGGCCGTCATGATTTCAGCCACCCGGGTATCCCTGGAAGATCGGCCCTTCACGATGACTTTGCGGGCATAGTCCCTCTCGGTGACGATGCCCACGAGCCCGTCATTCTCGTCCAGCACCACCAGGGAGCCGATCGACTCGTCGGCCATCATCCTGATCGCGTCGAAAACCGAAGCATCGGCCGAAATGGAAATTACGTTTCTGCCTTTTGCATCGAGCAGATGCTTGACCAGTTTCATCTTCCCCCCTTGTCGCGGGTTACGACTTGTTATCCGCGCAATCCGCCGCTGCGCCCATTCTGCGGGTATGCGGTCATTCTAGCCTGACAGAACAAGGCCCGCCATCGCTGGCGGGCCTTACAGGCCGGATATCCGGGATTCCGGCCTTGCGGGACCATTCGTTCGATACGAACGGCGCTTCAGTCGCCCCGCTCGACGGCGCCGCGGACGTTGGTATAGCGCAGCGAGCCGCTGCCCTCTTCTTCGATGATCAGGTCACGCTCCACGTCGTCAATCTCGATGTCTCCGGAGCCGTCGTCCACGGTAACGCTGCCCTGAACGCCGCGGATATCGATGGTTCCGGAACCGTCTTCGACGTATACGTCGCCCGCCGCGCTGACCACCGTAATCGATCCCGAGCCGTCGTCGATCTTCACGGCGCCGGTGTTCTCGAGGCTGATCGATCCGCTACCGTCGTCGATATCGACGTCGCCCGAATTGGCGAGCTCGATCGGGCCGCTGCCGTCGTCGATCGTTATGCTGCTGGATATGTCTTGCACCGCAATCGGACCCGAGCCGTCGTCGATTACGAGGGCGAGCTGCGCTGGCATGCGCACGTCCAGATCGACCGCGGCGTCGGTGCCCCAGCCCCATTCCGGGCTGAAATCCGCTTGCAGCTCCGCCCTGTCGCCATCGCGCTCGAGACGCAGACGGAGACGGTTTTCGATGAATTCTGCAGCTTCGTCCGCATCATTGGTGTCGACGGTAATCGTCGCCACGACGACGACTTCGTTACTACCTTCGACGCCGGTAACCATCATGGCGCCGGCGCCGGCATCGATGAACACTGCCGACAGTCCGGATGCATCCACTTCGAGATTTCTCACTTCGGTGTACTTTTGCGAGCCGGCATGCGACAAGCTTACGGCGAACATCGCCATGACGATAAATCCACGCATTGTTTCCTCCCGAGCCGCGTATGCGTGCCAGTATTACCAGTAAGACGCCGCCCGGAGCCGTTTGGTTGCAATCGCCAGGAATCAGTCGCGATCCTCGAGCCTGAAGCGCTCGAGCAATGCGTCTATTTCGGCGGCCGAGTACCAGGTGCCCCGCACCATGACGCCGTGCACCCGCCGCGTGCCGGAAATATCCACGAGGGGATTTGAATCGAGCACCACGAGGTCCGCCTCGCGCCCGGTCTCTATGACGCCCGTCCTCAATCCCAGGAACTGGGCGACATTCGCGGTTCCGGCCCTGAGCGCCTCGAACGGCGTCAGTCCTGCCGCAACCATCAGCTCCAGCTCCCGGTGCAGTGAAAACCCGGGCACGTTGAATACCTGGGGGGCGTCCGAGCCGAGCAGGATGCCGGCGCCGGCAGCGTGCAGCTCACGTAGCAGCGCGCGGCGGATGCGAATAGCTGTTGCGGCGATCTCTTCGCTGAAACCACGCTCCTGCTGCTGCCGCTGCTTCTCCTGTACCCAGCGCTCGACCGTGGCCGCGGGCACGTAGCGCATCTCGACCCGGCTGCGCAGCTCATTCGCCGGCACCTCGTTGATCAGCTGCTCCACGAGGGTCTCCGTCGGTACGGTCCAGGTGCCGGCCGCAGCGGTAGCCGCGGCAAGGTCCGGTATCCGGTCTTCGTCCACATTGCCGGCCAGCAGGACGTCGAAAAAGCCGCCGTAACCACCCGAGGCGTCGTAATGTGGCGGCATCATTGCCGCCATGTAGCCGTCGAGATGGTCGATGCTCGCCATGCCCGACGCCAGTGCGTTATCCAGGCCGACCGCGACGGGAACGTGCCCGGCGAAAGGCATCCCCAGCTCGTTCGCTGTTGCAGCGATCGCCGCAAATTCCTCGTCGTCCAGCCCCGGGTGGATCTTGATGAAGTCGTAGCCGGCCGCGTGCTGCTCGCGAACCTGGCGTGCACCATCGGCGGGGCCCCTGACCGAGCGTCCGTTCAGGGAAGGGCCGGACGTAATCAACCTGGGTCCCGGGGTCTCGCCTTCGAGCAGCTCCGTGCGTAGCTGCAGGTGAGAAGGATGGCCGAGCATGCCGCGAACGGTCGTGACGCCGTTAGCGATGAACAGGGCAAAGTCGCGCTCCAGGTCACCGGAACCGACAGGCGGCACGTGAGCGTGCATCTCGGCAAGACCCGGAATGAGAAAACGATCGGTGCCGTCGATGACGCTGGCAGCCTCCGGCACGGGCACCTCGTCGACGTGCCCGATCCTGCCGATGATGCCGTCGCTGACAATAACGGTCTGCTGTTCGATAATCCTCTCGTCAGACATCGGGATCACGTTGACGTTGACGAACGCCGCGATATCGGCAGCCGCCGCGCCGGACGCGATTAGAGAGACGACGAAGAGAGTGCAACGACGCATGGCAGCCGCCTAAAGGACACGTTTCAGGGTATCGCGGCTGACATTGCCGCCACAGATCAGGACCACGACCTTCCGCCCTGCGAACGCGTCTTTCTGTTTCAGCATCGCGGCCAGCGCCACGCCCGCGGCGCCCTCGATGAGTTGATGTTCGTAGTCGATGAACTGCCGCATTGCCACGACGATCTCCGCCTCGCTGACGAGCACGAACTCGTCCACCAGGTCCCTGCAGAGACCGAACGTGATCGCGTCCTGCTCTATGCCACCCGCGGTACCGTCCGACAGCGTCGGCTGGCTCGCCTCATCGACGATCCTGCCGGCCTCAATCGAGTGTGCCATCACGGCCGATGCCTCCGGCTGGCATCCAACGATGCGAATTGCGGGGTTGCCGGACTTCAGCACGCTCGCGACACCGCTCACCAGGCCGCCGCCGCCGACGGCGACGTACAGCGTATCGACCTCTGGCAGCGATGCCTGGATTTCGATACCGCACGTACCCTGTCCCGCTATGACCTGCGGATCGTTGTAGGGAGAAAGGTAGAACATGCCGCGTTCATCGGCGTACGTGCGTGCATGCAACTCGGTATCGAGGCCGTCGCTGCCGAAGAAACGCACGTCGCCCCCGTAGCCCCTGATTGCCTCGACCTTCGCCGTGGAGGTCTGTTCCGGCACGAATATCACGCCCTCGATGCCGAGCTTCTGCATCGCGTAGGCGATGGCGGCGCCGTGATTGCCGCTGGACGCCGCAACGCACCCGGCCTGCTTCTGCTCGCTCCCCAGCGTCATCAGACGATTTGCCGCACCGCGCAGCTTGAACGAGCCCGTGTACTGCAGATTCTCGAGCTTGAAGTACACGCCAGCGCCGGTCTCGGCACTGAACCGGCACGAATAATCGAGGGGCGTTTCCCGGATCAGGCTCCCGATCCTCGCCGATGCGGCCCTTGCTGCCGCTGCCACGGCTTTGTAACCAAGCTCACCCATCCGCACAGTCTCGGCCGCGCGCACGACGTGCGTCAAGCGCGCGGATGGCGAATCTGGCATTGGGTCCCGGCAACTGCGAAAATCCGGGTCCATCAGCAAGAAGCGACCCCCTATGACGCTGCGATCTGCTTTGCTGCTCGTGCTGGCCTGCATTGCTGCCTGCGGCAGGGAGCAACCGCCGGACGAGTCGACCGAACCCGGCGACGACGCGGTCGTTCAGGACGTGGAAGAAGCTCCGCAGCCGGGATACCTGGCGGTCGACGAAAACCCGTCGGCCGGCGATATCCTTCCAGCGCCTTTCCGCGTCATTTGGGAACCCTGGCGTGGCGACTTCGACGAGATGGTCGAGCGCCGTGTCATACGTGCCGTCGTGCCGTTCGGCGGTTACCAGTTCTATTACGTGGACGGTCTGCCTAAAGGCGCCGCCTATGACCTGCTGCAACGCCTGGAATCCCACATCAACAAGGAGCTGGGGCGCCGCAACGTCAAGGTCTATGTCGTCGTGATTCCTGTCAACCGTGACCAGCTCATTCCGGCATTGCTGGACGGACAAGCAGACCTGGTGGCCGGCGATCTTACGATCACGGCGGAACGTTCCGAACTCGTCCAATTCGCGCGGCCCATGCTGAAGGATATCGACGAGATCATCGTGACCGGTCCCGCCGCACCGCCGATCGGTACCCTCGATGACCTGGCGGGAGAAGAAATCGTCGTTCGCGAATCGAGCAGTTACTACGAGCATCTGCAGGGACTGATCGCCGATTTGAAAGCGCGTGGACTGGAGCCACCCGATATCCATCTTGCCGACGAGATCCTGGAGGCAGAGGACCTGCTGGAAATGGTCAGTGCCGGGATGATCGGCATCACCGTCATGGACGATTACAAGGCGGATTTCTGGGCAGAAGTATTTCCGAACGTCGTCGTGCGCGACGACCTCGTCATCAACGAAGGGGGTTCGATCGCCTGGGCCATGCGCAAGGACAGCTCGAGGCTTGCCGAGACGATCAGTGGCTTCCTGGGGAAATACGGCCGGGGAACGCTCGTCGGAAACGACACCTACAACCGCTACCTCTCCAGTGCGGCGACGGTCCGCTGTTCTCACACGCGGAAGGCGCTGAAGAAACTGGAGGACCTGATCGAGGTGTTTCAGCGCTACGGTGACAAATTCGACTTCGACTGGCTCATGCTGGCCGCGCAGGCTTTCCAGGAGTCCGGGCTGCGCCAGGACCGCAGGAGTCCTGCAGGAGCGATCGGGATCATGCAGATAAAACCCTCGACGGCGTCGGACAGAAACGTGGGTATCGACGATATCTCGACCGTCGACGGCAACGTGCATGCCGGGGCCAAGTACATGCGCTTCATTGCGGACCGGTATTTTGCGGACCAGGAATTCAACGACCTGAACCAGTGGTTGTTCAGCCTGGCCGCCTACAATGCAGGGCCGGCAAAGATCAACCGCTACCGGCACGAGGCGGCCGAAAACGGGTACGACCCCAATCGCTGGTTCGACAATGTCGAGATCGTCGCCGCGCGCAGGATCGGCAGGGAAACAGTGACCTACGTGAGCAACGTCTTCAAGTACTACGTCGGCTACCAGATTACGCTGCAGCGCGGAGCCATACGCGAGGAACGTTATGCAAGCGATTTGCCAGGGTGCATCGACGCGGGCGACGAGTAGCTACATCTGGCCTTCGATCGGAAGCAGCCCCATGAGCCGCGTAAGCAACCGCCGCCAGAAACTGGTGTCGGGTTCCTTTCGCGCGGCGAGTTCGTGCCCGTTGCTGCTGTAGTGCCAGTTGAGGCGACCCTTGCGGGTCAACTCCAGCCGGTAGGCCACTGTCTGCAATGACTCCAGGCCGGAAGAGGCCATCGCCTCCGCGATCTCCCCGGATTCGACGACCATGCCGAGCTCGGTGTTGATGTACAGCGAGCGCGGGTCGAGATTGAACGACCC
>CBDUCE010000007.1:0-35586 GCA_965365575.1 uncultured Gammaproteobacteria bacterium
GCGGCGCGCGCCGCGATGCCCGAGGGCAGTCCGGTGATATACCTGTCGCCGTCCGGCAAGGTATTCGACCAGGGCGAGGCGGCGCGGCTGGCGGCGTTACCGGGTATTATCCTGTTCGCCGGTCGCTACGAGGGTGTCGACGAGCGGCTGATCGAGGAAGAGGTGGATGCAGAACTGTCGCTCGGCGATTTCGTAATGTCGGGCGGTGAAATAGCCGCCATGGCGGTCATCGACGCGGTGGTCCGGCTGCTGCCGGGCGTACTGGGCGACGATGACTCGGCGGCGCAGGACTCATTCGTAGAGGGATTGCTCGACTATCCCCACTACACGCGGCCCGAGGAAATCGACGGCCGCAGAGTGCCGGCAGTGTTGCTGTCCGGCGATCATGCGCGGATAGCGCGCTGGCGTTACAAGCAGGCTCTGGGCCGGACGTTCCTGAGGCGCCCGGACCTGGTGAAGAAATTACAACTGGGCCGTGAGCAGCAAAAGCTGCTTGACGAGTTCCTGAAGGAACAGGGTAGAGTGATATGAGCAAAATTATCGAAGCGATCGAGCAGGAACAGATGAACAAGGAATTTCCCGATTTTTCGCCGGGGGATACCGTCATCGTCCAGGTAAAAGTCAGGGAAGGCACCCGCGAGCGCCTGCAGGCATTTGAAGGCATCGTCATTGCCAAGCGCAACCGCGGCCTGAACTCCTCGTTTACGGTTCGCAAGATATCCCATGGTGAAGGCGTCGAACGAGTATTCCAGACCTACAGCCCGACCGTGGATTCGGTCAAAGTGAAGCGCCGCGGCGATGTGCGCCGGGCGAAGCTTTACTACTTGCGCGGACGCACGGGCAAGGCTGCTCGCATCAAGGAAAAAATCTAGAAAACGTCGTGCCGCAGTTAGCGGCACGGTCCCCGAATCTGTGGCCGAATCCACATAATTGGCGGCCGCGGTTCGGTTAGCCTGAACCTATTCGCTTGGGCCGGGTCTTTCGTGGCATGAGATCGATAATTCGAAGAACTCAGGGCAGCGCTCTGCTGCTTGCATTTGCCAGCCTGTCGCTGGCCGGATGCGCCTCTTTGATGTCGTCCGCGGCCAGCGGACTCGCCGACAACCTGTCGAGTGCCATCCTCAACCAGGACGACCCGGAGACTGTGCGCGCCGGGGCGCCGTCTTACATGCTGTTGCTCGACAGCTTCCTGGAAGGTGATCCCGACAATCCGGAGTTGCTGGCTTCGGCGGCGACGCTCTATGCCTCCTACGGTGCAGTATTTGCGGACGATCCGATGCGCGCATCGCGGCTCACGACGCGCGGCCGAAATTACGCGCAGGCGGCCATGTGCGAATCGTATGCGGCCTCCTGCGGATGGCCGGATGCTGGCTACGACGAGTTCGTGGCTACCCTCGATGGCGTCACCGCCAGACAGTCCGAGTACCTCTACGCGTATGGTTTCGCAACGCTCGCCTACCTGCGTGCGCACAGCGACGACTGGAATTCGCTGGCCGAGCTGCCGCAGGTCGAAGCACTGTTTAATCGCTACCTGGAGATCGCAGGCGATGGGGTCGATGGCACGGTGCATACCTACCTGGGCATTTTACTGACCTTGCGACCGCCGTCGCTGGGCGGTGAACCCGAGGAAGCGCGCGAGCATTTCGAGAAGGCAATCGCGATGTCGGACGGCCGGGACCTGGGCGCCAAGGTCGAATACGCGAAGGGTTACGCGAAGCTTCTCTACGATCGCGAGCTGCACGACCGGCTGCTCGGCGAGGTGGTAGACGCGAGCCCCTACGCGGACGGGCTCACACTGAGCAACGTGCTGGCCAAGGAAGAAGCCGAGCAGTTGCTGGCCGAAGCGGACGACTATTTCTGATCGGAACCTGGACAGGCAGACGACTAATGAACAAATTCCTCGTTACTTTACTGGCGCTTGCAATCGGCAGCGCGGCCAGTGCCACAACGCTGAAGATCGCCACCGTGACGCCCGAAGGCTCGCAGTGGATGAAAGACATGCGCGAGAGCGCGAAAGAGATCAAGGAGCGCACCAGCGGTCGCGTGCAAGTCAAATACTACGGCGGCGGCGTCATGGGCAACGATACCAAGGTGCTCGGCAAGATCCGGATCGGTGCATTGCAGGGCGGGGCTTTTACGCCGGCCGCGCTCTCGGATATCTATCCCGACCTGAACATCTATGGCATGCCGCTGGTATTCGACTCGGAAGAAGAGGCCGCCTACGTTCGTGAGAGGCTCGACGGCAGGCTGCAGGAAGGACTCGAGGCGGCGGGCTTCATCAACTTCGGCTTTGCCTCGGGCGGTTTCGCGATCGTCATGTCGAATACGCCCGTGAAAGGGCTCGACGACCTGAAGGGCAAGCGGGTCTGGGTGCCCGAAGGCGACAGCATCAGCTATGCGTCAATGGAAGCGCTGTCGCTCGCGCCGGTCACGCTGCCGCTGACCGACGTGTTGACCGGTCTGCAGACGGGTCTGATCGATATCGTCGCCATGTCGCCGATCGGCGCGCTGGTGCTGCAGTGGCACACAAAGATCAAGTACATCACCGAGATCCCGCTCGTCTACACGGTGGGCTTCATGGCGATAGACAAGCGGGCCTTCAACAAGCTGAGCGACGCGGACCAGCAGGTTGTGCGTGATGTGATGCAGGAAACCTACAGGAATTTCGACCGCGTCAATCTCGAGGAGAACCATGAGGCGCGCGATGCACTTCTCGACACCGGCATCGAGAGCGTCCCGTTCGACGCCGAAGAAGTTGCACGGTTGCGTGAGCGGCTGCTGGAGTCCAACAGGCAACTCGGCGAGGAGGGGGCATTCACCATGGCCCTCTATGACGAGATGTTGGGGTACGTGCAGGAATACCGGGAAGCCAATAGCGAAGTGACGGCCGGAGCGCCGTGACTCACGGCATGCTCTCCACGCTGGCCCGCCTGGAACGATTCGGCAAGCTGGCGGAAAACGCAGCGCTCGTCGTGTTGCTGGGGTCGCTCGTATTGCTGGCCGTTGGCCAGATCGTCCTCAGGGAAGTATTCGAGACCGGCTTTTTTCGGGCTGACGAACTCATCAAGCTTCTCGTTCTCTGGCTGGCCATGGTCGGATCGATTGCCGCCACGAGAGACAATCGCCACATCCGCATCGACGCTCTTTCGCACTTGCTGCCCGACGCGGCGGTTACGGCGGTTCGCCTGTTCGTTGACGTGTTCGCGGCGATTGTCTGCGGCGTCGTGGCCTGGCAAGCCTGGCGGTACCTGCAACTTGAAATCGAATTCGGGGACACGGTGCTGATCAACGTGCCGGCCTGGATGGCGCACGTTATAGTGCCCGGCGCGTTCGCGCTGATGAGCTACCGCTTTGCGGTGTCCGTCATCCGTGAAGTCTTCTCGATCGCAGCAGGCAGAAACAGAAGGCTCCCCACGTGATTGCGCTTACTGTCATTCTTGCCTTGCTGGCAATTCTCGGCGCGCCGCTGTTTGCGGTAATTGCTACCAGCGCGATGCTGGGTTTTCAGCGCGACGACACCGACCTCATGAATATCGCGCTCGAGATTCTGAGTATTGCAGATCTGCCGTTCCTGGCCGCGATACCGTTGTTTACATTTGCAGGTTACCTGCTCAGCGAAAGTAACGCGCCGCGTCGTCTCGTGCGTCTGACGGATGCGTTGCTCGGCTGGATGCCCGGCGGTCTTGCGCTCGTATCGCTTGCTGCGTGCGCGTTTTTCACGGCGTTTACGGGCGCCTCGGGCGTCACGATTATCGCACTGGGCGCCATCCTGTACCCGGCGCTGCAGCAGGACGGTTACCCGGACAAGTTCAATCTCGGGCTCGTTACCTCGTCCGGTAGCCTGGGGCTGCTGTTCGCACCGTCGTTGCCGCTGATCCTGTACGGCGTGATTGCCGAAGTATCGATCGACTACCTGTTTCTGGCGGGCATCCTGCCGGGGTTGCTCATGCTGGTCATGCTGTCAGGCTGGAGCCTGTTCGTAAGCCGCAGGAGCCCGAAGGTGCTGCAAAAGTTCTCGATGCGCGAGTTCGGCCGTGCGGTGCGGGAAACGGCGTGGGAAATTCCACTGCCGCTGGTCGTGCTCGGCGGTATCTACTCGGGGTTTCTGGCTGTGTCCGAGGCGGCCGCCATTACGGCGCTCTATGTATTCATCGTCGAGGTCATGATTCACCGGGAAATCCGTCTCACCGAGCTGCCGCGAATCATTCGTGAATCCATGGTGCTGGTCGGCGGCATTCTCGCAATTCTTGGCGTGTCGCTCGCGTCGACCAACTACATGATCAGCGCCGGCGTGCCGCAGGATCTGCTTGCCTCGGTGTCGGGACTGGTGTCCAGCCAGACGACATTCCTGATACTCCTGCTCGTATTCCTGCTGATTCTCGGTGCGCTGATCGACATCTTCTCGGCAATCGTGCTCGTCGTGCCGCTGATCCTGCCGATCGCGTCAGCGTACAACGTCGACCCCGTGCATCTCGGCATCGTCTTCCTGGCCGCAATGCAGCTCGGCTACATGACGCCGCCGGTCGGGCTGAACCTGTTCATTGCGAGTTATCGTTTCGAAAAGCCCATCATGCACGTCTACTCGGCCACGTTCCCGTTCCTGGTCATTCTCATGCTGTCGGTGCTTGTCATCACGTTCTGGCCGGGGCTGTCGCTGTTACTGGTACCGGGGTAGCCGCGCTGGCCGCTCGAACGGGCACATCGTACACTCTGGCCTGACGCGGTTACCGGTCGAATCGCGCGAGGAGATTTGAATTCCATGAAAAAGAAAAACCTGTTTGTCAGGCTGCTGTCGGGAATCTGGAGCGGTGTCGACGGATTTCGTAAGGTACTGCACCTCTTACTACTGCTGTTCGTGTTCGCCATATTCGTGGGTGCGATGTCCGGAACCGTGCCGCAATTGCCGGACCGCGCCGCGCTGTTCATCAAGCCCGTAGGCGTGATCGTCGAGGAACTGGAGGGCGACCCGTTCGACAGGGCAGTGGCCGAGCTGTTCGAAGAAGCCCAGCCCCAGACCGTGTTGCAGGACATCGTCGACGCGCTCGAGTACGCGAGCGATGACGAGCGTATCGGCGCGGTCCACATCGAGCTCAGCGCGTTGGGCGCGGCGGGGCTGCCCAAGCTACAGCGCATCGCTCGTGCGATCGAGGATTTCCAGGAATCCGGCAAGCCCGTGATTGCCAGCGCGGACTTCATGACGCAGCAGGCCTACTTCATCGCAGCGCATGCGGACGAGGTCTATCTCAATCCCGAGGGCGGCATTTTGCTGCAGGGATACGGGCGTTTCCGTACTTACTTCAGCGATGCAATCGAGGAACTCAAGCTAGACTGGAATATTTTCAAGGTAGGCACATACAAGTCGGCCGTGGAGCCTTTCGAACGCATGGACATGTCGGATGCGGATCGCGAGGCTACGGTGACCCTGATCGACCAGCTGTGGGAAACATACCTGGAAGACGTTGCGGCGGCGAGGGCGATGAGCGTCTCGGAGGTGAAAAACTATGCCGACGAGTTCGTCGACGTAGTCGCCACCGCCGAAGGCGACCTGGCCCGGGCAGCGAAGGACAATAACCTCGTCGACGAGTTGCTGAGCCGTACCGAGCTGCGCGAGCTGCTCATCAGCTATGTCGGTGCCGATGAAGAATCGGACGTCGACTATAGCTCGATCGGCATGGGTGAGTACCTTTCCCATGAGGACATACTCAACGGTGAAAAAGTGGCTGACGAGAACATCGGCATCATCATCGCTTCGGGGACAATCCAGTCCGGCACGCAGCCACCGGGCGCCATCGGCGCCGACTCGACGGCACAGTTGCTTCGGCGTGCGCGCGACGACGAGTCCGTCAAGGCCGTGGTTCTGCGTGTGGACAGCCCCGGCGGCAGCGCCTTTGCGTCCGATGTAATCGCCAACGAAATCGCGGCGCTCCAGGACGCCGGAAAACCGGTCGTGGCTTCCATGAGTAGCGTGGCGGCATCGGGCGGGTACTGGATATCGGTGGGCGCGGACCGGGTGTTCGCCAATTCCACGACCATCACGGGTTCGATCGGTATTTTCGGGATGTTCCCGACGTATCAGCGTACCGCCGCCTACCTGGGTATCGCGAATGACGGCGTCGGATCGACGCCTTTATCCGGCCAGTTGCGCCCGGATCGCGCGATGACGGATGACACGAAGCAGCTTTTTCAACTGGTTATCGATGAAGGCTATGATGACTTCATAGGCCGGGTCGCAACCTATCGGGGCATGGAAAAAGAGGAAGTGGATGCCGTCGGCCAGGGTCGCGTGTGGACCGGTGCAGACGCATTGCGTCACGGTCTCGTCGACGAGCTCGGTGGCATGGAGGAGGCCATCGCGTTCGCGGCCGAACTGGTCGATTTGTCGGAAGAGGACTACGGCCGAAAGTGGATCAGGATCGAACTGTCACCGACCGAGCAGATGATCGTCGATCTTCTGGGGACCGCAAGGAGTTTCGGCCTGCAACTCGACTTCCTGCAGTCGCGGCCGTCATCGCTGCAGAAGATTGCCGGAAGAATCGAGAAGGTGCTCGCGCCGCTGGCTGAATTTGACGATCCGAAGGGCGTTTACGCGCACTGCCTTTGCACCATCGATTGACACCCGGGCGAGGCGGGGCAAGGGCCTGGTAACCGGCCCTAGTTCCAGTGCAGGATGACTTTGCCGGACTGCCCCGACTCCATCAGTTCGAACGCCGGTGCGAAGTCGTCGATACCGAAGTGATGCGTAATGACGGGTTCGATGTTCAGCCCGCTTTGCAGCATGCTGGACATCTTGTACCAGGTCTCGAACATCTCCCGGCCATAGATACCTTTTAAAATCAGGCCCTTGAAGATCACCTCGTTCCAGTCGATCGCGGTTTCGTCCGGCGGTATGCCGAGTAGCGCTACCTTGCCGCCGTGGTGCATCGTGCGCAGCAGGTCGCGGAATGCAGTCGGGTTGCCGGACATCTCCATGCCCACGTCGAAGCCTTCTTCCATGCCGAGCGCCTGCATCGTGTCGTCGATGGAATCGCGTGTCACGTTGAGCGCGGCCGAGGCCCCCATTTTTCGCGCGAGATCCAGCCGATAGTCGTTGATATCGGTAATCACGATGTGACGTGCACCCGCATAACGCGCAATGGCGACCGCCATGATGCCGATGGGCCCCGCACCCGTGATGAGCACGTCTTCGCCGACGAGGTCGAAGGACAGTGCGGTATGAGTGGCATTGCCGAGCGGATCGAGGATTGCGGCCATGTCGTCCGTGATGGCGTCCGGCAATTTGAAGACGTTGAACGCCGGAACGGCGATGTATTCCGCGAACGCGCCGGGCCGGTTCACGCCGACGCCCTTGGTGTTCATGCAGAGGTGGCGGCGGCCGGCGCGGCAGTTGCGACAAACGCCGCAGGTGATGTGGCCTTCGGCAGAAACCCGATCGCCCGGTTCGAAGCCCCTGACCTCGATGCCGCATTCGACGATCGTGCCGGAGAATTCGTGGCCGACGGCCAGCGGGACCGGGATCGTATGTTGCGCCCAGTCGTCCCACTGGTAGATGTGAATATCGGTGCCGCAGATCGCGCTGCGGTTGACCCGTATCAGTACGTCGTTGTGCCCGACCGAGGGCTTCGGGATGTCCTGCATCCAGATGCCGCGCTCGGCTTTCGCCTTGACCAGTGCTTTCATCCGTCGATTACTCCGAGTTCCTTGCCCACGGCCGTGAATGCCTCTATCGCGTCGTCGAGATGCTGGCGGGTGAGGCCCGCTGACATCTGCGTACGGATGCGTGCCCGGCCTTCTGGTACCACCGGGAACGAGAACCCGATGACGTAAATGCCGCGCTCGAGCAGGCGGTCGGCCATCTCGGTGGCCAGTTTCGCGTCACCGAGCATGACTGGAATGATCGGATGCTCGCCGGGGATAAGGTCGAATCCGCGTTCTTCCATCCGGCCACGGAAGTAACGGGCATTCTCGTGCAGCTGTTCGGCAAGCGAGTTGTCGCGCTCCAGCAGATCCAGAACCGCAATGGACGCCGCCGCGATCATCGGGGCAACAGAGTTCGAGAACAGGTAGGGGCGCGAGCGCTGCCGCAGCCAGCCGACGATTTCCTTGCGTCCGGACGTAAAGCCGCCTGATGCGCCGCCGAGCGCTTTGCCGAGCGTGCCGGTAATTATATCGATGCGGCCCATGACCTCTCTGTACTCGTGCGTGCCCCGTCCCGTCTTGCCGAGGAAGCCCGTGGCATGGCAGTCATCGATCATCGTGAGCGCGTCGAACTCCTCGGAAAGGGCGCAGATGGCCTGGAGGTCGGCGATCGTGCCGTCCATGGAAAAGACGCCGTCGGTCACAACAAGCCTGGCTTTCGCGTCAGCAGCTGCCTCGAGTTGTTTACGGAGGTCCGGCATGTCGTCGTGCTGATAGCGGAACCGCTGCGCCTTCGAGAGTCGAATGCCGTCAATGATGCTGGCGTGATTCAGGGCATCGCTGATAACCGCATCCTCGGGCCCGAGGATGGTTTCGAACAAGCCGCCGTTGGCATCGAAACACGAGGGGTAGAGAATGGTGTCCTCGGTGCCCAGGAATGCGCTGATACGCGCCTCGAGTTCCTTGTGGATGGTCTGCGTGCCGCATATGAAGCGCACCGACGCCATTCCATAGCCAAATTCATCCAGCGCCTTGTGCGCGGCGGCGATGACCTCCGGGTGGTTGGCGAGCCCCAGGTAGTTGTTGGCGCAGAGATTCAGCACATGTGAACTGCTGCCATTCGTGCGCACGTCGATATCGGCCTGCTGCGGCCCGGTGATCAGCCGTTCCGCTTTGAACAGGCCCTGCTCCCGCAGCGCTTCTGTCTGCTCGGCTAGAGAGGCGAGAAAAGATTCCGGCATGGGATTGCCCTCGACCAAGAAAGGCAGCAAAGTATATCAGGACGCCCATAATACGAACGATACCAACAGGCGGGTATATCCATGCTTTTCACACGGCAGACACTTGCCAATCCAAGCCCTGTTACCGACGTCAACGCCCGGTTTCTCGCCGACGAGCGGGCGCTCGTCAAAGAGCTCAGAAACCTCGCCGATCCGGGCGAGCCCGTGCGCGGCAGGATACGCGATTCGGCGGTCGAACTGGTGACCGCGGTGCGCAGGAACAAGGCGCGGGAGGGCGGTATCGATGCCTTCCTGCAGCAATACGACCTGTCCTCGGAGGAGGGTGTATTGCTCATGTGTATCGCGGAAGCGCTGCTGCGCATTCCCGATGCCGATACGGCCGACCGGCTGATAGCCGACAAGATCACTGCCGCGGAATGGAAGGAGCACCTCGGTACGAGCGAATCGATGCTGGTGAATGCATCGACCTGGGGACTGATGCTCACCGGCCAGTTGCTGAGAATCGACGAATCGATGCGCGTCAACCCGGCCCAGGTGCTTGCCAAGATCGCGAGCCGTGCCGGGGAGCCGGTCGTTCGCACGGCGATGCGCCAGGCGATGCGCATCATGGGGCACCAGTTCGTCATGGGCCGCACGATAAAGGAAGCGCTCGAGCGCTCGGTATCCAAACGCAATAAGGCATATCGCCACTCGTTCGACATGCTCGGAGAAGCGGCCCTGACGGAAGCCGACGCACGGCACTATTTCGACGCGTATTACGCCGCGATCGGCGAGATCGGGGCGGCGCCGCGGACCTCGGGCGACGATATATTCTCGTCACCCAGTATCTCCGTGAAACTCTCGGCGCTGCATCCGCGGTATGAATATACCCAGGTGGATCGGGTGCTCAGGGAGTTGACGCCGCGCGTGCTCGAACTCGCCCAGCATGCACGGGAGTGCGATATCGCCATCACGATCGATGCGGAGGAAGCGGACCGGCTGGAGTTGTCGCTGCAGGTATTCGAACGTGTCTTGCGCGACGCCGGCCTGACGGGGTACGACGGTCTCGGCCTGGCCGTGCAGACCTACCAGCGCCGGGCGAGCGACGTATTCAGCCACCTCGAGGGCCTGGCCAGGGACGTCGGGCGCCGGATCCCGGTTCGTCTCGTCAAAGGCGCCTACTGGGATACGGAAATCAAACATGCTCAGGAGCTCGGGCTGGAAAGCTACCCGGTGTTTACGCGCAAGGTGCACACGGATGTCTCCTACCTCGCCTGTGCGCGCAAGGCACTGGAGGCCGGCGAATTGATCTATCCGCAGTTCGCCACCCACAACGCACATACGCTGGCGAGTGTGTTGCACTATGCCGGGTCGCGGCGGGACTACGAGTTTCAGCGTCTGCATGGAATGGGCGAAGAGCTGTATGCGGAGGTGATCCATCCGGAAAAGTACGCGCGGCCGTGCCGTGTTTATGCGCCGGTCGGCAGCCACAAGGACCTGCTGCCTTACCTGGTGAGACGACTGCTCGAGAACGGTGCCAATACCTCGTTCGTCAATCGCATCATCGACGAGTCGATCGACGTGGCCGAGATCGTCGCCGACCCCATTGCCGCCACGGAGGCGCATTCCGCGAAGCCGCATCCGCACATTCCGCCACCGCCGGCATTGTTTGGCAAGGAACGCCGGAATTCAGAGGGTCTCAATCTCGCCGACGACAGGGTGACGGTCGATCTCCTGGCGGCCATGCAGGACGCGAGCACGCGGCCGCTGGCCGCATATCCGATCGTCGCGGGCCGAGCGGTGTCTGGCGAGGTTATCTCGTCCGTAAACCCCGCGGATTCCGGTCACACCGTTGGAACCTGCCAGGTGGCGACCCCCGAGCACGTCGACGACGCGGTCACGAGTGCCTGCGGCGCCCAGAAGGAGTGGGACCGCCTGCCGGCAGATCGTCGTGCCGAAATCCTCGAGAAGGCCGCGGATCTATTCGAGCAACACAGGCCGGAGCTGCTGTCGTTGTGCATCACCGAAGCGGGCAAGACCCTGCCGGACGCCGTCGCGGAGTTACGGGAGGCCGTCGATTTCCTGCGCTTCTATGCGGCTGAGGCACGCAGGCATTTTGGCGATCCCGTGCTGCTGCCGGGGCCTACCGGCGAGCGCAACACCCTCGGCATGCGCGGCCGCGGCGTTTTCGTTTGCATCAGTCCCTGGAATTTTCCCCTGGCTATTTTCACGGGCCAGGTTGCGGCGGCACTCGCGGCCGGCAACGCAGTGCTGGCTAAGCCCGCTGAGCAGACGCCGCTCGTCGCGTTCCAGGCCGTCGAGTTGCTGATGGAAGCCGGCGTGCCGCGCGAGGTGCTGCAGTTTCTCCCGGGTGATGGGGCCACGGTCGGCGGGCGAGCGGTAGCGGATCCGCGGATTGCCGGCGTCGCGTTCACCGGATCGACCGAAACCGCAAGGCTCATCAACCGTACGCTCGCCGGGCGGGAAGCCGCAATCGGGACGCTCATCGCCGAAACGGGCGGACAGAACGCGATGTTCGTCGATAGCTCGGCTTTGCCGGAGCAGGTCGTGAAGGACGCGGCGTTCTCGGCTTTCAACAGTGCCGGGCAGAGATGCTCGGCATTGCGCCTGCTGTGCGTCCAGACGGACATCGCGGACAGGGTTATCGAACTGCTCACCGGCTATATGGACGAACTCGTCGTCGGCAACCCGGCATTGCTCGATACGGATGTGGGCCCGGCGATAGACGAGGAAGCGCGCGGCATGCTCGAGACCCACGTGCAGCAAATGGCGGAAAAGGCAAAGGTCTTGTACCGTTGCAGCCTCGACAACGGCACGAAGTCCGGGACTTTCTTCGCGCCGACGCTCATCGAGATCGATACCGTCGACGCCCTCGAGAGAGAGGTGTTCGGTCCGGTTCTCCATGTGTTGCGATTCAGGAGCAGGGACCTGCAAGCGACCATCGATGCCGTGAATGCAACCGGCTATGGCCTGACGATGGGCCTGCACAGCCGCATCGATGTGCGGGCCCGCAAGTTCGTCGAGCAGTCGGGTGCCGGTAATATCTACGTTAATCGCAATATGATCGGAGCCGTAGTCGGCGTGCAGCCGTTCGGCGGGCGGGGGCTCTCCGGCACCGGCCCCAAAGCGGGCGGCCCGCATTACCTGCCGCGCTTCGGCACCGAGTACTCGGTCAGCAACAACATCGCTGCTGTCGGCGGCAACGCAAGTCTGCTCGCGCTCGAAAGCGATTGATCCATGGCCGCCATCAGCATCTTCGACGTCTTCAAGATCGGCATAGGGCCGTCCAGTTCCCACACCGTTGGCCCGATGAAGGCCGCGCATGCCTTCGTGACGGTGCTGGCCGGCCTGGACAGGCCGGTGTCTGCCGTCGAAGTCACCTTGCACGGCTCACTCGCGTACACGGGGAAGGGTCACGGCACGGACTCCGCCGTTATTCTCGGGTTGACGGGAGTACAGCCTGATACCGTCGACCCGGAATCCGTGGAGCCGGCACTGCGCAAGATCCATCACGACAAGCGGCTGCCGATGCCCGGAGTCGGGACGCTCGACTTCGATCCGCAGGAGCATGTCGTCTTCAACTATGACGAAGAGTTGCCGAGGCATACCAACGGCATGCGTTTCCGCGCCTTCGATCCGCGTGGCCGCACGGTACTCGAGGAGGTGTATTACTCGCTCGGAGGCGGCTTCATTGCCCGCGGCGACGAGCCCGAACCGGCGTCGCACAGCGGTGAACCGCGGCATTTCTTCGACAGCAGCCAGTCGCTGCTGCAGCTCTGCGCGGACCACGAATGCAGCATCGCGGAGCTGGTGCTCGAGAACGAAGTGCAATGGCGTCCGAAAGCCGACGTCGAGCGGTCCATCGACGACATCTGGCAGGCCATGGAGGCTTGTATCGAGCGTGGCCTTAGAACCGAGGGCGTGCTGCCCGGTGCCATGGCGGTGACGCGGCGCGCGCCCAGACTGCGCAGGCGGCTCGAGGCGCGGGAGAAGGCGTCGCCGTTCGATGCGATGGAGTGGGTGAACGCGTTCGCGATTGCCGTGAACGAGGAAAACGCCGCAGGCGGCCGTGTCGTGACCTCACCGACGAACGGTGCCGCCGGCATCATCCCGGCCGTGCTGATGTATTACGTGCGTTTCGTGCCCGGTGCCGATGCGGCAGGGATTCGCACGTTCCTGCTGACCGCGGGCGCCATCGGGATACTCTACAAGGTGAATGCATCGATTTCCGGCGCGGAGATGGGCTGCCAGGGCGAAGTGGGCGTCGCATGTTCGATGGCTGCAGGAGGGCTCGCTGCCGTGCTCGGCGGGACGATCGACCACGTCGAGGAAGCGGCGGAGATCGGCATGGAACACAACCTCGGTCTGACCTGCGATCCGATCGGTGGACTCGTGCAGATCCCCTGCATCGAGCGCAATGCGATGGGGGCCGTGAAAGCGATCAACGCGGCGTCGCTCGCAATGCACGGCGACGGCAGCCACAAGGTCACCCTTGACCAGGTCATCGAAACCATGCGCCAGACCGGGGTGGACATGTCGTCGAGCTACAAGGAGACCTCGAAGGGAGGCCTGGCCGTGAATGTCCCGGAATGCTAGGGCCTATTCTTGGGGAAGTCGTACAGCAGGAGTTTCACGCCGGGCTTGTCGTAGAGGCTCCAGTCCTCCGTATCCAGTTCGACACTGACGACGCCGGTCGTAGGCATATTGTTGGTCAGGCCCGCCACGAGGTAATTGGCAAAATCCGTGAAGCCGGGATTGTGCCCGACGAGCATGAGGCTGTTGAAGCCGGCGTCCTGGGAGACGATGACGTCAAGAATGCCGTTGACTGACGCCAGGTAGAGCGCGCTGTCGCGCTGCAGAAATTCGCGCGGATAGCCGATCTCGTTCGCGATGACCTTGGCCGTGGTCCACGCTCGCACGGCGGGGCTGCTGACGATCAGCGAAGGACGAATGCCGGCGGCGGCAATGCGCCGCGCCATCTCCGGCGCGTCCCGCTGGCCACGCTTGTTAAGCGGACGGTCGCGGTCGGCGAGCGAGGTGTCTTTCCAGCTGGATTTGGCGTGGCGAACGAGCGTCAGTGTCTTCATGGCGATGCAACGGCTGCTACACGCGAGTTTACATCAATCCTGTCTGCAGGCGGGCTTCCTCGGACATCATGCTCTGGTTCCATGGCGGGTCGAATACGAGCTGGACCCGAACGTCCGCCACCGTGGGTATGACGCCGATCTTCTCCTGCGCATCCTGGACCAGGATTTCCCCCATGCCGCAACCGGGCGCCGTGAGCGTCATGTCGACGTCGACCGAGCGCTGACCGTTTCCGAGCGACTTGATCTCGCAGCGGTAGATGAGGCCGAGGTCCACGATGTTCACGGGAATTTCGGGGTCATAGCAGGTGCGAAGCTGCTCCCAGATGACGGCTTCGATGTCCTGGTCGGTGGCATTCTCGGGAACCTCGGGCGGTGGCACGGGTTCCTTGCCGAGGGCGTCTGCATCGGCACCCGCGATGCGAAACAGGTTGCCTTCGACATAGATGGTGAAGCTGCCGCCCAGCGCCTGCGTAATAAAGCCGGTGGTGCCTTCACGCAGCGTCAGTTCTTCACCCATGGGGATGATGACCGCTTTCACATCACGCGAAATTGTCACGGGTTCATTCGTGTGTCCGAACATGTGGTGTCCTATTCCGTGCTGGCAGGCGCCGTGTCCTGCCGCAATGCTGATTTGAGGGCATGCCACGCGAGGGTGGCGCACTTGACCCTGGTCGGGTATTCGCGAACACCCGCCAGCGCGCGGAGTTTACCGAGATCCACTTTCCTGTTTCCGGGCGCGTCGCCGCCGGAGAGCTGAGCGGTTACGGCATCGAAGATCGCCATTGCATCGTCCGAGCGGAGCCCGATAACCGTGTCGGTCAGTAACGACGCCGAGGCGACCGAGATGGCGCACCCCGATCCTTCGAATGCTGCGCCCTTGATCGTTTCGTCCGCATCGACGTCCAGGTACAGCTTGAGCTTGTCGCCACAGAGCGGGTTGATGCCTTCGGCACTGTGGGTCGTGTGGTCGAGCTTGCCGAAATGCCGCGGATTGCGGGCATGGTCGAGGATCAGGTCGCGATACAGGTCGCGCACGTCGTCGGTATGCAGGCCGCCGGCGATCATGCAAATATCTCGAGCGCCTTGTCGAGTGCGGAGACGAGCCGGTCGATATCGTCGAAATTGTTGTACAGAGCCAGAGAGGCTCTCGCCGTGCCCGGTACGCCGAAGAACTCCATGACCGGCATGGCGCAATGATGCCCCGTTCGTATTGCGACGCCCTGGTGGTCGAGGATAGTGCCGAGATCGTGCGGGTGTATGTCACCCACCAGGAAAGACTGCACGCCGGCTTTGTGCGCGGCCGTGCCGATCAATCGAATGCCCTCAATCGCGGCAAGCTGCTGCGTCATGTACTGCAATAGCTCGTTTTCCCAGGCCTCGACATTCTGCATCCCGAGATCCTCGAGATATTTTGCCGCCGCGCCGAAGCCGACCACCCCGCTGATATTCGGTGTGCCCGCTTCGAACTTGTAGGGGAGTTCGTTGAACGTCGTTCCCGAGAAACTGACTTCCAGGATCATGTCACCGCCGCCCTGGTACGGGGGCATGGCGTCGAGCAACGCCTCTTTGCCATAGAGTACGCCGGTACCCGTTGGGCCGAACATTTTATGCCCGGAAAACGCGTAGAAATCGCAATCGAGATCTCTCACGTCGACCTTCATGTGAGGAACCGCCTGGGCGCCGTCAACGAGCACCGGAATATTCCGGGAATGCGCTTCAGAAATGATGTCCTTGATCGGATTGATCGTGCCCAGCGCATTGGAGACGTGCGAGACCGCCAGTAATCGGACTGCGTCGTCCATGAGCGCGTAAAGCGCGTCGAGTTCGAGTTCGCCCCGGTCGTTGATCGGCGCAACGACGAGTTCCGCGCCGGTCTGCTCGCAGACCAGCTGCCAGGGTACGATGTTGGCGTGATGCTCGAGATGGGTGATGAGCACCTTGTCGCCCGGGCCGAGCTTCGGGCGGCAGAAGCTCTGCGCCACGAGGTTGATGGATTCCGTCGTGCCGCTGGTGAATACCACCTCGGTCGTGCCGGCCGCATTGATGAAAGCGCGGAGCGTTTCGCGAGCGCCCTCGTAGGCGTCTGTCGCCCTGTGGCTCAGCGTATGCACGCCGCGATGCACGTTGGCGTGGTCGTGACGCTCATAGCGCGCGATCGCATCGATAACGGCGGCCGGTTGCTGGGCCGATGCAGCGCTGTCGAGGTATACGAGACGATGCCCGTTTACGTCCTGGTCGAGCGCCGGGAAGTCGGCGCGGCACGCCGCGACGACGGACTGCGCGTCAGTGAGTGGCTGGGCGTGCGTCATGCTTCGTCACCGTCGGTAAGCCTGGAGAGCCGCTGCTCGACCATCTCCGACAGGTGATCGGCTGCAATCGCGATCGGCGATCGGCTCACGATACTGGCACCGAAAGCACGCGTCAGCATCCGCTTGGCTGCTTGCCGGTCGAGGCCTCGCGATCGCAGGTAGAACAGGGCTGCGTCGTCGAGCTGCCCGACGGTGGTACCGTGGCTGCACTTGACCTCGTCGGCGTATATCTCGAGTTCCGGCTTGGCGTCGATCTCGGCGCGGTCGTTCAGGAGCAGGTTGTGATTCGACTGCTCGGCATCGGTGCCGTCGGCGCCCGCCTGTACGAGCGCCTTGCCGTTCCAGACGCAGCGACAGCGCCCGCCGAGAATACCGCGATACTCCTGTATCGAGCGTGCGGGGCCGACACGGTGGTCGATGCGGATATGATTATCGATGTGCTGCCCGTCATCGGCGATATACAGGCCGCCGACGAGCGCGGCCACTTCCTTGCCCGCGATATCGATGTCGAGGTCGTTCCTGACAAGGCGCCCGCCCAGGTCGAATCCGCTGTATCGGACCGTGCTCGAGGCTTCGAGCCGAATGGCCGTGCGATGCGTCTGCGTGTGATTCCGGTCACGGCTCTGGATGCGCACGTAGTCCGCGGCAGCGCCCGCTGCCAGTGACAGCTCCACGATGCTGTTAGCGTAATGGTCAGAGTCGCCGATCGACGTGTGGTATTCGACAAACTGCGCCTGTGCTCCTTCCTCGAGTTCTATCCTGATGCGCGTCTGGGTGACGCCCGGCTGCGAATCGGCGCCGTCGACGACGAGCAGGCCCAGCGGTCGCTCGTGCGTGGTGTTGGCGCCGACGCGAATGTGGAGCCCGTCGGGCAACAAGGCCGCGTTGAGATCGGCCAGTGGGTGGTCGAAGCCCGGAACGTGTGCAAGTTCACTGAAGGTCGCAATGCTGGGGCCCGCGTTGCTGAAGCCTTCCCTGCCGTGCCTGATCGCGCCATTGCAGATGATGATCCAGTCGATATCGATGGCGCCACGGATCTCCGCGATCCGGTCGTCAACGGCGGCGGCGGAGGGCATCGGGGCACCGTTTTCCAGCCACCGCTGGCTAATGTCCGCAACGGCCGAAAGGTCCGTGTATTTCCAGTCCTCGAGACGCGTGGTCGGAAAGCCCCGCTCGAGGAAGCGCGCGAGCGCGGCCTGGCGGTTCGCTGCGAGTGCGTTGTCAGGCAGTTCCCGGACCGCCGTAGCCAGCGCCTTGTCGGGAAAGGAGGTCGCGGTCATGCGGTTGCAGCCTCCCTGACCCAGTCGTAGCCCTTTTCCTCGAGTTCGAGCGCCAGCGACTTGTCGCCGGAGCGCAGGATCTTGCCGCCGGACAGTACATGCACCACGTCCGGTTCGACATAGTCGAGCAGACGCTGGTAGTGCGTGACGAGGACGATGGCCCGGTCCGGACTGCGCAGTGCATTGACACCCTGGGCTACTGCTTTCAGCGCATCGATGTCGAGGCCCGAGTCGGTCTCGTCCAGTATTGCCAGTTCGGGTTCGAGCATCGCCATCTGCAGGATTTCGTTGCGCTTCTTCTCACCGCCGGAGAAGCCCTCGTTGACGCCTCGGTTGAGGAACTTGGGGTCCATGCCGAGTAGCGCCATCTTCTCTTTCGCGAGTTTGAGAAACTCGAACGCGTCGACCTCGTCCTGCCCGTGGTGCCTGCGCTTGGCATTGAGCGCGGCCTTCAGCAGGTAGGCATTGTTCACGCCCGGTATCTCGACGGGATACTGGAAGCCGAGAAAGATGCCTTCCCGGGCGCGTTCCTCGGGTTCCAGTTCCAGCAGGTCTTGCCCCTTGTAGGTGACAGAGCCGCTGGTGACAGCGTAGTCCTCGTGGCCGGCGATGACCTGTGCGAGCGTGCTCTTGCCGGAGCCGTTCGGGCCCATGATGGCGTGAACTTCGCCCGCCTTCACCGACAGTGACAGGCCATTGAGAATCGGGGTATCGCCCGTGCTGGCTTTCAAATCTTTGATTTCAAGCATCGTTCCTTCCTAGCCGACGGCGCCTTCGAGGCTCACATTGAGCAGGGCCTGCGCTTCGACGGCGAATTCCATGGGTAATTCCTTGAAGACTTCCTTGCAGAAGCCGTTGACGATCATGTTGACGGCGTCCTCTTCGGATATTCCGCGCTGCCGGCAATAAAACAACTGGTTCGCGGAAATCTTGGAGGTCGTCGCTTCGTGTTCCACCCGTGCGGACGGGTTCTTGATTTCCATGTAGGGAAACGTGTGCGCACCGCAATCCTTGCCGATCAAGAGGGAGTCGCACTGCGTGTGATTGCGTGCGTCACGCGCCTGCGGCATTACCCGAACCAGGCCGCGGTACGCATTCTGTGCGTGCCCGGCGGAGATGCCCTTCGAAACGATCGTGCTGCTCGTATTGCGGCCGATGTGGATCATCTTCGTGCCCGTATCGGCTTGCTGAAAGTTGTTCGCAACCGCGACCGAGTAGAACTCGCCGACCGAATTGTCGCCGCGCAGAATGCAGCTGGGGTACTTCCAAGTGATCGCCGAACCGGTCTCCACCTGGGTCCAGGAGATCTTCGAATCCGCGCCGCGGCAATCGCCGCGCTTCGTGACGAAGTTGTAGATGCCCCCTTTGCCGTTTTCGTCGCCCGGATACCAGTTCTGAACGGTCGAGTACTTGATTTCCGCGCCCTCCAGCGCGACCAGTTCGACGACGGCCGCATGCAGCTGGTTTTCGTCGCGCATGGGCGCCGTGCAACCCTCGAGATAGCTGACGTAGCTGCCTTCGTCGGCGACGATCAGCGTGCGCTCGAACTGGCCGGTATTGGCCGCGTTGATGCGGAAATAGGTCGACAGCTCCATCGGGCAGCGCACGCCCCTGGGCACGTAGACGAACGAGCCGTCGCTGAATACGGCGGAATTCAGTGCGGCGAAGAAGTTGTCGCGCTGCGGCACCACGCTGCCCAGGTATTTCCGGACCAGTTCAGGGTGCTTCTGGACCGCCTCGGAGAACGAGCAGAAGATCACGCCGGCTTCGGAAAGCTTCTCCTTGAACGTCGTCGCTACGGAAACACTGTCGAATACCGCGTCGACTGCGACGCCGGCGAGCCGGGCACGTTCGTGCAGCGGTATGCCGAGCTTGTCGTAGGTCTCCAGCAACTTGGGGTCGACCTCATCGAGGCTCTTGGGCCGGTCCTTGTCGGACTTCGGCGCCGAGAAATACGAGATCTCGTTGAAATCGATGCGCGGGTAGTGGACATGCGCCCATTCGGGCTCCGTCATTTCCAGCCACAAACGGTAGGCCCGCAGCCGCCATTCGAGCATGAACTCCGGCTCGTTCTTGCGCGCCGAGATTGCACGAACGACGTCCTCGTCCAGGCCGGGCGGCAGGCCTTCGCTATCGATATCGGTGACGAAGCCGTGCTTGTAGCGCCGGTTTACGAGATTCTCGATGTTTTCGGATTCAGTGGCCATGGATTCAGGTCTTTTCCTCAACGTTGATGGGCAGTCCGGCGAACCGGAATCGGGGCACCGGGCTGCTCGAGCGCAACAGGTCGACGAGGCTCACCTCGTGCAGGGCGTCGCGTATGGCGACATTGATCCGCTGCCAGGCGTTGCCCACGCCGCAGACTTCCTCGATGTCGCAATGACTGTCGGAGGCGCTGCACTCGGTAATCGATACGGGCCCCTCCAGCGCATCGATGATTTCCGCGGCGCTGATCGAGTTGGCGTCACGGGCGAGCTTGTACCAGCCATTCGCGCCGCGCGTCGATGTAACGAGCCCGTTACGGGCCAGCGACTTGAGCAACTTGCTCGCCGTGGGCAGCGAAATTCCGGTGCGCGCAGCAATCTCCGCCGCGCTGCAGACCGCGTCCGGATTCCGGGCCAGGTGAGCCAGCAGCACGGTGCCGTAATCGGTGAGTTTGCTGATCCTGAGCATTCGCCGTTCCCGCCGTGAATTAAAGAGGACTATTTTAGTCCCATTTTGTTCCGGAGGCCAAGTTTTTTGGTATGCTGCGCGCTTTCCCGGCCTCGGCAACAACGCTGCCGTCTGGACCAGAACCGCCATGGATGCAGTCTCCGATAATCTTATCGAGATTCACGACCTCGACTATTCGTTCGGGGCGCGCAAGATCTTCAATGGCCTGAACCTGACCATCAAGCGCGGGCAGGTGACGGCAATCATGGGCCCGAGCGGCACCGGCAAGACCACACTGCTGCGGCTGATAACGCGCCAGATCGTGCCGGACCACGGCGTCATTCTGGTCGATGGTGTGGACATCGCCACGCTGAACCAGACCGCACTGTACGAGATGCGCAAGCGTTTCGGCATGCTGTTCCAAAATGGCGCGCTGCTCACCGACCTGTCCGTATTCGAGAACGTGGCGTTTCCGCTGCGCGAGCACACGCGACTGACCAACCGGCTCATCCGCCACGTCGTACTCACCAAGCTGCACGCGGTCGGCCTGCGCGGGGCTGCCGACATGATGCCGCAGCAGTTGTCCGGTGGCATGGCGCGGCGTGTGGCGCTGGCCCGCGCAATGGTAATGGACCCGGACATTCTTATTTACGACGAGCCATTCGTCGGGCTCGATCCGATCTCGATGGGCGTCATCGTACGCCTGGTCCGCAGGATGAACGATGCACTCGGCATCACGAGCATTATCGTCAGCCACGACGTTCAGGAGATTTCGACGGTCGCGGATTGCAGCTACCTGATTTCCAGGGGCAAGGTGGCCGCGTCGGGCAGCCCTGACGAATTGAGCAAGGCGTCTTCGGATCTCGTGCGGCAGTTCATGCACGGCATGGCGGACGGTCCGGTTGCATTTCACTATGACGCCCCCGACTACGCGGAACAGCTCCTCGGGCGAGATACGGAATAGCAGGCATGTTCCGGGATCTCTATTACACCATGTTCGATTTCGTGCGCACCTTCGGCGCGCTGCAGCTGTTCTTTTTGCGGCTGCTCATGCATTCGCCGACGGTAATCTGGCGGCGATTCGGCCTGGTCGTTGCGCAGATCCACAATGCGGGCGCGCTGTCGCTTGTCATCATTATTATCTGCGGTTTCTTCGTGGGCGCCGTTTTGGGCCTGCAGGGCTTTTCCAACCTGTCCCGCTTCAACGCAGAAGATTCGGTGGGTGCCGTCGCCGCACTCGCGCTGGTCAAGGAACTCGGGCCGGTGATCACCGCACTCCTGTTCGCAGGGCGGGCGGGCACCGCGCTCTCCTCGGAAATCGGGCTGATGAAGGCGACGGACCAGCTTTCGGCCATGGAGATGATGGCGGTGAATCCCATCCGGCGGGTGGTTGTACCGCGGTTTCTCGGCGGTGTCGTGGCGATGCCGTTGCTCGCCGCCATATTCAGCATGGTGGGTCTGCTCGGCGCCCACCTGGTCTGCGTGGCGCGGCTCGGCGTCGATGTGGGTTCTTTCTGGCAGCAGATGCAACAATCGGTGGAAGTGGCCGACATCAACGAGGGAATCGTCAAGAGCATCGTCTTCGGAATTGCCGCGAGCCTGCTGGCGGTCTGGGAAGGATATAATGCGATTCCGACCGCCGAAGGTGTCGGGCGCGCAACGACACGAACCGTTGTAATTACAGCCATCGTGGTGCTGATATTCGATTTCATGATCACTGCCGTGGCCATATAGGGAACGATTTATGCAACAGACACGCACGGTAGAACTGGGTACAGGCCTTTTCGCGCTGCTCGGTATGGGCGCGTTGTTCTTCCTGACCACACAGACGACAGGTGGCGAGGATTTCTCAGCCGACGAGACCTTCAAGATCACGGCGCGCTTCGACAACGTTGGCAGCCTCCGGGCGCGAGCCCCGGTCTCCATGTCCGGCGTCACGATCGGACGCGTAACGCGTATCGATTTCGATCCTGCCGCACTGGACGCGGTCGTAACGATGGATATCGATGCGCGCTACGACCAGATTCCGGAAGACTCCGATGCGAGTATTCTGACGGCGGGTCTCCTGGGCAGCCAGTACATCGGACTGCAGGCAGGCGGTTCCGAGTTCTACCTCGAAGACGGTAGCGAAATCCTGCTGACGCAATCGGCGATCGTGCTGGAGAGCCTGATCGGCAAGTTCCTGGTAAGAGGAGGGTCCGATGATGGCTCGAATTAACTGGTGCCTGCCGGCGGCTTCCGCCGCCTGCCTGTTGTTCGTATCGGCGGTCTTTGCCAATCCCGGTTCACCCGACGCGGTCATTGAAGGAGCGGTAGCGGAGCTCTCCGAGAAGCTCAGTGGCCGCAAAGAGGAGCTGGCCGAGAACCGCGACGAACTGTACGCCCTGATCGACGATATCATGTTGCCCAGGTTCGACCGCAAGCTGGCCGCGCAACTGGTGTTGGCCAAGCATTGGCGTACTGCGAGCGACGAGCAGCGCGAACGCTTCATCAGTGCTTTCTACAATTCCCTGTTGAGGAAATATGCCGACGGACTGCTCGAATTCGACGAAGATCAGATCGAAGTCATCGAGTTTCGTGGCGACACGTCGGCAAGGCGCTCGCTTGTAAAGACAAACGTCACGCTTAACGACGGTACGCAGGTACCGGTGCATTATGACCTCGTGAATCGTGGCGACCGCTGGTTGATCTTCAACGTCAAGGTCGAGGGCGTGTCTTACGTCAGCAACTTTCGGACGGAACTCGATTCCGAAATACGCGCGTCGAGCCTGCAGGCCGTGATCGACCGCCTGGAGTCCGAGGCCAGTTCCAGGCCGGATGAGTAAGTTCGACCTGCAGGATCTGGGCGAGGGGCGTTTCGAGCTGTCTGGCGAGATGACGTTCGAAACTGCCGAGCGTATCCTGCACGCCAGTGAAGAGCCGTTCGAACAGCACACGCGGATCGAGGTGGATCTGGCGGGCGTTTCGAGGGCGGATTCGGCCGGGCTCGCGTTGCTGCTCGAGTGGATAACCTGGGCGAATCACACTGTCCGAGAAATCCGCTTTCTATCGATGCCCGAGCGTATTCTCGCCATCGCACGCACCACCGAGGTAGAGCAGCTACTGAAGCGTGGCGAGCGGTGGGCGGGCTTCATCGAGGCGCCCGGCGGCTGAGCGGCGCTTCATTCCTCTTCGAAGAACTCATCGAACAGATCTTCTTCTTCATCCGTGCTGGGCGGATCGCCGTCGTAGACCTGGAAGCGCCGGTTCTGCAGGTAGGATTCGCGCACGGTCAGATAGGGGTCCTTCGAGTCTTCAAGCAACGTCTCGGCAGTCAGCAGGCGCATGCGCAGATCGATTACGCGTAGCCCATAGACCTTGTCGCGGACTGACGAATTGTCATAGTAGATGAGCGGGTCGGACAGGATATCGACCGGCGTCGATGCGGCATCGAGCAGCGTGTTGGGGCCGAGTATCGGGATGAAGACATACGGACCTTCGGGGATGCCCCAGGCGGCCAGAGTCTGGCCGAAATCCTCGTCGTACTCCGGCATTCCCTGTGCCGTGGCCACGTCGATGAGACCGCCGATGCCGAGGGTGCTGTTGATGATGAAACGGCCCAGTTCGCTGAAACCCGGCCCTGGCTTGCCCTGCAGAAAATTGTTGACGGCGGAGCGGGGCGTGAACAGGTTACGCGAAAAGTTCGTCACGCCGCGCCGCGCGAACTCCGGCACTACGGCCTTGTAGCCGCGCGCGATCGGTTTGAGTGTTACGCGGTCGAAGGCATCGTTAATGGCGTACATGCTGCGATTGAGGGGTTCGAGGGGGTCGTATTCTGCGCGTACCGCTGTTTCCGGATTGTCGGCATCTGCCGGCGAATTGCTGGCGCAACCGGCCGCAACAAGCGCGACCAGGGGAATCAGGCGTTTCATGAAGGGGGGTTGCTCTGCGCGTGCCATCGGTGATGAGTGCCCGCGACGATCAATTGAAGTTGCGCGCGGATGCACCCACGGGCTGGGTGCGCTGCAATTGCTTGAGCTGTTCTTCGCTCATGTATTCGCGAATGAAATCGATGCGGGCCTGGAAGCGAATTCGCTGGATTTCCTGAAGTTCGGGAAGCGCGAGTGCGCGTTGCAGGAAATTGATGCCGCCAACGAGGTTGCCGGTCATGAGGTGGTACTCGGAAAGATAGTAAAGCGCTTCCGCGGTATCGCCTGCATCGTTCGCCGCTCTCGCGATCAACCGCACCTGCTCGGGGGTCGGCGGCACGTTGTTCATCAGGTCGAGCAGAATCTTGTGCGCCTTGTCGGCCTGCCCGAGCTGTAACAAGCCTTCGCCGTAGTGAATGACCAGTGGCACGTTGCGCGGAAACAGGCTGACGGCGCGTTCGAAGGTGGCAATACCGCGATCATTCTGCTCCAGCGCAAGCTGTGTTTCGCCGACGCCGATGTGGTAGGCGATGACCTTCTGGTTGCGCTCCAGGAGTTCCTCGAAAATCCTGTTTGCATCACGGTGGCGGCCCGCGCGCTGGTAGGCGACGGCGCGCCCGTATTTCTCGATATCGTTTTGCTGTTCGTAGCCGCGTGACTCGAAGTAATTGATTGCCGCTTTGTCCGTGTCGAAGCTATCGACTTTCATCCGCACGCGGGCGATGCCGTAATTGATGCTGTCGTTACTCGGCCTGCGCGGGTACTCGCGCGCCCGGTTTCTTGCTTCCGCGATGCGCTGTGTCGTGACGGGGTGGGTGCGCAGAAACTCGGGCATCCGCATGTTGACGTCGGCCGGGGACTGTCGCGACATGACCTCGAAAAACGACGCCATGCCATGAGGGTCGAAGCCGGCATCCGCCATCGCCCGGATCCCGATGCGATCGGCTTCGTACTCATTGCTGCGGGTGAAGTTGATCTGCTGCTGTGCCGCGCTGCCCTGGGCGACCACCATGCCTGCCTGCGCGGCATCGCTGTCGCCGGACGCGACCCCGGCCAGGATGGCCCCCAGCATCAGCGCGGTGGTAATGATGCTCTGGCGCTGGCTGGCGTGAATCGCTCGCGCGATGTGGCGTTGCGTAACGTGTGCGACCTCGTGCGCCAGTACGCCGGCGAGTTCGTCTTCATTGCGGCTGGCATCGAGCAAGCCGGTGTGCACGCCGATGTAGCCGCCGGGGAGAGCAAAGGCGTTGATGTTCGGGTCGTCGATGACGAAGAACCTGAAGCTCTGGCTGCCGTCGTTCGCCTGGGCGGCAATGCGTCCGCCCACTTCGTTGATGTACTCGGTGACCAGGGGGTCTTCGACGACCCGCCCTGTAAGGCGAATCTGCGCCATGATCGCGCGCCCGAGCCGCGCCTCATCCGACTTGGACAGCACGGCATCGGCCGGGCTTCCCATGTCCGGCAGCTTGATGTCATCGGCCCCGGCGCCGCTGGTCACAACCAGCAGCGACAACAGCAATGACAAGGCGACTTTATTGAATATGCGTCCGATCAAGGTAGCGGCCCAATTGAAGGTGTCCTGGTATATCCGACTGAGTACTTTTAGAACCGTTCCCAATGATACCTGTTGAAACGGCCCTGGCGGCGGCAATTTTACCGTGGCCGGAACAGGCTGAGCAGCTAGTCTACTGATTTCATTAGGCTTACTGGTCAAGTTCCTTGACGGCCGCAAGCACTTCTTCGGCGTGCCCCTTGACCTTTACCTTGCGCCATTCGCGGCGCAGCTTGCCCTTCGCGTCGATGAGAAACGTGCTGCGCTCGATACCCATGAACTTGCGTCCGTACATGTTTTTTTCGCGAACGACGTCAAATTTTTCGCACAGCTTGCCGTCGGAATCCGACAGCAGATCGAACGGGAATTTCTGCTTCGCCTTGAACTTCTCGTGGGAGGCAACGCTGTCCTTGGACACGCCCAGGATCACCGTGTTCTGCCGCTTGAAGCGAGCATGCAGGTCGCTGAAATCCTGGCCTTCCAGCGTACAACCGGGTGTGCTGTCCTTCGGGTAGAAGTAAATGACGACATTCTTACCGCGCAGGTCCTTCAAACGCACTTTCTTGTCGCCCGTTGACACGGCCGTGAAATCGGCGACGACTCGATTCATCGTGGGTCCGCTCACTGGTATCTCCTTAACAGCGGGTTTCAGGTCTTGACCGGCTCGAGTATGGCGTCGAGATTGAGCCGGTCACTCAATTCAAGGAATTCCTCGCGCAGCTGGGCGATGTGAATGGACGAGGGCACGTTCACGGCCATTTGCACAGCGAACATGTGCGCGCCCGTGTGTGCGGCCGGATAACTGCGTGTCGCGACGTCCGCTATCTCGATGTTGTGGGATGCGAAGAAGTTCGCGAGGCTGAACACGATCCCCTCATGGTCGAGGCTCACGACGTCGACGGCGTAGGGCATGCGATCCTGCTTGACCTCGGGTTCGCCCGTCTTGCGGATGGTGAAGGTCAGGTTGCCGTCGTCGAGTTTCTCGAGCCCTTTTTCGAGGCGATTGAGCGTGTGCCAGTTGCCGGACACCAGCATCAGCATCGCAAACTCGGTGCCGAGCGTGGTCATGCGGCTTTCTTCGATATTGCCGCCGCAATTGAGAATGACCTCGGTGATATCCTGAACCATGCCGGTTCGGTCGGAACCAATTGCTGATAAAACAATGAGTTGTGTCATTTTTTTAGATTTTATAGTAAATAGTTGTCGTTCAGAATGCGGGGCCGCCGCTTGCGCGCCGTCCAGCGATTACCGGATTTGCCGGGTTTCTTGCCAGCACCGACCGTGAACAGTAACATCGCCGCCTCATTTTAAGCGAGGACAACCTGTGCTTAAGGGCAGCCTGGTCGCCCTTGTGACGCCGTTCGATGACCATAATCGGGTCGATTACGCGGCTCTCAAGAGGCTGATCGAATTTCACGTTGCAGAAGGGAGCGATGGCCTGGTCGTAGCCGGGACGACGGGCGAGTCTGCGACGCTGGCGACCGACGAACATATCGAGCTCATCACGCGTGCCGTCGAGCTTGCGGACGGGCGTTTACCCATCATTGCCGGCACCGGTTCGAATTCCACGGCCCAGACGGTGGATCTGTCGGTGGCCGTGCGCGATACGGGCATCTTCGGGTACCTCGTGGTGGTCCCGTATTACAACAAACCGGTTCAGGAAGGCATGTACCGCCACTTTTCCGCCGTGGCGGATGCTGTCGACAAGCCGTTGATGCTGTACAACGTGCCCGGCCGTACGGCATCGGACCTGTTGCCCGACACGGTGGCGCGGCTCGCAGAGCACGAGAACATCCGGGCCATCAAGGAAGCGACCGGAGACATCGACCGTCTGCGCGACATCCAGGCGCTGGTGCCGACCGATTTCGGCCTCTTCAGCGGCGATGACTTCACGGTATTGCCGTTTATCGAGCAGGGCGGACACGGCGTCGTGACGGTAAGCGGCAACGTCGTTCCGGCGCAGATGGCGGAGCTGTGTCGGCTCGCGAGCGCCGGGGAACACGATGCGGCGAAAGCGATCGACGATCGCTTGCAACCACTGAACGACGCATTGTTTTTGGAGTCGAATCCGATTCCCGTCAAGTGGGCGGTCTGCCAAATGGGATTGATTTCACCGCATATTCGGCTGCCGCTGACCGAGTTCAGCGAGCAGTACCACGATCAGATGCGAGCAGCGATGTCGGGTGTTGGCGTGGAGGCAGGCGCCTGATGCGGATTCGCACAGCCAGAGGCTTGATGTTGACAGTCTTGCTCAGCTTCCTGGCCGCGCTGTCGGCATGCGGCGGCGAGGTTGACCTGACGTGCGACGATCCACGCCGGTACCAGGAGGCAGTGGAGCACGAGCGCTTGAGGACACCGGAGGACCTGGATACGCCGCAGCCGTATCTGGAAATGCCGGTCCCGGAGGCCAATCCGAGACCCGAGCGGCCGAAAGGATCGCCGTGCCTGGATCTGCCGCCGCGCATAGCGCCGACGGAGTAGAAAATACGGAGAGGTGGCTGAGTGGTTTAAGGTGCTCGCCTGGAAAGCGAGTGTACGGTGATACCGTACCGGGGGTTCGAATCCCCCCCTCTCCGCCAGAAAACGAAAAGGCCCCCTCGTGGGGCCTTTTCGTTTTCTCGCCGAGTGTGGTGGCGGATGAGAATCCTGTTCGACGGGCGCAGCCGCGAAGCGGCATGCCCGGTCGCGAAGCGACCATCCCCTCCGTCAATTCGGTGGAACGCCCCCTCGTGGGGCCTTTTCGTTTTCTCGCCGAGTGTGGTGGCGGATGAGAATCCTGTTCGACGGGCGCAGCCGCGAAGCGGCATGCCCGGTCGCGAAGCGACCATCCCCTCCGTCAATTCGGTGGAACGCCCCCTCGTGGGGCCTTTTCGTTTTCTCGCCGAGTGTGGTGGAGGATGAGGGCCCTGTTCGACGGGCGCAGTCAGAGTGCGTCCCTCAGGGGTGAACCCGCGAAACGACAATCCCCATCACACCAATTCACAGGCAAGCAGATCGTCAGCCCGGGCCCTTGCTCGTTTCATCATCTTGTCGCGCAGCAGTTCAAGTGCTTTCCTGCTGTCATTGTCGAGTTCAGGAGGGATTTGTCTGAATGCTGCCAGCATCGCAATGTCGTTCGCGTCGGCCAGATTGACGTTCATTTGTTCTAATTCGTGCTCGATCTTGTCCAGCGTCTGCCTCGACACGTCGTTCTCCGAAAGTGTTTGCGCTTTACAATATAGAGGCTGAGCTCCAACAAAACAGCGACGCAGTAGACAAATTAGGGTGGGCGTAATAGATCGATTGAACGCTCCAGGCTTCTTTCGGCAAAAGCAGTCTCTTGGGGTCATGGGTCTGGCCGTTCGCATGGCCGACTGCTTGGGAGGTGTTCGTATCGGGTTGGACAGCCAGGGACTGTCGGACCCGGCTGCCAATGGTATCGACAATGTCAACCGCTCCATCTTGTCCAACGGCTATGAGGCACCGGGGTCCACCTGAATCGGGACCCCGGTGCATTCATGAATCGAGAGCATTCAGCCTTTCAGTTTTGCTTCGAGGTGATTCATAAGTTCACCCATCTGGTCGCTGGGACTGAACTCAATTGCTTCGTAATCCTCGTCAACTCTGACTGTGTGTCCCGGCGGCCAGTAGTAAACCTCGCCGGCGTTTACCGTCTCTTCAGTGCCGTCTGCATAGGTTACATGAATCGACCCTTTGACGACGGTTCCCCAGTGCGGGCACTGGCATAGATTGTCCGGCAATCCCTCGAGCAACGGAGTCGCATCTGCACCGGCAGGGAACCGGATGCGAGCAACGTTGATGCCACCCCAGTCGTGGCCCTGAAAGCAGACTCCGCCAGCTTCGAGACGAGTGGGTAGTTCGTTTTTTGCTTGCTTCATGAGCACTCCTCTTTCTTTTTGTTTCGGCGGGACACCCGCCGGTACGGTATTTCTACAACTCGCGCTTCGAACACGCAAGGAGAGACAGGGAAAACGGCTTCTGCTGTCAGCTGCGCTTTTCCGGTTCGTCTGGCGCCACTATCGCGCGGTGATTACGTACTTTCACCTATACAACGTGTCCGGGCGCTGCTGCAATGTAAATCCGATCCGCCCCGGAACGTCAAACCCAGATCAGGAGACCATTCAATGTCCACCCGTCTTGACCTGTCCAAGCTCAGCCTGATGGACGCCCTCGACCTCGCCACGCTGATCGAACTGGAAGCGTACGAGCGCTACAAGATGTTTGCCTCCCAGCTCGGCCATACTGGTGGCTACGATGCCGGAGCCTTCTTCGCCTCGATGGCCGAAAACGAGGAGAAGCATGGCCGCGAGATTCAAGAACGGCGAGAGGCGTTGTTCGGCGATACCCCCGCGAAAGTCTCGCTGGATGACCTGTACGACGTCGAGGCCCCGGAGATGGGTGAAGTACGCCGGGGCATGTCTACCGTCCAGGCATTCGAGGTCGGTCTTGCCGCCGAGAAGAAAGCCCACGACTTCTACGACATGGCCTTGGCCGGCATCACTGATCCGGAGGTCATAAAACTGTTCACCGAGCTTCGTGACGAGGAGACGGAACACGTCGAAATGCTGAAGGAGGCAATGGCCAAGCTGCCCGCGAGCGCCAGTTCCGAAGTCGAGTTCGATACCGACGAAACTCCCTATCTATAAAGCCTTTCAGCGACCCTTACGGTCGTGGCTGACGGGCGCACGCTCCGTCAGACCGAATATCTTGAGCGCGAACGCGTAGTCGTGCGTTCGCTCTCTCATGCGCTCAAATCGTGCTGCGGAGCCGGCGTGACCGGCTTCCATGTTCATCTTCAGGAAGAACGGTCCGCCGCTCGCATCGTCTCGCATTTGGGCAATCCACTTGGACGGTTCCCAGTAGGTCACGCGGTAGTCGGTCAGGCCACCGGTCGCGAGCACGGGCGGATAATCGATATCGTCGCGGATGTTCTCGTAGGGGGAGTAGGCTGCGATCGTGGCATACGCTTTCGGATCGTTGATGGGATCACCCCATTCGACCCATTCGGGTGGCGTCAGGGGCAATTCGGCATCGGAAATCGTGTTGATCACGTCGACGAATGGCACGGCCGCAATAGCCCCTCCGAACAGGTCGGGTCGAAGGTTCAGAGTAGCGCCCACCAGCAGGCCGCCGGCTGATCCGCCGTAGATCACGGTCGCGCCCTTGAGACCGTAGCCGCGCTCCTGCAATTCTTCCGCAGCGTTCGCAAAGTCGGAGAAGGAGTTCTTTTTCTTGTCGAGCTTGCCATCGAGATACCACTGTCGGCCCTTCGCTGCGCCGCCACGAACGTGAGCGACGGCGTAAACGACGCCCCGGTCGACGAGCGAGAGAATGCTCGTGTTGAACGAGGCCGGCATGGTCGCGCCGTAGCTGCCGTAGCCGTATAACAACAGCGGCGCCGTACCGTCGATCGGCGTGGACTTGAGTCTGAGTACCGTAACGGGGACCTCGGCGCCGTCATCGGCCGTGATGAAGAAGCGCTCAACGGCGTACAGCTCGGGTTCGTGACCGCTCGGTATTTCCTGGACCTTACGCAGAACCCGCTCGCGCGTCGCCATGTCGAAGTCGAAGATCTGCTCGGGCGTCGCCGGCGACTCGTACGTGAACCGCAGGTTCATGGTGTCGAACTCATAACCCTGCAACAGGCCGAGATGATAAGCAGCGTCATCGAAGTTGATCTCGTAGACGTCCTCCTGCGCGTAATCCGAGACGACGATTCGAGGCAGCGCACTTTCCCGTTCAAGTCGCACGAGACGGTCCTTGAACGTAGCGAATGCGCTGATGTACGTGCCGGCCTCGTGCGGCAGCCAATCCTCCCAATTCTCGCGGCCCGGATCGGACACCGGGGCGCGCATTATCTTGAAGTCAACCGCGTCCGCGGCGTTGGTGTGGATATAGAAATAGTCGCCCGCATGCTCGACGGAATAGAGCTCGCCTTTGCGCCGCGGCGCGACTAGCACGGGCTCCGCACCGGGTTCGGCGTTAGCGGGCAGGTAACGGTACTCGCTCGACGTACCTTTACGAACGCTGATCAGTATGTATTCGTTGCTCTGCGATTTATCGACGTCCAGGAAGAAACTATCGTCGGGCTCCTCGTAGACGAGCAGGTCCTCGGCCGGGTCCGTACCGAGGCTATGGCGCTTGACGCGCTTGGGACGCTGGTTGTCGTCCCGCTCTACGTAGTAGAAGGATTTCGAATCGGCGGCCCAGGCCACGGAGCCATCAGTCGACGGTACCGTCTCTGCATATTCCTCGCCGGTCCCGACCGCACGGATGCGAATGTCGTAGTACTCGGATCCGAGCCGGTCAACGCCGTACGCGATGAGCTCGTGATTCGGTGAGTGATCGACGGCTGCGATCCGGAAGAACTCTTCGCCTTCGCCCTCGAGGTCGCCGTCGTAGAGGATCGTCTCGTCGCCTCCGTTGCGCGGGAAACGCACGAAGACGGGGTACTCGCCGCCATCACGAAAACGGACAGCGTAAGCGAAATCTCCGTCGGCAGCCGGTACCGTACTGTCGTCTTCCTTGATACGGCCGCGCATCTCCTCGAACAGCTGATCACGCAGCGCCTCGAGGTCGAGGTTAGCTTTCTCGTAATACGCGTTCTCGGTGTCGAGATGTTTGCGAATGTCCGCGTCGAGCTCTTCCGGGTCGCGCAGGACCTCCTGCCAGTTCTCGTCGCGCATCCAGGCATAGTTGTCGACCCGTTTGATTCCATGCTGGTCGATCTCGACCGGCCGTTTCTCGGCAACGGGCGCGGCAGTAGACAGCTCGGCAAACGGCTCGTAGAGTGAGTTGGGCATATCGGTCTCGCTCGTCGCTGGTTCGTGGGACCCGGACCCGCAAGCGGCGACTGATAATATCGAGGTAATCAGCAAAACATGGAACAGGAACTGCATGCTGCCATCTCTCCGGTTGTACTCGATTACCGCGAATCAGCACATCGCGTCTGGGTATAGGCGCGTGACCAACTAACGGTGCCCGGGTGTGCAGGACACTTGCACAAGTGATTGCTGCGGAGGACGAATTGTCGGCGACTTCGGCCGCGAGTTCAACGAGCTTGAAGAAGGGGCGGTGACGCAGGTCGGATTGACATAGATTCGAATTCTCGCCAGTTGGCCGGGATCGAATGCGGGCAGGAGAATATTTTTGCAAAACGAAATCGGGAGTAATCGATGATGTACCGAATTTTGGCTTGTGCAGCGCTGTGCACGGGCCTCGCCCATGCGGAGCCGGCGACGATCGACACGGAACGCCTGTCGTCTATCGTCAGGGAGCTGGCATCGGACGAGTACGAGGGGCGGGCGCCCGGTACGCCGGGCGGCAGGAAAACGGTCGAGTACCTCGTGGAGCAGTTCAGCGCGCTCGGTCTCGAGCCCGGCGGTGCCGATGGGCGCTGGACACACAACGTGCCGATGATCCACACGCTGTTCGAGGGCCCGCCAAAGCTGCAGTTTATCGTCGACGGCGAGCCACAGCCGCTGCGGCAAAAACTGGATATCGAAGCAAGCACCGTTCGTGCTGTCGACACAATAGCGATCGATGCGCCGGTCGTATTCGTGGGGTTCGGGGCCCACGCACCCGAGCGCGACTGGGACGACTACGGCGATATCGATCTCGAAGGCAAGATAGCGCTGTTTCTGGTCAACGACCCGGACTTCGCCGCGGAGCCGGGCGAGCCGGCTGCCGGGCGTTTCGGTAACCGTCGTATGACTTATTACGGTCGCTGGGCCTACAAGTTCGAAGAGGCGGCGCGTCGGGGCGCAGTCGCCGCGCTGGTGATACACGAGACGGAGGCGGCCGGTTACGGTTGGAACGTTGCATCCTCGTCGCCGGGCGAAAACTATGCGGTCGTCTCTGCCGATGAGCCGGTGCCTCCGGTCTTGCTTCAGGGCTGGTTGCACGGCGATGCGGCTGCAGCGTTGATGAAGAGTGCTGGCTACGATCTCGATGCGCTGCGTAGCCGCGCCCGCAGTCCGGATTTCGAGGCATTCGATATGGAGGGTGTCAGTTTCGCCGCGGATGTCGCGGTGACTGTGGATCACTTCGAGAGCAGCAACGTCCTCGCGATACTCCCCGGCAAGACGCACCCTGACGAAGTCCTGATGGTCACTGCTCACTGGGATGCTTACGGTATCGGCGAGCCCGATGAACAGGGCCGCACCGTGCGCCCGGGCGCCAACGATGATGCCCTCGGAGTCGCTGGCGTACTCGAGATTGCGCGCGTCCTCAAAGCGGGGCCGCCGCTCGAGCGCAGCGTGGTTTTCGCAGCCTGGACAGCCGAGGAGAGCGGGTTGCTGGGTTCGGCCGCTTACGCAAAGGACCCGGTCTATCCGCTGGAGAAGACCGTTGCGAACCTGACCCTCGATATTCTCAACACGGCTGGTCCGGCCCGCGATGTCGTGCTCGTGGGCGAAGGGCAGAGCGAGCTCGAGGATGACCTCGCGCACGCGGCCGCGGCCCAGGGTCGCAGCGTCACGCCCGAAAGCCTGCCGGAGAACGGGTTGTTCTATCGGGCCGACCATTTCCCGCTGGCGAGGGGCGGGGTTCCGGTATTGCTGATCATGCAGATAGCGGGCGGCGCCGACCTCGTCGAGGGCGGACGCGCCGCCGGTGATCAATGGATCAGGGACTATATCGGCAACTGCTACCATCAGACCTGCGACGCCTGGGAGCCGGATTGGGATCTTCGTGGCGCCGCGCAGGACATGGAACTGTTCCGGGCGATTATCGAGGATCTCGGTAATTCGCGACGCTGGCCGCAATGGAAGGCGGGTTCGGAGTTCAAGGCGATACGGGATCAAAGCGCGGAGCTGCGCCGCGAAGACTAAAGGGCGGACCGATGGAATACCTGGCTCTATTGTTCGGTCTTGCCGGACTCTGGTTCGGTACGGAGCTGACCATTCACGGCGCCGTGACTGTCGCTTCGCGGCTCGGCGTCTCCGAGTTCATCGTGGGCGTCGCCATCCTGTCGATAGGTAGTGACCTCCCGGAACTGGCGATCGCGCTCGATGGTGCCATCATCAATCTGCAGGCCGGCGACGCGTCCGACGTCGTCGTCGGTACCGCGATAGGGAGTTCCCTGGGCCAGATCGGCTTCGTGCTCGGGACGGCCGCCTTGTTCTCTTACCTGACGCTGCCACGGACCATGATAATTCAGCACGGCAGCGTCCTGCTCGGTTCGGCCGCACTGCTGGGCCTTTTCGGTTTCGATGGCACGGTTACGAGGGCGGAAGGGTTCGCTTTGCTGGTCGTCTACGCGATTTACTTTGCTGCCCTGTTTGGAGACCGGCAAAAAAGCGCCGAACAGGATGGCGACGACGGGCATATCGGCACGGGGAGAGCCTGGATATACCTGCTGATCGGCCTGGTTATCGTCGGAATCAGCGCAGAGTTAACGGTGAGTGGCGCCATCGCGGTAGCGGCCGCGCTCGATATCAGCGAGGTCCTGATTGCCGTGATCATCATCGGCCTGGGGACCAGCCTCCCGGAGCTCTCCATTTCGGTCGGCGCGGCGCTAAAAGGGCGTGCGCGCATGTCGGTCGGTAATCTCATCGGCAGCAACATATTCGACACGCTGGTGCCGGTCGGCGCGGCCGCGGCGATCTCGACACTGCGTTTCGATGGCAACCTGCTGCGTTACGAGCTGCCGTTCCTGTTCTTCCTGACCCTGACTGTACTGGTCTTTTTCGTTCGCAAGCGCGGCATCCAGAAGAGTGAGGCGGTCATTATCCTGGCGCTTTACGGCGGCTACCTGCTCCTGAAGCTGTCACGGGCATTCTGAGTCCCGCATTGTATCCGAGCCGCCGAGCGGCCATAATCTCGGCCGGTCCGCGTCGGCTTCCCCGCGACGGTCAGCCGTGAACTCCGTCAGGCCCGGAAGGGAGCAGCGGTAGCGGTGACGCCGGGTGCCGGGGAGTCG